>CAIVIS010000269.1 GCA_903906055.1 uncultured Acidimicrobiaceae bacterium
AAATGCCGGCGTGAAGAGGCGGGGTTAATGAAGCGTCGGGGCCGTGGGGCAACTGGCTTGGGCTTGCCGGTGTTTCCTGTGTTGGCGAATCGGCGCTTTGGCTGACTAGGCGCGCATTTGTTACATCGGTCAACGTAGGACTTCGTGTTCGACCGCCAAAAATGGTTGCGATGGAACCAGAGTTCGCAGGAACGGCACTTTCGTCCTTCTGCTGGCACGCCGAACACGGGCATCGGTAAAGGTGTCGCTGGGTTGCGTTGTTGTCTTGACACGGGCATCGCTCTCGTCTGAATCGGTGCATGGGTAGGGCAAGGCCCATTCGCTTGGATAGAGAAGGACCAAGAGATTTGGGCTGTTGCTTTTGGGGGTGTCCCTGACCCACCGTTACCAACGAAGCAATTTTTGCTGCTTCGCCACCACTCCCGGCTTGCCTCTGGTGCCGTCAACCAGCCTGGCCGTCACGATGTGTGACGGAACGATGGGGGTCAGAGTGGACATCTACGGTGTTCCCGGCCAAGTGACTCGGTTGAGTGCGTCTTCTGATCGCCATCGTCATGACCCCGCTTTCGCGGGGATTCCAGTTCGATAACGCGGTGTCCCACCACTTGGTGGGTCAGGGCTGATGTCATCGGGCCGTGTGTGCCCGGACTGTCGCAGTGGAGGCGGAGTCGGTGTGACCGAACTCGCCGTCACGCTGGCGTAAGATTCAGATGATCCTCCTTGCTTCCATCCCAGGAAAATGGTTGTGGGTCGATGAGAGCGCCTCGGTGACCGCCGGGGCGCTCTTGCTTTGGATGAACTAGATCGCCTTGCTCTGTCGTTTGACCTCTTGGTCAAGCCACCGAACGACTGCCGCTCGTGAGTAGCGGAGGTGGCGACCAATGCGAACGGCATCAGGCCCGATGCTTCGGGCACGCCAGTTGTATAGCGGGCTCTTCTCGATGAGGCGTGGGGCGGTGTTTTCCGGTGATCCTCCCATAGGCATCCACCACTGAGGCCCCGTGGCCTCCGATTCTTGCGGTTGCTAAGACCAGCGAGACCGGAGGACACGGGACATGAATGACGGTAGTAGCGGCGCGACCGCGTTGTTGGGTATGGACGGCTTTGTCGTCCTGGCCATGATCGAGCAGGACGGCGAACTGTTCATCTCCGTCGAGACCACGGCCAACGTGGTCGGATGTGGGAGTTGCGGTGTCCGAGCGGTTGGCCACGGGCGTTCGGTCACCCAGATACGTGACCTTCCCTCCGGTGGCCGACCGGTGCGCCTGGTGTGGAGGAAGCGAAAGTGGATCTGTCGGGACTCTGACTGTGCCGCCAAGTCGTTCACCGAGCAGAGCGATCTGGTCGAGGATTCGTTGACCAGAAGGGCAGCCGCCGAGATCTGCCGGAAGGTCGGCCAGGACGGCTCCTCGGTGGCTCAGGTAGCCCGCGAGTTCGGGGTCGGCTGGGAATGCGCGATGAACTGCGTCCGCCGCCACGGCGAGCCCCTGGTGGACGACCCAACCAGGCTCGACAACATCGACGCCCTCGGCATCGACGAGCACAAGATGCTCAGTGCCAACGGTGAGCATCACACCCTCTATGTCACCTGTTTCGTCGATGTGATCCGCGGGCGGCTTCTCGACATCGTCCGAGGCCGCAACGCCGACGACGTGGGCTACTGGCTCGCTCAGGGCACACCAGCCTGGCGACAGGCCATCGAGGCGGTGGCCATCGATCCCCACCGGGGCTACCTCAATGGGATCCTCTCCTACCTGCCTGACGCCACAGTCACGGTGGACTGTTTTCACGGCGTGAAGTTGGGCAACTCGATGGTCGATGACATCCGCCGCCGGGTCCAACAAGAGAGCCTGGGCCACCGGGGCCGCAAGGAGGATCCACTGTTCAAAACCAGACGACTGATGACCAGGGGCTGGGAGCGCCTGTCGGATCGCCAACGAGACAAGCTGCTTCGTGCGCTCGATGTCGGCGATCCCGACGGCGAGTGTGGGGCCGGCATCCTCGGCAAGGAGCTCCTCCGTGAGATGTACGCAGCCAAGAATCTGCATGCCGCCAGATGGAAGCTGGTCGCCTTCTACCAACACGCTGCCGAGGCCGACGTTCCCGAGCTCACCCGGCTGGCCAAGACCGTCTCCGCTTGGGAAACCGAGATCCTCAACTACCACGTGACCGGCATCTCCAACGGACCAACTGAGGCCCAGAACCTCATCGCAGAGAAGCTCCGAAGGATCGGCCACGGGATGCGCAATTTCGAGAACTATCGGCTCCGGCTGTTGCTGCACTCGGGAGTCACATGGAACACTCGATCAACTGCACGAATCCGAGGCCGCCAACCACGCCTCATCGCGTAGAGCCGCCATGACGAGACTGCCGCATGGGTCATCTCGGCTACCACCTCAAGGCCTGCGTTACCAGCGAGCGTGGTGGCCATCTTGGACCGGGTCAGTTCGTCGTCATCAATGATGGCTACACGGGTTGGAATTGGAGGTGCTCCAGTCGGTGGTCGATCTGGTCGATCCGATGTGCCACGACAGACTGGACATCGAGATCGAGATGCTCCGAGGCCGCCAGCCGTTCGCGCAACGAGTCACGTCCCTTCTGAACCAACTCGACGACGTCGTTGCGTCCCTTCCGGTAGGCGGCCTTTGTCCGTTCCGATGTCAGGGCGTCGAGGTGGGCGCGCAGGATGTCGGCATCTTCATTGAGCGCAGCCCGGAACCCGCGGCTGGACGTGAACGCCAACAGCGGCCAGGCCATTTCGACGCACCAGTGCAGGTGGCTTCTGGGCCGGGGTGTGATCAGTAGACCGAGGAGGGACACCCCGGCCACGGCCCCGGCCAGCATTCGACGCTGGTCGAGGTTGAGGTCGTCCCAAAAGGTGGAAGTGAGGATCAATAGGCCGTAGAGCCCATCGGTGGCAGGAAAGCGACGGATCCCTTCACTGGCGAACGGCACCCGCACCACTCGGCTGGCCATCAGGGTGTGGAGGGTGGCCAGCCCGATCTGGGCGGCCAGGATCTCGGGATGTGCAGTTTCCCCCACCTGCCCGACACGCCACGTCGCCCATCCGGCCGCGAGCACTGCAGCCACAGTCTGTGGCAGCACCCTGCGCAGCGGTACCGAACCTCCACCGTGCAGGGCAGAAGAGGCGAACCACACCGCCGTCATCAGCAATGTGCCGGGGCCGGGGTCGAGCGGTCGCAGACGGTGAGAGCCACGGTTCTGGAGGATGACTTCGACGTCTCCCACGACGAGGCGGATCGGAGCATCGAAGTCGCGGCTCCTCGGATCACTGGCGAGGATGACCGCAACTCGGCCCACGGGCTGAACCACGTCGAGCTCGGCCGCCAGCTCGGCCGCCTGGGCTCCGTTAAGCACCAGGGTGCCATCACCTTCGAGGAGGTCGAACTGGACCAGTGACGCTAGGTCGGGATGCAGATTGTTTTGGTTCTGCCACTGCTGTAGAGCAGTCTTGAGGTAGACGGCCTTGTCGGCTGTTGTGGTGGCGAGGTTGGCTTTCCACTCGGCCAGTATCTGGCCGATGCTGGCGGAGCCGTCAGGCGTGGGGCTGACCCGGAGGGGATTGGAGGCATGGCACAGCTCGTCGATGATCGAGTTGGCTCCCATGGCCACATCGTTCTGGCCAGCGAGCCATGCGCTCTGTTCGGCGGCCTCCATCTCCTGGGCGGAGCGAGCCTCGATGTCGCGGAGGCGACGCGTGTTGTAGGCGCCGATGCCTGCACCGGCTCCGAGTCCCGCAACCTGCCACCAGAACGGAGCGAGTCGGAAAGGTCGGTGGCTCAGCTTGCGGATCACCAAGGTGGTTGCAGCACTCACGGTGGGGACGGCGATGGCCCGGAGCAGGTCGAGTCGGATGCCGGCTTCGACGGCTAAGGGGACTCCGTTCAGTACGGCGGCGTCGTAGCCGTCCGGGTAGGCCAGGCTCCATAGGGCGGTGTCGATGGCATCCGCGGCGAGACGAGCCCCGAAGTGGAACCGGTGGTCGCGATCGAGCAGGCGGCCGAGGCCGATATCGCCGATTGCCGATACCGCAGCCGCTGCGCCCTGGAGGCCCCTCCGGCGCCCAGTGACGAGTCCCGATGTGGCGGCGAACAGCCGGGTGGTCAGACGGAACGAGGTGCTGACCCGGGCTCGCTGGCTGAGGAGACCAGCTGATCGGAAAGTGGCTCGATCAAGCGTCGACGGCACGGACGGCACGGACGGCACGCCGGACATCGATTCGGAATTCGCCACTCGTTCCACCCCGCCCCGCTCAGAGCCAACATCGAACCGCCGCTCGGTCCGTTCGCCTAGGAGCAGAGTAGATCAGTGAGACGAAGCCTACAACTGAGAATCGCTTATATAAGTCCTGTTCAGAAGGTTCTTCCTGAAATATGCGCGACTTAGAACCAGTTGCGACTGCGCGTTACGTGCCTCAGATCACGCAGGCGTCCGTCGTACGGTCCGCTTAGGCGCATCTCAGATGCGACCGGCCATCGCGAAATTCCTGCCGTAGTTGGGCAGTCACTTGAAGAGGGAGCCATGAAAAGTCGTTCGGTCGAAGGACGGAGAGGGCAACGGGCTGCAGCCCTCGGGCGGATCGTGGC
>CAIVIS010000270.1 GCA_903906055.1 uncultured Acidimicrobiaceae bacterium
CACGGTGGAGCGCAGCCGGTCCAGTTTGGTAACGGCCTCGGACCGGGTGCGCCCCGATACCCGACGACGCTGCGTCCCTATCCGCAACTCGCCACGCCATCGACCGCCCGCTTCTTGGTACACCGTTCCCTCGCCGTACCCGAGACTTCTTGACCTGGCCATTTCCGCTCCTAATCTTGGGGGCAGTCTTGGGGGCAGTTGGGGGCACTTATGGTCCCCACATTGACACCCACTGGTCATAAACTACCAGTTCACAGGGTTATGGTGGGGGATCGTGGGTTGTATGTAACTGCATGACACGCAAGGGGTCGTGGGTTCAAGTCCCGCACGGCCCACCAGGAGAAGTCCCAGTTCAGAACCTGTTTCTGGACTGGGACTTTGTGTTGTCGGAGGGCCGGCCTCTCCCAAAAGGGCTCTTGTGACACTTCCGTGGGTGCCGTGATACAGGGAGCGCACCCGAGATATGAGACCGTCAGCGGTGTCGACCGGAGCCGTCGCTTCCCTCAATCCGGGTCTTCGAGTGCGGCCAGCGCATCATCGATCCGGAGGTACATCCGGCCGCTGGCGTCGCCTTGGATCTGCTTGAAGGCGAACTTGTCGTAGAACGCCCTGGCGTTCTCGTCGATCGGATCGACGGCGATAAACCGGGCAGCTACCTGGGTACCGGCATCCGATGCCCGCTCGATCGCCTCTATGAGAAGGTCACGGCCGAGCCCCTGACCCTGGTGATCATCCGCAATGGCGAAGCGGGCCAGGAGCACCATCCCGATTTCGTACCGGGGCAGACCTCTCCCATAGCGAGCAGGCAGAGCCTCCCGGCGAACTCCACCCATCGTGAGTGCGTAGTAGCCGACGACTCGGTCGCCGTCATCGAGCAACGCGAACGAGCGCGACAGGTTGCGTCGTTGGTTGTCGAGGGCATGGTCGCGCAGCCAGTCGTCGAGTGCCTGCACACCGCAGTTGAACGAGCCGAGTTGGTGATGATCCCCGAGGCGCTCGACGCGCACTCAGTCGACTCGCTTCAGTCGACGTGCTCTACGGGCCTGGGCGACGAGCTCCTTGGGTGGACGGACAGGGCCGTCCAGCGCCTTGAGGAACCGCTCATGGTCGTCCTCGGCGAGCTGGATCGCTCGGTGCGCGTCGACGATTGTGGTGGCGTCAGCGATCGCTCGGTCGAGCAGGAACTCCGACACCGAGACGCCCGTCAGTCCGGCGGCCTCCGCGAGGAGATCGTCGTCGTCGGCGGAGATCCGAACTTCCCGTCGTTTGTCCTTTACCGTCACGATTCCTCCTGTCCGTACAAGTGTACGACTGCTGATGTCCGGGATCAAACCGGCCCGTTAAGGCACAGTGACGGACAACCCCGGACAACCGGCGTCGGAGGTAACGACGGCGGCTCACTGACCGCGGCCCGGCGAGAAGGCTTGCACGGAAAATCGCCGGACTGGCCGAATGGACAGGGTCATCCAGGAAACGCACACCTCAGGGGAAGTCACGCGTTGGCGCCGCCCGAATGCGAAGGTCTGGCCAGCGGATGGATCAGGTGACCGTGATGGCCACTGAGGCACTCGCAACCCCGACGACCTGCACCCCGCCTAACTGCTCGGACGGACACTCCGTTGCCGGTCATCCCATCACGCCCTTGCCGGTTACGGCATTTCGGGCGCTCGTTCCCCTCGGTGGACCTCTCGTGGGTCGATGCGTCGGTGCTACAGGCAGCTACGACCTCGACCGTCGTTCGCAAACAGTGGGGGAGCGTGCTCTACGTGTGCTGCCCCCATGCCCGGATCGATCAGTTCTGGTCCGCCCCGCTCGTTTGCCGATGAATTACATGTAGGAAACGTGAACTCGAACCTACCGGGTCCACTTGTCAGTTCGCAAGTGCGTTTGACGGTTCGTCACGGAGAGTGGTCTTGGCGAAGTGGGGTATGGCGTAGCGAACGTCGCCCACGGACGCGAAGTGACGTCGGATCTCCGGGTGCAGCCATAGATCCCAACGGCTCCGCCCTGGTGCGACGCCACCTATCTGGTGCTGGCGAAGGCCCCACATCCGGCCCACGTGGCGCGTGGTTCCTCGAGCCACCGAAACTCGCCACGAACTACGAGGACACCCTGGTGGTGGCGCTCGGTTGGTCAGATCCTCACGCTGCTGCCAGCACCCAGCCGGTCAGCTGGTGCCGCCGTTGATGGTGGCAGTCGCAACGGCCCCGGACTGCAATCCCCACTTAGTGAGGATCTGGTTGTAGACGCCGTCGGCGATCAGCGCGTTCACGGCCGCCTGGACCGGGACTGCCATGCC
>CAIVIS010000271.1 GCA_903906055.1 uncultured Acidimicrobiaceae bacterium
CCTGCGCTGGTATTGATGCTCAACACGCCGCCGTAGGCCCCGGTGGTGGTGGTAGCGGTTGGGTTGGTGGGGATGATGATGGCGACAGTGGCGCCGGTGGGGATGGCAACGGTGTTATTGCCGACCGACAATGTGACAATGCTTTCGGCCTGGATGGCGGCGGTCAGCATTCGGGCCGAACCGGAAGGGCCCAGCGAGAACGCCCCGTCGTTGCCGCCGCTGACGTTGGCCAGGATGGTGAGGTTGCCGAGTGCCATTTTGCTACTCCTGGTCAGCCGCTAAGGCTTCGGATAGGGACACGTCCGACAGATTCACGATGCGTGACCTGGGCTGGCGTGCGTTTTTGAGTCCCCATAGGGCGACAGTGCAGGCCACTAGGGGTGAGATATCGACCGATGACGACTTGCGGGACCAGGCCCAGGCGTCACCGAGTGGCCGGGTGGTTGCGCCGTTGACCGCGGTGTCCAGTTCTGGCGTCGCCAGGTGGCGCAATGTGCTCGAATCGACCACTGAGTCGTAGAAGATCCCGCACGCCTGGGCGACTTCTTTGGCGTTGAGAGTGGTTACGTCGATGCGTCGGCGCTCCAGCTCGGGGATGATCGAGCCAGCGGGGCCGTATGCGTCGCAGAAGATCGTCTTGGACCGGTGCCGCTTCTTCAACTCGTCAAGCCGTTCGGCCAGCCAGCCAGTTCCACGTCGATGTTCGACCACTTCGATGTGGGCGAGTCCGTCGGGTCGATAGCCGGCCACCGAGATGGATGCAGCGGATCGGTCGGGGGTGATGTCGAAGGCGAAGCAGACCGGGTCGTCAGCAAAGGATTCCAGGTCTGCACATGCGTCCCATAGGGCCGGGTCGATGATCCTGACCCCGGTGGGTGATGTGTTTGGCCAGTCTCCTACGCCCAAGCGCTCGATCCAGAAGCCTCGGTCGCCGTACATCGAGGCGTATTCGTTGCTGATGTACTCGGAACTGATGCGATAACCCATGGCTGGGTTGGCTTGCGCCCATAGATTCGGGTCGTTTGCGACCGTTTGGGTCAGGTTTTCGAGCGGTGTTTCGGCGCTCCACTCGAAGTAGGCCAACGATTTGTCGGTGCCAGTCAGCCCACGTTCACGAATGCGGGCCAGTACCACGCCGTGTTCGTCGTTCTCCTGGTCGACCGCCGAGCCGGTGTACCAGATCTGTGGGTTCTGGCGGGCAGAGAGTGTCGGCAGTAGCGCCCGCAACATAGCGTCGGGCACGACCATGGCTTCGTCCAAGATGATGCAGTCGGCGGTGAAGCCTCGGCCACCGCCGGCGGTGCGGGTGCGGAATCGGATGCGCTGGCCGGTGGTGAGCTCGATGCCCTCCTCGCCATGGCTGCGAGAGACCCGCTTGACCCGCTTGGACAGGCTCGGCGTGCCCTCGATGAGCATCAGCAGCCGCCCGAACGCCTCCAAACTGGTGTCGAAACGGTGCGCTGAGTGGACGATCAGGCGTTCACCGAGCAGGAATAGACCGGCGAGTTCACGCGCTTCGAGGATTGAGCCCTTGCCGTTCTGGCGAGACACGACCAGACCGACCTCAAAGGCGGCGTATTTGCCGTCTGCACGCTCGCCAAGCGAGTTACGAAGAACGTACTGCTGCCAAGGATCGAGGTTGAGCCCGGCCATTGCGGCCAGTTCGATGGCTTCATCACCGGCGGTGGTGACGTAGGCCGGGATGTTCTCAACTCTTGGAAGCTGCAGCCCCAGTGCGTCGGGCTTCACGTCGGCGAGCAAGGTCATCGAGTGCGTCGGCCTCCATCGTGGCGGGCAGCAGTGAACGCATCCGGTCGGTCATGTCGAGGAGCGATCTGGCGCACATCGACTTGGCCGTGGCCGAGTTGCTCGGGTCGTCCAGCTCTCTTGCGAGTGCCAGGGCGGTGTGGGCTAACCCACTGGTGGCGATGTCGGCGGGGTAGCCGGCCAGGTCGCGCTCCACGGCCTGGGCGACCTCACCAGTTTCGAGAACGGCGGGTCGGGACTTTGCGGTGCGGGGCGCCGCGGTTGCACTTCGCGTGCTCCGGGCCTTGGTACTTGGTGCGGTCTTTGTCGTCATGCCCGAGATCCCATGGTGTGCCCGGTTCGATCCATCGTTTGCACCTCACGCAGTACGCATCACCGGTGTCGACAACCTTCGACCATTGCTTGCGTAGGGCTTGATGACGGTGGCCGTAGCCGCGTGCGGTCGTGGACTTGAGCGCCTTGCGTTGGCCGGCCACGTTTGCACCTTGGGGGGCCTAGGGAGAGGAAAACGACAG
>CAIVIS010000272.1 GCA_903906055.1 uncultured Acidimicrobiaceae bacterium
GCTGCTGGATGGCATGCGTTGGAGCTCCACGTCGCACTGAGCGGTACGGCCAGCACGGTCGAGGTATGGCTGGACGGTGCCGCCGTATCGGGGCTGACTTCAGTTGGCACGGCCACTACGACGGCGGCCTCGATCGGCCAGCTGCAGATCGGCGAGACCGCCACTGGTACGTGGGACGTGCTGTTCGACGATGCTGCCTTCGGGACCAGCCGCCTCGGGCTGAATGGTGATGCCACAGCACCTTCGGCCCCGTCGGGTCTCATCGCCACCCCCACCAACCCGTTCGCCGTGGCCCTGGCTTGGGGTGCGGCCACCGACAATGTGGGAGTCACGGGCTACTCCGTGTTCCGTGACGGCGGTCTGCTGGCCAAGGTGGGTGCGGTCACTTCCTTCACGGATACCACGGTGCTGGCCGGCTCCACTCATACCTATGCGGTGTGGGCCGTCGACCAGGCTGGCAATGTGTCGGGGTTGAGCGGGACGGCATCTGCGACCACGCCGGCTGCACCACTACCGATCTTCTCCGACGGGTTCGAGTCGGGTGACGTTACTGGATGGACCTCGAGTGCTGGCCTGTCGGTGGAGAACACCGACGTGCGCTCTGGCACGTACGCGGCCGAGGGCAATACGGCCGCCGGATCGACATATGCCAGGGAGACGTTGCCGTCGACCTATCAGAACGGATACTCACGGGTCGCGTTCAAGATCAAGAGCCAGACCGGACAGGTCAACTTGATGCGGATGCGCGACGCGGCGGGCAACTCGATCGGCTACCTGTACGTGACCGCCGGTGGTTATCTCGGATTCCACAACGACGGCACGAACATCAACACCTCGAGTCCCGTAATTGTGAGCTCCGGATGGCATGCCCTGGAACTCCATATCGGCCTGTCCGGGACGGCCAGCACAGTCGAAGCATGGTTGGACGGTGCCTTGGTGCCTGTTGTGTCCTCGGTCGGAGCGACCACTACGACGGCCACAGCGATCGGCCAGTTGCAGATCGGCGAGACCGCTACTGGCACGTGGGACGTCCTGTTCGATGACGCGGCCTTCGGGACCAGCCGCCTCGGGCCGAACGGCGACACCGCGGCCCCGTCGAACCCGCCCACCATGACCGCCACCCCTACCACCCCGTTCGCCGTGGCCCTGGCCTGGGGTGCGGCCACCGACAACATCGGGGTCACCGGTTACGTCGTGTTCCGTGACGGAGTGGTGCTGGCGAGTGTGGGCGCGACTACCTCGTATGTCGACACCACGGTGCTAGCCAGCTCCACTCATACCTATGCGGTGCGGGCCGTCGACCAGGCTGGCAACGTGTCGTCGCTTACGTCAACGGCGCCGGTCAGCACGCAGGCGGCAGCCGCTCCGCTCTTTGCCGACGGGTTCGAATCAGGGACCACATCTGCGTGGACCTCGAGCACTGGTCTATCGATCGAGAGCACCGACGTGCGCTCCGGTACCTACGCGGCCGAGGGCAACACCACTAGTGGAGCGACCTGGGCCAAGCAGACCCTGGCGTCGACCTACACCGATGGCTACGCCCGGCTGGGCTTCAAGATCAAGAGCCAGACCGGCCAGGTCAACGTGATGCGCATGCGCGATACGGCTGGCAACTCGATCGGCTACCTCTATGTGACCGCTGGCGGATTCCTCGGCTTCCACAACGATGCATCCAACACGAACACGGTCAGCACAACCTCAGTGGCTGCCGGATGGCACGCTCTCGAGCTGCACCTCGGCCTTTCCGGGACGGCCAGTACGGTCGAGGTGTGGCTGGACGGTGCCGCCGTGTCGGGGCTGACTTCAGTCGGCACGGCCACCACCACGGCGGCCTCGATCGGCCAGTTGCAGATCGGCGAAACCGCCACTGGTGCGTGGGACGTCCTGTTCGATGACGCTGCCTTCGGGACCAGCCGCCTCGGCCCGAACGGCGACACCACAGCACCTTCGGCGCCGTCGGGTCTCACCGCCACCCCCACCAGCCCGTTCGCCGTGGCCCTGGCTTGGAGCGCGGCCACCGACAACATCGGGGTCACCGGTTACACGGTCTTCCGTGACGGTGGTCTGCTGGCCAAGGTGGGTGCGGTCACTTCCTTCACGGATACCACGGTGCTGGCCGGTTCCACCCACACCTACGCGGTGTGGGCCGTCGACCAGGCTGGCAATGTGTCGTCCCTCAGCGCTCCTGCATCCGCCACCACACCGACAGCATCAGTACCGATCGTTTCCGATGGGTTCGAGTCGGGTGACGTGACTGGGTGGACCTCGAGTGCCGGCCTGTCAGTCGAGAACACCGACGTGCGCTCTGGCACGTACGCGGCCGAGGGAAACACCACGACCGGTGCCACCTGGGCCAAGCAGACCCTGGCGTCGACCTACACCGATGGCTTTGCCCGACTGGGCTTCAAGATCAAGAGCCAGACCGGACAGGTCAACGTGATGCGGATGCGCGACGGCTCGGGCAACTCGATCGGCTACCTCTATGTGACCGCTGGCGGATTCCTCGGATTCCACAACGACGCAGCCAACACGAACAC
>CAIVIS010000273.1 GCA_903906055.1 uncultured Acidimicrobiaceae bacterium
TTCAGGGCGATCACGTAGGTGCCAGCTGCAGTCGTGGTGCCAGACAGCACCCCGGTCGTGGCATTGAGGGTGATGCCGGAAGGCAGCGCGCCCGTCTCCGGAAAGGTCGAGGCCGGGTAGCCGGAGGCTGTCACTGTGAACGTGCCGGCCACGGTGGCGACAAAGCCGGTCGAGTTGGCCGACGTGATCACCGGTCCGGCGTTGGCGGTCAGGGTGAAGCTCTGCGTGGCGTTGCTCACGGCGTTGGTCGCCGTGATAGTCACCGAGGTGACCCCCGTGGCCGCCGGCGTCCCCGAGAGGACTCCAGTGGTCGAGTTCAGGGTCACGCCCGAAGGCAGGGTCCCGGTGGTGACCGCAAAGGTCGGAGCCGGGAACCCGCTAGCGGACACCGTGAACGAGTTGGATCCAGCCGTGGTGAAGGTCGCGTTGTTCGCCGAGGTGAACACCGGGGCTGCGACCACGTTGACCGTGAAGTTCTGCGTGGCATCAGTGCCCACGCCGTTGGTCGCCGTCATGGTCACCGGGAACGAACCCGTCTGCGTGCTCGTACCCGAGAGCACACCAGAACTATTCAGCGTGATCCCTGTGGGCAGCGTCCCCGTCTCCGAGAAGGTCGGGGCCGGGTAACCGGAAGCAGTCACCGTGAACGAGCCAGCCACGCCCTTGCCGAAGATCTTGCTCGCCCCCGAGCTGATGGCCGGAGCCGCGTTGACCGTGAGGGTGAACGACTGGCTGGCATCGCTGCCGATCCCGTTGTTCGCCCCCATGGTGATCGAGAACGAACCCGAGGCCGTCGGGGTGCCCGAGAGCACACCGGTGGTCGAGTTGAAGCTCACGCCTGCGGGCAGCGTGCCCGTCTCCGAGAAGGTCGGAACCGGGTAGCCGCTGGCCGTCACCGTGAAGGATCCAGCCGAGCCGGTGGTGAAGGTGGTGTGGTTGGCTGAGGTGATCACCGGGGCGTCGTTGACCGTAAGGCTGAACGGCTGGGTGGCATCGCTACCGACCCCGTTAGTGGCCCCCATGGTGATCGAGAACGAACCCGATTCGGTCGGGGTGCCCGAGAGCACGCCGGTGGTCGAGTTGAAGCTGACACCTGCGGGCAGCGTGCCGGACTCACTGAAGGACGGGGCCGGGTAGCCAGTGGCCGTCACCGTGAAGGATCCAGCCGAGCCCTTGGTGAAGGTGGTGGTGTCGGCCGAGGTGATGGCCGGGGCGTCGTTCACCGTGAGCGTGAACGGCTGGGTGGCATCGCTGCCGATCCCGTTGTTCGCCCCCATGGTGATCGAGAACGAACCCGAGGCGGTCGGGGTGCCCGAGAGCACGCCGGTGGTCGAGTTGAAGCTCACACCTGCGGGTAGCGTGCCGGACTCACTGAAGGACGGGGCCGGGTAGCCAGTGGCCGTCACCGTGAAGGATCCAGCCGAGCCGGTGGTGAAGGTGGTGGTGTCGGCCGAGGTGATGGCCGTGGCGTCGTTCACCGTGAGGGTGAACGGCTGGGTGTCGTCGGCGAAGATCCCGTTATGGGCGACCATGGTTACCTGGAACACGCCGGACTGAGTCGGTTCACCCGAGAGCACCCCGGTAGTCGAGTTCAGGCTCACACCGGTCGGCAGGGCTCCGGTCTCGGAGAACGTCGGCAGCGGATACCCGCTGGCGACCACCGTGAACGAGTTGCTCTGTCCGGTGGTGAAGGTTGAGTTGTCAGCCGAAGTGATGCCAGCGACTGCGTTCACCGTCAGAGTGAACGGCTGGCTGGCATCGCTGCCGACACCGTTGGTCGCCCCCATGGTGATCGAGAACGATCCCGAGTTGGTCGGGGTGCCCGAGAGCACGCCGGTGGTCGAGTCCAGGCTCACACCACTGGGCAGGGTGCCCGTCTCGGAGAAGGTCGGAGCCGGGTAGCCGGTGGCCGTCACCGTGAAGGATCCAGCCGAGCCAGCGCTGAAGCTGGTGTGGTCCGCCGACGTGATAGCTGCAGCGTCGTTCACCGTGAGGGTGAAGGACTGAGGTGACGTCGACACCGAGTTGGTGGCGGTGATGGTCACAGCGAAGGCACCACACTCAGTCGGGGTGCCCGAGAGCACACCGGTGGTCGAGTTGAGGCTCACGCCAGCCGGCAAGGTTCCAGTAGTGACCGAGAAGGTCGGTGCCGGGGCACCAGTTCCTGTCACTGTGAAGGATCCAGCCGAGCCGATGGTGAAGGTGGTGTGGTCCGCCGAGGTGATGGATGGTGCCGAGCTGGTGGTGATGGCGGTGGGCCAGAAGCCGGGCTGACCGGCCTTGGCGGGATCGTCCGTGTAGCTCACGATCCACGGAGACGTGGTGAGCAGTCCGGCGCTCGTCGAGCAGCCAGTTGTGCCCGGTCCGTCACCGCATCCCCACTGGTTGCCCGAAACGTCAGCGGTGCCTGAAGAACCATTGGTCACCCCGAAGCCGGTCGATACGGCAAAGCTGTTGTGATTCACCGTGGCGCCAGATGACTGGGTGTTGCTCACGTCGAAGTCAAGATCAGTGGCCGCAAGGGCCGTCGAGCTCGAGATGCCGCTGACTGCGTTGTTCTGCACGGTCAACGAGGTCTCGACCGACTCGGCCCCGATGCCTTGGGCCCACCCGCCACCGCTGACGGTGTCGACGGAGTTGCCCGACACGGTCGTTCCTGTGGTGGGTGCGTTCAAGAGGATGCCGTAGCCACCCCATGTGGCGCTCGATACCCCAGTGACGTGGTTCCCCGTGACGGAAACATTGCTGCCGACAAGGGTGTTGCTCGAATCACCGATGAAGATGCCGGTGGCCGAGGTGTGCTGTGTTCCCGAGGTGGTGATGGCGGAGACGAAGTTGTCGCTGATGGTCACGTTGGACGGTGCGGCGACGGTGTTCCCATCGTCGCTGATCCCGATAGCCGGGTTGGTGCGTGTGGTGCCCGACTCGGCGGCCGTAGCGGTCATTCCAGTGACGATGTTGTCGCTGATGGTGATGTTGGAGGCGGCCGGCTCGATCTTGATGCCGAACGCACTGCAGTTGCGGCAGGTGACCGGCGTCGTCTGGACGACAGTGAACCCGCTGAATGTCACGTTGGAGGCATTCAGGTCGGCGCTGAATACTGAGGTTCCCGCGCCGCCGTTACCGCCCGAGATGATCGACTCGGATCCCCGGGTGCCGCCGTTCGGCGTGGTGCCGGCGTTGGCCCCAAGGAGGCTGAGTGACTTCGAAACGGTCACGGTCTCGTTGTAGGTACCTGCGGCCACATGGACGGTGCCGCCCGGGGCGACCATGGTCACACCCGCGGTGATGGTGGCCAGCGGAGCACCCGAGCTGCCGTCATTGGAGTTGCTACCAGTCGCATCCACCCAGACCGCGGTGGGTGCAGCGTTGACCACCTGGGAGAGCGTGTCGGAACTGGATGTGGAGAACTTGGTGTCACCCGAGTAGGTGGCGACGATCGAATGGGTGCCAGCGGTCAAGCCCGTCACCGCACAGGTGGCGTGAGTGGCGCTGATGGCCTTGGTTCCACATCCGGCAATGGTGACTCCGCCGTCAGTGAACGAGACGGTTCCCAAGTTGTCGAATGTGCCCGACGACACCGCCACCGTGGCGGTGAAGGTCACCGTTCCCCCGTTGGTGGTCGAGGGGTTGAGCGACGACACCACGGATGTGGTCGTGCCAGCCGTAGTGACGCTCTGCGAGTAGGTCGAAGAGGTCGACGTCAGATAGCTGGTGTTGCCGGCGTAGGTGGCGACGATCGAATGGCTGCCGACCGTGCTGGTGGCCACCGTGCAGGTGGTGGAGCCAGAGGCGAGGACCTTGGCGGTGCACCCGCTGATCGACACGCCACCGTCGGTGAAGGCCACGTTGCCCGCCGCAGTGCTGGGGCTGACAGTGGCGGTGTAGGTCAGTGAGACGCCGTAGGCGGAGGGGGTGGCCTGCGAAGAGACCGAGGTGGTCGAAGAGGCCTTGTTCACGACCTGAGCGAGGGCGCTCGAGGTCGAGGTGGCGTTGTTGGTGTCCCCGCTGTAGACGGCGGTGACCGAGTTGGAGGCAACGGCCAAGGAGGAGACCGAGCAGGTGGCAACACCGGCGGTCACCGTCTGGGCGCTGCAGCCCACGATCGAGGTGGTGGCGACCTTGAAGTTCGCCGTGCCGCCTGCTGCCGACTGGCTGACCGTGGCGGTCAAGGTGACCGAGTCACCGAAGCTCGACGGGTTGAGCGACGACGTCACGGCCGTCGTGGTGGCGATCTTGCTCACCACCTGGGAAAACGAAACCGACGTGGAAGTCGCATAGGTGGCATCACCGCTGTAGACGGCGGTGATCGGGTGGCTGGCCACCGAGAGCGAACTCAGCGTGCAGGTAGCGACATGTGCGCTGACTGCCTGGGAAGCGCAGCCCGAGATCGACACGCCGTTATCCCTGAAGTTGACCGTGCCGGTGGCAGCGGTCTGATTGATCGTGGCGGTCAAGGTGACCGAGTTCCCGTAGGTCGAGGGGGTACCCGAAGAGGTCACGGTGGTTGTGGTGGCGGTGGCGGTGACTGCCCCGGCGGTACCCGGTGCTACCAGGGTCCCTACCGATCCGGCCACCAGCAAGGAGACGGCGACTGCCGTCATGCGCTTCCAGGAACTTCTCATCGTGCACGGCCCTCTCAACGATGCCGGCAAGAAATGAGCGTCCAGGCGCCAAGTTCGCGATGGTTGACCCAAAGCGATGCCCGATAAGCCATTGTCCCCCGACCCGGAATTGTTCCGGTAGAGCAGTTTGACCCGAAAAGCTCAACAGTTCTACTGTCAGAATTGACTACTTAGGATCACGATGTCAACAAATTTGCCCAAATTGCACACATTGACGTCAGTTTCGACCCAGACAGGTCATCAGTCGTGCAGTCGTGCAGTCGGAGTACAAAGCCGGGTCGCCCTGGGGTTGTGCAGCAACCGACGGGGGGGCCTCCCATCGTCGCAATCCTCCAACGTCAGACGGAGACCAGCAACGTCAGACGGAGACCAGCCCTCGGGCTACGGCCTCGGCAGCCGCCTCGGCACGGTTGACCACTCCGAACTTCCGATAGATGCTGGTCGTCTCACGTCGGATCGTGGCCAGGCTGAAGTTGAGGTCTACAGCGATCTGCGCATTGCTACGCCCAGCGACCATCCTGACGAGTACATCGAGCTCTCTGGCCGTGAGGGGCACCTGGAACTGTTCGAACCGGTTCGGCTCCGACAGCAGGGTCATCGTCGGCACGCTGAGGAGTCCGGCATTCATCTGACGGGCCATATCCCTATCCCGGGTAGCCGCCTCGTCGTCCCCTAGGAACTTGTGGATCTTCGAAGTAACGAGCGCTATCGGACCGCCGATCCACATTGCCTCGGAATCGACTGCCACCTGGTGGGACCACGGCTCCAAACACGATAGGAAGACTGCCGCCTGCTCCTTGCTTCCCACTGCCAGCGCCGCCTTCGCGGCGAGCCACGCTGTTATCAGGTCGCTGCTCTCGGGATCAAGTGGGAGGTGGATCGATTCGAGAAGCTCCACAGCCTGTCCGTCCAGCCCGACCTCGGCGGAGAAGAGTGCTCCCGCGGCTCTGCCCATCGGATGAGCCATCGCCGGGTGGTGGAGATCGAATATCGTCACCAACTCGTTCAGCCTGCCTCGAAGTCGGTATTCCTGGAACAGCTGCACGACATCGGACACGTGACGGCCAGGGGTATAGCCGAGGGCCGTTGCTTTCTCCCTCGCTTCAGCCATTGCATCGACATTTCCATCGAGGCCGGCGCGGGTTCCTTCCAGATACAAGGCTTTCCACCGGAGTCGGGGTTCCCGGGACCGATCGGCGGCCCACCCGCACAGGATGACCGCCTCCTCGAAACCACGACGGTTTCCCGCCTGGGCTTCGTCGGTGGCCTGGCGAA
>CAIVIS010000274.1 GCA_903906055.1 uncultured Acidimicrobiaceae bacterium
AGATCTGCACCAGAGAGGTTGGCGCCGGAGAGGTCGGCGTGATTCAGATCCACCTTGCTGAGGTTCAGGTGGCTCAGGTTGGCACCGGGGCAGCTTGCCCCTTCGCCAATAGTGCACCCGGCAACAGTGGTGCCCTCTTTGAGCGCCGGAGGGCCGCAGGCAGCCAAAGCGCAGGCGGAAAGTGCCCCAGTCAGTACTAGGACCCAGCGTTGCGTGTGTCTGTGGGGCCGATGGTGCCCACGCCGCACGTACCGATACCTCATGACCGAAACCCTACTTGTGGGGTGTCACGACGAGGCTGGTGGCGCGTGCTTCTGCCGGGTTCCGGTGCCATGGGGCCAGAGTGCTGGCATCGGAAGTAACGAGGTGCGTAGCGCCCGCTCTGCTATGTCGGAAGGTAGTACTCGAATCGCAGCGAGGCCTGGTGGCGGAACAGGATGGCGGTAAGAGGGCCTGGATCGGTCGGGCGAAGCGAGGCCATGACAAAGAAGGACCCTTCAGCAGCTTCAAGGTGACCCCCAGCGGCCTTTAGCTCTTCGATGATGGATGTTCGTTGGCTCCCTGAGATGGTCTGTGAGAACAGCAACTTCCAGTACCCGGTCGATTTCCGTTCAACCAGGCCGACGAACTCCAACTGCCCGGCCACCGGGTCATGGACGCACTTCACTACGTCGCCAAGGGAGCAGCAGTTGGCATCGAACGGGATGTTCATGATCTCGTAGAGCTCGCTACCAAGTGGGAGAGCCCACAGCAACTCCCCAGCGATCACGTCGTCAACGATGGTGATGTGTATCTTCACCGGGGTGGAGACATTGGTACGCATTTCAGGGTCGATCGTCATGGGAGTGAGCATTCCCTGAGGTTGTGACAGCACGATCTACGCGCAGCTTTTCGCTGGTGAATGTGCAGGCCGGTGGTTGGTCGAGGGGGAGTTGATCCTTCAGATCGGGCTACCAACGGATGAGGAACCCCTCTGAACCAGGTTCGCGGGGGAAGGGGTTCGCTCTGTCCGGGATGTCCAGTGACATCACGTGAGCGGAGGGAGGGGGATTCGAACCCCCGGAGGCTTGCACCTCGCGGCTTTTCAAGAGCCGTGCATTCGTCCGCTCTGCCATCCCTCCTAGTGGGCGCAAGGGTAGCCGCCGACCAGACGCCCCCTGCGCAACTGGCCGTCAGGTCAAGAGGCGGCGTCCTGGCCGACTTCGGCCTGGAGCCCGTCCAGCCACTCGGCGGCCTCGCGGCGGGACTGGTCGACCTCGGCCCGGATGGCCGCACCGGCCACCCCCGACACCGGATAGGAACCGAGGAACTTGACCCCGGCCAGCTCGGCGTGGAGGTCCCCCAAGCAGTCGGCCACCATGGCGTCGGCCACGTGGCCCTCGAAGTCGATGATGAAGCAGTAGTCGCCGAGCGCCTGCTTGGTCGGCCGCGACTCGAGCTTGGACAGGTTGATGTTGCGGGCGGCGAAGTGGCCCAGGATCGCATACAAGCTGCCTGGATGGTCCGCACTCTGAAAGCAAGCGATGGTCGTCCGGTCATGGCCGGTCGGCGCCGGGATACCACTGCGAGCGACCGCCACGAACCGGGTCTGGTTGTCCGGATGGTCCTCGACCCGCTCGGCCAGGATCTCGAGCCCGTACAGACTGGCGGCCAGTCGAGGAGCGATGGCCGCGGTGGGCCGTTCGGTCAACGCCGGGTCCCCTAGCCCGAGGAGACGGGCTGCATCGGCGGTCGAGTTGGTCGCCAGCAGCTCCACGTCAGGCAACGACTCGGTCAAGAACCGTCGGCACTGGGCCGTGGCCACCGGGATAGAGGCGACCCGTTCGATGTCGGCGAGTGCGGTGCCGGGAGCGGCCATCAGGTGGAGGTGGATGTCCAGGACGACTTCGCGCTGGATCCGCAGGTCGAAGTCGAACACCAGGCTGTCGATGATGTCGCGGACGGTCCCCTCGATGGCGTTCTCCAACGGGATGAAGCCCAGATCCATCGATCCGTTCCTCACGGCCTCGAGCACCTCGACGAGCGAGGCGAACGGAGTGATGGATGCGCCGGCGTAGGCGGGCTCGGACAGCAGCGCCTCTTCGGTGAACGTGCCCTCGGGTCCGAGGAACCCGATCCTTCTATCGGCAGCGTCGATCGGCTCCGGAGGTGCGTCGTGGGCCATAGACAGGCAGGATAGTGAACATCATGGACGAACTCGCGCTGCAGCGCCTTCTCGACGAGGTCCGTACGGGGGAATGCTCCCCCGACGATGCGATGCTCCGTCTTCGCCGACTTCCCTTCGCCGACCTGGGTTTTGCCAAGGTCGATCACCACCGGTCGTTGCGCCAGGGCCTGCCCGAGGCCGTCTACGGCCAGGGAAAGACGGCGGAGCAGTGCTCAGCCATCGTGGGTGAGCTGTTGACCGGGGGCACCTCGGGACACCCGATAGGCGGCTCGGGGGCACCGGTGATCCTGACCCGGGCCGACGAGGAGCAGGCCGCCCGGGCGCTAGGGGACCACCCCAACGGAGTCCTGACCATCACTGGTCGAGCCACCGGGGGCGACCAGGTCCGGGGCGACCTCTCCACGGTGGTGTGGCGGCCGGCTGCCCCTCGGCTGGCGCGCACCTTGGTGATCACGGCGGGGACCTCCGATCGGCCGGTGGCGAGAGAGTGCGAAGCGACGCTGGTGGCGCTCGGGCTGCGGCCGACCCTGTTGGTCGACTGCGGCGTGGCCGGCGTGCACCGGCTCCTGGCCTCGGCTGACGAGTTGGCCGAAACCGATGCCGTGGTGGTGGTGGCCGGCATGGAGGGGGCGCTGGCCAGTCTGGTGGGTGGGATCACGCCGGCCCCGGTGGTAGCTGTGCCGACCAGTACCGGATACGGCGCTGCCCTGGAGGGGGTCACGGCGCTGTTGGCCATGCATGCATCCTGTGCCGCCGGCATCACGGTGGTGGGCATCGACAACGGATTCGGGGCGGCCTGTGCCGTGGCTCGGATGCTGCCATGACGTCGGCCGTCAACCTGACCGATGGCCGGACGGTGGCGTGGTTCCACTGCTTTGCTGGCATCGCCGGGGACATGGCCCTCGGGAGCCTGCTCGATGCCGGAGCCGACCTGGACGAGGTGGTGGCTCTATTGCAGCGGCTGCCGTTCGACGGCTGGGGCCTGGAGGTCGAGCCGGTGCTGCGCGGCGGGATAGCTGCCACTCGGGCTGTCGTCAGCGTCCAGGATCATGTGGTGGTCCGCACCTACGCCCACATCGTGGGCCTGGTGGAAGAGGCGCGGCTGCCCGAGCGGGTGGCAGCCCGGGCCTTGGCCACGTTCGCAGCACTGGCCGAGGTCGAGGCCAGACTGCACCGTCGACCGATCGAACAGGTCCACTTCCACGAGGTCGGGGGGCACGACACCATCATCGATGTGGTGGGCACAGCCGCTGCCCTCGAGATCCTCGGTGTGGATGAGGTGCGGGCCAGCGCGGTGGCCACCGGTACAGGCATGGTGCGGGCGGCACACGGGATGCTGCCCAATCCAGCACCGGCAGTGGTCGGCCTGCTGGTGGGGGTGCCGACATCGGGACGGAACATCGCCGTCGAACTCACCACCCCGACGGGGGCGGCCCTGCTGGCAGCCTTGTCGTCCGGGTTCGGTCCGATGCCGGCCATGGAGGTGCGGTCCCAAGGCTTTGGGGCGGGGACCAGGGAGCTCGACGAGCTGCCCAACTGCACCCAGGTCGTCATCGGCACCCGCATGGAGGCGCCAGGCGCGGCCTCAGGTGACCGAGAAGCCGATAGCGGCCAGCCGGTAGCCGAGCTCGAGGTGACGGTGGACGATGCCACCGGTGAGCAGCTGGCTCACGCCGTGGCCGCACTGATCGAGTCGGGAGCACACGATGCGTGGTTGTCCCCGGTGGTGATGAAGAAGGGTCGGCCCGGCTTCGTGGTGCACGCGTTGTGTGATCCGGTGCGCGTGGCCCTGCTGCGGACCGTGCTGCGCGATACCACCGGCTCGCTCGGGGTGCGCCTGACCATGGGCCAGCGGTGGGTGGCGGCCCGATCGATCGAGTCGGTGATCATCGATGGCCAGCCCATCCGGGTAAAGGTAAGTACAGGGCGGGTCAAGGCTGAGCACGACGATGTGGCCGAAGCGGCGCGTCGCACAGGCCTGCCACTGCGAGAGCTGGCCAGTCGGGCCGAAGCAGCATGGCGGGCCGAGCAAGGTGCTGGAGCGGCACAAGACGCGGCTGGGCCAATGGATGCTGGCGTCGGGGACGAGATCGACGGGGGAAGTCTGGCCTGAGGAGTGCGTCAGGCGGTACGCCGGATGTGTCGAGGGACCACGGGTGGATCATCGGGCGCGATCCACCGCCAGGCGACGGACGATGGCCCGTCACCCACCCGCTCGGTACGCTCCAACAGGTGGCCGTGGTAGGTCTTCAGGTAGTGGTGCCAGTGGCACAGACGGGCCAGATTGGCCAGGCTTGCCTTGCCGCCATCAGCGAACCGGATGGTGTGGTCGATCTCCAGGTTTTCCCGGGTGGTGCATCCAGGAACCACGCACTCCGGGTCCCGTTCGGCCAGGGCCCGCCGCAGTGCGATCGGGATCGTGCGCCCTCCGTGGGCCACGGCGGTCACGTCGACTCCGTCGGTCACCAGGACATTGAGGATGGAGTCGACGGCTAACCGCCGCGCCACCTCCACCGGTATCGGCCCGATTCCAGGGATCTCACAGAGCTCATCGCCTTCGACGTGTCCGCGCATCAACGCCGCGTGGTCGACGCGTACGTGCACGACAGCGGACGGGCCCTCGACCTGGACGGCTCCACGATCACTCGTCCCGTCCGCAGAGGGCCCGTCAGTTCCAGGGACTGATCCACGCGAAGCGAGGCCACCAGCGAGGCTCACCAGGGCATCGGCGGCCAGGGCCCGTCGTGGCTCGTCGAGTCCGGCTCGTCGGGCTTCGTGCACCAGGCGCTCGGTCTCCGCTGTCACCGACGCCAGCAGCCTGGCCCCTTCATCAGGGGTGAGGCGGGCATCGAACCGGACGGCACCACTGTCCTCGACCCAGTTACGCAGATAGCGGCTGCGCCGGACCGCGTCGTAGGAGGCCTGCTGATCCTGGCCGGCGGCCCGGACCCGCCGGCACCGAAGTTTCAGGACGCTGAGCGGCTGCTGGCCAGCCGTATCCACCAGTGACTGCTCAGCATCAGGCTGAAGGATGGCGGCCCCGGTGATCTCCTTGACCTGGGCCTCGGACAGCTTCCCTTGGCGCACGGCTTCGTCGGTGGCGGGCAACGACCCGAGGTGGCGTGCGGCCTCGAGGGCAGTGATGGCCGGACCCAGTCCGGTTCCGGTCGCCTCGGCCACGTGGGCGGCAGCCGACCGATGCCCGGACCGGCGCCAGACGTTCGACGACTCCACTCGACGGGCCGCCAGGAGCTTTCCGGCTGAGGCCAGACGTTCGATTTCGGCGAAGGATTGGAGGAGCCGGTCGGCGTCTGGACCGCTGAGACGTTCTGGGTCGAGCTCGGCCACGGACGACCGCAGCTGGTCAGTGATCTGGGTGAGGGATGCGAGGAGCATCGGCCCATGGTGGCAAGGAGGTGTGACACGGATGACGGTGGGGATGACGGTGGGGATGCCGGGGGAAGCCGGGGGAAGCCGGCAGACCTGATCACCGGTCTGGCCCGTGGCGGAGTACCGTCTCCCTATCGGGACGGCCTGCGCAGGTGGGCCAGATCCCCGTCGAACCGAAAGGAACCACTCAGACATGACACGTGTCCGCACCTGGTCTCTCGCACTGCTGGCCGCATCGAGCCTCGGGCTGGCCGCCTGTGGGAGCTCGTCGAGCTCGAGCACCACGACCACACCCCCGGCTACCACTCCGGCCTCGACCACCCCAGCTTCGACAGTGCCGATCGCCACCATCAGTGACCCGTCGCCGGCTGGCACCCTCGATCAGAAGCCGACCATCACCGTGCCCCCGGGCCCGCCGCCGACTCAGCTCGAGTCCAAGGACCTCATCGTGGGGACCGGTCCAGCAGTCGTGGCCGGCGACAAGGCCACCGTGCAGTACGTGGGTACGGCCTACTCCAGTGGCAAGGAGTTCGACTCGTCGTGGAGCCGGAACCAGTCGTTCCCCTTCGTCCTCGGGAAGGGCCAGGTCATCGCTGGATGGGACCAGGGTGTGATCGGCATGCAGGTCGGCGGACGCCGCGAGCTGATCATCCCGGCGAGCCTGGCCTACGGGGCGCAGTCGCCCGGCTCGGGGATCGCCGCCAACGACACGCTCATCTTCATCGTCGATCTCGTCAAGATCAACTGATCCAGCGATTGATGGGTCCAGATCGATGAGGGTGGCGTGATGGATGCTGCTCAGTGGGACGCACGGTACGCCGGCGACGACCTGGTGTGGACGGCCACACCCAACCAGTTCCTGGTGTCCGAAGTGGCTGGGCTGAGCCCGGGTACCGCCGCCGATCTGGCCTGTGGCGAGGGCCGAAACTCGGTGTGGCTGGCCGAGCAGGGCTGGACGGTGACCGGTGTCGACTTTTCGCCAGCAGGGCTGGCCAAGGGAGCCCGGCTGGCGCAAGCGCGTGGCGTCGAGGTGGATTGGGTCGAGTCCCCCGTCGAAGCGTGGGTGCCCCCAGCGGACGGGTTGGACCTGGTGGCGGTGTTCTACCTGCAGCTTCCTGAGCCGCAGCGCAGTTCGGCGTTGCGGGTGGCGGCATCAGCCCTACGCCCCGGCGGGACGCTGCTAGTAGTGGCCCATGATCACGACAATGCGGTTCGCGGCTTCGGGGGCCCACCCGATCCCGCTGTTCTCTACGACGTGGCTGGCGTGGTCGAGGTGGCCGAGGCGGCAGGACTGACCGTCCAGCGGGCCGACCAGGCCATCCGAACGGTCGATACCGATGAGGGACCCCGACAAGCTATCGATACCGTGGTGCGCGCGTTACGTGCGTAGGCGGTGGTGGGTGAAATACCCGGGGCCCGGTCGGCGTTGGTGAACGTACAGAGCTCGGAAGGGAGCACGCGATGGCAACGGTCGAACTGACGAAGGACAATTTTGCAGAGGTGGTGTCGACCAACGGCACCGTGCTGGTCGACTTCTGGGCATCGTGGTGCGGTCCGTGCCGGACCTTCGGCCCCATCTTCGAGGCCGCGTCCGACGCGCACCCTGACCTGGTGTTCGGCAAGATCGATACCGAGGCCCAGCAAGAACTGGCCGGCTCGTTCGGGATCCAGTCGATTCCCACACTGATGATCCTGCGCGACCAGGTGATCGTGTTCAGCCAGCCCGGAGCACTCCCGGGTGACGCGCTCGAAGATCTGATTGCCCAGGCGGTCAACCTCGACATGGAGGAAGTGCACCGGGAGATTGCCAGCGGTCCTCCACCTGCGTGATCGGTGCCGGATGCCGAAGAGTGACACTCCTTCGGCGGCGACAGTCGGCCGGCTAGGCCACCTTCTCCCCTGTGTAGGTGGCACTGCCGAACCCGAGGATCGGGTAGAAGATGAAGCTGAAGAAGAAGATACCGATCCCGAACCCGGTCCCCTTGCCGAACGCCTTGGCCAAGTCGATGAAGACGATGAGGGCCACCACGATGTTTACCAGCGGGATGAGGAAGAGGATCAGCCACCAACCGGGGCGGCCAGAGATCTTGCACATCAGGTAGATGTTGTACAAGGGGATGATGGCTCCCCAGCCCGGGCGACCGGCTTTGGAGAAGATCATCCACACGGCGGCGATCTCCAGTACGGCGATCGCCAGGATGAAGATGTAGTAGACGGTCATGCCAGCCGAGTTAGCAGCAACGAGTTGGGACATGTGAGGCCTCCATGGTCGATGATCGGTCAACTGCAGTCACTGCCAGCATAGGAAGCGATCGCTGACCCGTGTTGGACGGAGCCAGCCGTCAGTCCTCAGCCGGCCCAACACCGCGCTGCATCCGGACGCTGAGGTAACGCTCGAATAGGTGCACCGCCCAGGCGAACACGGTGATCATGATGGACCCGGCTAGGACAGGGAAAAACAGGAACTTGATTCCTTGATCGGACGGCACGACGGCCACGAGCAGCGCGGTGGCCGCTCCTGGAGGGTGCAGCGCGTTGGCCAAGCGCATCAACACGAAGGCGAGGGCCACTGCAGTGCCGGCCATGACGGCCACCCGATCGCCGGGAGCAGCTACGCAGATGAACCCGGACAGCGCTCCGATGAACTGCCCGCCGATGACGTTCCATGACCGGGCGATATCTAGGCCGGGAAGGGAGAACAGCACTACTGCCGACGAGGCCAGTGAGGCTACGAGGAGTGGGAGGTGGTTCGGGGAGCTGAGCTGGTTCAGGTAGACCAAGAAGCCGATGATGAACCCGACGGCAAGGACGTCGATCAGCGACAACTCGAGGTACCCCTCGTGCACGGGAGCAAGCAGTCGGGCCACGATGGTCGGGCGAACCGGAGCAGCGGCCGGCACGTCCACGTCGCCGGGACCTGTTCCCAACTCTGGCTCCTCGCCGCCAGTGTGGTCTATCGGTGGAGGGGCCATCGACCTCAGGATAGGAGGTGAGCGCCACCCGGGTGCGACACTGCTACTGATCGGTCCGCAAGGTCAGGCCCGTCGCCCCCTGCCGGCAGTACCCATGTGGACCAGATGGACCGGCACCACTCGGGACCAGTACGGATGTACGTGGCTGTCCGGCAGGACGACCCGGTCCGCTTCGAACAGCTCAGCCGCCACCATGGCCGAAAAACAGACGAAGAAGGCGGGCTCGACCAGCGCGCCGAACCTATCGGTGATGTAGGCCACGGCCAGCAGCGGATAGGCGACCAAGAGGGCGCGCCAGGTCCAGCAGATGGCCCAGGTCACCGGCTCTTCCACGAGCCGGGTGCGGTGCCGGGCCAGGTAGATGGCGACGGTGGCGGCCGCGAATTCGGTGATGCCAGCCAAGACGTGAATGTAGTGGTGGGGCGGCAGTGCGAGCCGCCACTCTTGGGAACGACATGTGGCGCTGAGCCCCTCGGGGCAGACGTAGGAGAAGTGCCCACCCACCGCTCCCGACACAGCGAAGGCGACCAACCACGGCCACTCGGAGCGAGGGCCGTCCGGGCCATGGCGGCCCCGCAGCAGCAGGGCGGCGAGAATTACCAGCCCAGCGGTCAGGTCCAGGCGCTGGAGGATGGCTGCATCAGGCCGCCCGACAGCCTCCAAGTCGCTGAACAGCTCATCGGGAGTGGTCACGAGGCGCCCAGATAGGGCGACTACCAGCCACCAGTTGTAGAGGGCGATGCCGACGAGGCCCAGGGTCATGGCCGCAGGGTGCCGCCATGGTGCCGGGGCATTGGTGGGTCCAGATGTGTGCCGAAGCCGCCTCGGTAGGCCCATCTTCCAGAATCCACTGTCACTGTGCATCATCCGCCTCCTCCTGCCGGGCCCGCCCCGGCTGTCAGATCCTCACTCCACCTGAAATGACCGTTTCGACAGACCGAACTGGTAGCCCTCCACCGTGGTCGACACCGTGACATCGGGCGCACTCGCCGCCCCCAGTGTGACGAACAGGGGGACGAAGTGCTCGACGGTCGGGTGGGCGTAGGGCAGCCCCGGCGCCCGGGCCCGGTAGTCGCAGAGCGCGTCGATGTCGCCGAGCGCCAAGGCCTCGGCGGCCCAGTGGTCGAACTCGCTCGACCAGGAGGGCACCACGTTGTCCACGAAGGAGCGCTGGTCGAGATAGGGAAGTCCGTGCGTCATGAACCCGGAGCCGACGATGAGGACGCCCTCGTCGCGCAGCGGGCGCAGCCGACGGCCCAACTCCAGCAACTGCAGCGGATCATGAGTGGGAAGGCTCATCTGCAGCACGGGGACCTCCGCGTAGGGGTACATGACCTTGAGCGGCACCCAGGCGCCGTGGTCGAGCCCGCGGGCACCATCTGTGTCCACGGGGTGGGCAGGGGGCATCAACGAGGCCACCCGGTGGGCCAGTGAGCCGGCATCCGGTGTCGGATACGTCATGGTGAAGTACCGCGGGGCGAATCCACCGAAGTCGTAGACGAGGGGGGTGGCAGGCCCGGTGGCGGAAAGCCGAAGCGGGGCCTGCTCCCAGTGGGCGCTGACCATGAGGATGGCCCGCGGCCGACGAAGAGACTGCGACCAGGTGAAGAGTTCACCGATCCAGACCGGATCGTCGAACAGCGGCGGAGCACCGTGGCTCACGAATAGAGCGGGCAGCGGTCCATCTGCGGGAGTCCACTCTCGCTGGCCGCCACTCGACGGTGCGACATCTTGCATGAAGGCGTCGAAGGCCGCACCAGGATCTCGGGCCAGCATCGGCGAATCCGCTGCCACGGCCGCCTCTGGCCTCGGTCCCGATGCTGTCAGTTGCGCTCCAGTAGTTGCATCCACAACTAAATGTTATCACTTTCCATTGAATTTCGAACCACCGCATTACGAGCATGGGCGCTCGGTCGGGGTCGCACAAGGGGTCTTCTGTCGGGAATCGAGGCGGGTCGACGGAGGAGTTCGGCCAGCTGATCCACCAGTGGCGGCTCGACCGGAGCAAAGGAGCGCAGCGCATCGCCTCGCGGATCGATCCAGACCGGTCGACCCGGCTGGACTGGCCACTTCCGGCGTGGTCCGGAGGTTACGTGGGGGCAATCGCATACCGGGTGCTCTCCTCGTAGAGACCCGGCTCGTCGCCGACACGCAGAGCCGCGATAGAACGGGGCGATGAGCGACATACTTCTCGGCCTTCGCACCGTTATCTATCCGGCACCGGACCTAATGGCGGCCAAGACCTGGTGGACGGAGTTCTTGGGTGCGGCGCCATACTTCGACCAGCCCTTCTATGTCGGCTTCAACGTCGGGGGTTACGAGCTCGGACTCCTGCCCGGGGCTGATGCGACCGAAGGTGCGCAGGTCTACTGGGGCGTGGATGATGTGGCTGCCGCAGTTGCTCGGGCCCTCGGCCAGGGATGCGTGGAGCACACTCCTGCGACCGAGGTTGGTGAAGGCATCGTCACCGCTCTGGTCCGCCGTCCCGATGGCACCATCGTCGGATTCATCTACAACCCCAACTTCTCCCTCGCGTGAGCGGGCAAACTGGCTGCATCGCCACGGCGCATCAGGCAGGACGTCGCCGTAGAGTGCGAATATGGAACTCGAACGGGCACTGACCTTCGCCGCCAACCACCGCAACGGTCTGCTCACCACCCTGCGGCGTGACGGCCGCCCCCAGCAGTCGGTGATCTTCTTCGAGGCGGCCGGTGATCGGTTCACTATCTCGCTGACCGCCACCCGGGCTAAGACGAAGAACCTGCAGCGCGACCCGCGTGCCGCGCTCTACGTCTGGAGCGATGACGTCTTCGTGTGGGCTGGGTTCGACGGACATGTGGAGTTGAGCGAGGTGGCTCAGAGCACGGATGATGCGGTGGTTGATCAGTTGGTCGCCTACTACCGCAGCGGCATGGGGGAGCACGAGGACTGGGCCGCCTACCGCCAAGCCATGGTCGACGACCAGCGGCTGATCGCCACGTTCGTCGCCACCTCGGCCACCGGCCTGCTTCCAGACTGACCACCGACGACCACCAGACCGACGACCACCAGACAGACGACCACCAGACCAACGACTACCGAGGAGCTATCCATGAGTCGAGTGAGCACGTATCTGAACTTCATGGGTAACACCGAAGCAGCGTTCAACTTCTACGCCGCGGTCTTCGGTACCGAGTTCAGCGTGCCGATCACCCGCTTCGGTGACATGCCCGCCGGACCGGGGGCACCTGTGCTGAGCGACGAGGAACGAACCCAGGTGATGCACGTAGAGCTGCCCATCTTGGCTGGTCACGTCATCATGGGCACCGACATGCTCGCTTCACTGGGGCACGAACTACGGGTGGGCAACAACACCACGTTGAACCTCGAGCCGGACTCTCGCGAAGAGGCCGAGCGCCTCTACGACGCCTTGTCGGCTGGCGGGTCGGACGCCACGGGCTTGGAGCACATGCCGTGGGGCTCCTACTGGGGAACCTGCCTCGACCGGTTCGGTGTCCGGTGGATGTTCAACGTGACTGACACCGAGTAGGAGACCGACCACCACCCCGGCCGACCCCGCCCGACGCAGCCAAGGACTACTCGTCGTGTCGAGCGAACCAGGCGGTCAGGATGAGGGCCGCTAGTTCGGGGTCTTGCAGCATCCACCAATGACCCAGATCGTCGAGGGTGACGGACTCAGCTCCCATAGCAGCTGCAGTTTCGGCACCGCTCTCGACGGAGCCCATATAGGTGTCTGCGGTGGCCAGGAGGGCCAGACCAGGACGCTGTGCAGCGTCGCCCGATGCAGCCCGCCATGGGGCTAACAGCTCAGGGACGGCGGACCGGTAGAGGGACAGCACGCAGGCTCCCATAGTCGCATCGAACGCCTCAGTGAACGCAGTGGCCTGTGGGGTGGGGATCCCGATCGCCTCTAAGCCAGCGATGGCCACCTCGGGGTCGAGTGTCGCTATCAGCTCGACGTTGGCCTCGCCATCGCCAGGGGTCTGCCATACCTGAGCCAGGTCGTGCCAGGTGTACGAAGGGTTGAACAGCTCGACGGCATCAGAACACCACGACACCAGCAGGTCGGGACGGGTCTGAGCCACCCGCACCACCAGCACACCGCCCCAGTCATGTCCGACCAGGTGGACCGGACGGCCGATGGCGGCGATCTCAGCTGTCAGCCAGTCGGCGTAGGCATCCTTGGTGGCGGAAAAACCTGGAGGCACCGGGCAGCCGAACCCAGGGAGGTTGGGAGTATGCACTTCGGATCGGTCGAGTAGCTCGATCACGGGGGCCCAGACCGCTGGGGTCTCGGGATTGCCGTGGACGAGGACGACGGGTACCTCCCTCTCGGCCGCGTGCTGGTCGATGTCGTTAGGCCGTGCCATCGGATCATTCTGCCAGGCAGGGAGGGACGGACCGTCACGGGCCCGAGGAGGGCCGACAGATCGATCGCCGGACTCAGCCGTCAGATGGAGCCGGGGTCGGGCCCTTCGAGGAACGGTCCAAGATGCGACGCCAGTTGATGAATGGCAGGAAGCAGACGGCCACCAGGAAGGCGACCTGAATGGCGATCGACCAGGGTGAGCCGAACATCTTGCTGATGACGTCGCCGAACTGCTGCTCAGCCAGCGTGGCCACGCTCACGTAGATCGAATAGCTGACCAGCCGCCCGAGGAAGAACGCCACAGAAAGAATCCCGAGCGGGACGTCGAGTAGTCCAGCGGCCAGAAACAGCTGGGCCGAGGGAAGAGGTGAGATCACGAACACGCCGAAGAGGGCGATGGCGCCGATCTTCTTGCGCTCGAGCAGCTCTTGGGCTGCCTCCAGGTTTCCCCGCATCTTGGGTGGGAACCGACCCTTGAAGTGGCGTGCTCCTCGGGCGAGCAGATACCGCCCGGCAGTGGCAGCCATGGCACCGAGCAGAACGAGGGCTACCGGGTTCAGGTGCCAGTTGAGTCGGGCGAAGACGAGCACGGCCCACGTGGGCGGCCCGAACGCCGGCAGGAGGTTGACGCCGAAGACGATGGCGAGGAGGGCCAGGTACTGCACGCATCGACCCTATGGCACGTTACGTCTGAACGAGGGCAATGGGGCGCGCGGACAGAGCGAATCCAGCAAACTGCAATACCTCGGATAGGTGACCAACGACCCTAGGCCTCGGCTCCCACCACGAACAGCATGGTGGTAGCCCCGGTGCGTGAGACGGGGAATCTACAAGGAGGACCTGATGGCGACGACCAGGGCGAAAGCCCGTGAAGATGGCGCCGAGCGGATCATTGAATCCCTCGAAGACACCGAGAAGGCGACGCTCGAGGCGGTGCGGAAGTTCCTCGATACGGTCAACGGTGCATTTCCTCACACGGGAACCGATGGCGGTACTCGTCAGAAGATCATCGATTCGGCCTTCAAGATGACCGAGGAGTTGATCGGCACGTCGAACGACCTTGTGCAGCGGCTGGTCAAGATCGGGTCCGATGCGGCAGAGCGTGGTGCGGCCACCGTGGAGGCGGCCCGCAAGACGGTCGTCGAGCGGGCGCCAGCCCGCAGTTCCGCAGCCCGCCGGGCGCCATCAGGCAAGCCTGCGGGAACTCGAGCCCCGGCCAGTAAGTCGACGGCCAACCGGTCACCGGCGAAGAAGGCTCCGGCCAGGAAGGCCCCAGCCAAGGGGGCCACGGCGTCGAGCGCATAGGGCTGACGAAGGCGAGAACTCCCCCTTGGACCAGGTGAAGGACGCCCTTTTCTGGGCGTGAGTCGTTGCTGGGTCGAGGTGCCGCCAGTTGCACTGCGGCAAGTTGGGAAGATCGAAATCCGGACCAAGGGACGGCGGTCGGCGTCGACATGGACGCGGCCGACCTACGCGCCGACGCGGTCGCCGTCCACGGCCCTCACCTGTCCCGCCCGTATCAAGGCGGTCCACCCGTTGGTTCATCACCAGCAGGCACGCGCGTCCGTTTCGAACGGGAGTTGAGCGGGCCTCACTCGGGGAAGTCGGCAACGGGTCGAGGCGTACCGGGCAACAGCCGGCGAGGCCCCGGGCCTTCGCTAGCCATCGCGTCAGCAGGGTTTACCAACAGGCATCGCTTGAAGGACAAGCAACCACAGCCGATGCAGTTCGTCAGGTCTTCTCGAAGTCGAACGAGCTGCTCGATCTGGCTGTCGAGACGCTCCTTCCATTTGGCCGAGAGCGCCTCCCAGTCGTCTTCGCGGGGAGTGCGCTGCTGGGGTAAGCCCTCGAGAGCTTCTCTGATGGCGGCGAGCGGGATACCGACTCGTTGCGACGCGCGAATGAAGGCAAGCCGGCGCAGCGTGTCGCGTCCGTATCGACGTTGATTCCCTTCGTTCCGCGTGCTCGAGATCAACCCCTCTCGCTCGTAGAAGTGGAGTGCGGAGACGGTCAGGCCGCTGCGTTCAGCCATCTGGCCGACAGACCACTCACTAAAAGACGTGCGACCTCGAGGCATCCCCGAGGATAGCGCTTGACCTCAACCAAGGTAGAGGTGTGAGAGTGGTGCAAGTCAAGGTCCACTACGAAAAGGAACAGCAGTCGATGGAAGCATTTATGGTGGTCTCCACCTTCAAGGACGGCACGGTGATGGACGAGGTCTTTGCCGTCGTCGCCGAGGAACAGGCACAGGTAAAGATTCTGGAAGACGAGGGCCGCGTCGGTCCGATCCGCCTAGCGCTTGAGCGAGGGACCGTCTTCATCGAGGTGTTCGCCGATGATGTGGACCAGGCCGCAGAGACCGTTCGCTCGCTCCCGATGTCCAAGTGGTGGGACCTTGATGTATTTCCGCTCATTGGGGTCGCAGTGCCTGGGGTCGTAGTGCCTGGAGTCGCATCATGAGCGGGTTCACCGAAGCAGAGCTCGACTATCTGAAGTCCCAACCCCTGATGCGCTTCGCCACGGCCTCCTCCACGGGCAAGCCGGATCTTGCGCCCGTGGTCTTCGAGGTCGACGGCGAGGACATCCTCAGCGCTGGCTTCGACATCGCCCACACGGTGCGCTTCCGCA
>CAIVIS010000275.1 GCA_903906055.1 uncultured Acidimicrobiaceae bacterium
GGTCGGGAGAGCCCCGGACAAGGAAGAACCTACCAGCAGCCCAGCAGAACCTGCGGTGCGATGGCTTACTTGCCCCACCGATAGGCAGGTGGGACAACTATGCCGGCCGATTGGACGGTGATAGAAGCAAATGGTGCGCTGTTGGCAACGACCGCGTCGTCAGCGCTCGATCGGACGGCGAGGCTCAGCAACGGGTTTGTCCATGGCCACAAATAGCTAGCAGCCAGAGGACTCTCCACGGCGTCAGCGGACACGGTTCCAGTGTGATGCGTGATCGTCGTCCGGAATTGGCCCATGACGGCTGACCAGCGGAGGGCACAGACGGTGGGGATGATCATGACAGCGACACAGAATACGCAGGCTCCCCATGCGGCCCCCATCGACCAGCGATAGGTTGCCCCAATCGCATGTGGGCGTCGCAACCGAAACCAGTCGGCGAAGAGCGCAACCTGCGCCGCCACGACGACGATCACACAGAAGCCCCTTGACGCATAGGCCGCCTCCGGACCTCCGTGGATGGCTGCGCCGATCCCGACCACGGTGAAGTACGCTGCCGGCGCCAAGAGGACCCAGCGGATCCATGGTCCGTAATGCACGCGGCCGAAGAGGGCCGCCCACCCGACCAAAAACGCTGCGCCCACCATCAAGAGGGCCATCGAGGAGTGCCACACGTCCTCCACATTCGCCAGGAACGCCGTCGAGTTGCTGTTGGGTCGATAGACGATCGTCCACACGGCAGCCACCGCCGCCCCCGTCGCAAGAACAGCCACCACGGCGCTGACCCGGGAGTCTTGGACGCTGAGGCGCGCCCGCATCCGCAACAAGGCCTGAATGGTCAGGAGTACCGCACAGGGGACGATCGACTGGTGCGAAAGGATCAAAAGTCCGGTCGCCAGCACCACCAGGAAAGAGTCCGGACCAGACCACGGCGTAGCCGAAGTAAGTAGCACCGAGGCCAGGACCACGAGCGGAAGGGCGAGCGTCAACTCACTCACGCTGAAGAGGATCATGGGGGCGAAGCACAGTGCGCACGACACCGACACCACCATGAACTGCAGGCGTGACCGGCGTGCCCGAACAAGTGCATACGTCCAGGCCAGTGCTGGGAGGAGCACGAAGCCGACTCCCTCCAAGACGGTGAGCAGGTGCATATTGGTGATCCCCGAGGTCAACCCGAGCAAGAGCGGGCCTTCTCGGACGGCATTGAGGACTTGCCGACCAGGCAATGGGAACGGTTGCCCCAGTTGCACGGCCTTGAGCAAGTAGAGCGACCCGTCGCCGACCAGTGACCCGTTGACGGCGACCAGGAGCACAGATACCAGCGCCACGGCGGCCACAGTCACCACGACTACTGGGCTGCTGACATCGCTGCGGACCACCGCATCCCCCGTCGTTGCTTGGATGTTTCCCCTCAGCGTCCAGCCAATCACGTGTTGTACGAACCTGACCTACTGCGGCCCCCATCGACCAGCGAAAACACACTACCCATATGTCGCCACATTGGCGCAGCAACCCTCCGGGCGCCCGGGCCGTCGGCCGATCCAAGCCATCTTGGGACGTTCGGCACTGGTGCAACAAGGAGACCTTGACCACGCTTGACCAGGCCGCACGAGTAGCGAAGGGATGCCATGGCCCCACGGGACACCTCGATGAAGAAGCCGACTGGTGAGCACTCAGGACCAGGGGCTCTGGTGCATGTCACCCTGGCATGGGTATCGGTGATGCTGATACCGGTGGCGATCTTCGGCGGGCGAGCGGTAAGCATCGCCTATGTGTCGTCGCAGGGGTACAGCGAGTTCGACAACGAGCCACCCGGTGTGGGACTCGTCGGATTCGTGTTTCTGGCGCTGATCGTCTTGGTGCCCGTCGCCACAGCCTTCCTGTTCGCCAAGATGGCGGTCGAGGAGGGTCGTCCATCTGGACGGACCGCCGCCTGGATCGCCCTGGTCGTCGGCGGCGGGGTGGTGCTCTTCGGGCTGGCGATATTCCTTGCTCGCATCATGGGTTGGCCCGCCGTACTTGCCATCGGAGTCGTCCTCGGGTCGCTCGCTTATCTCGTGGTCAGAAACCACCCCGGCTGGCTGCCATAGACCCGGCCAGAGATGCCGGGACTCTTGGCCCTAGTGGGCAAGTGGCCATCGGTTGAGACTGACGGCAACTCGGCAAAGGAGCACAGTCATGGGAATCGCGATCATCATCGTGGCCTCGGTCGCCACGATCTTGGTCGTCGGCATCTGGCGCCTGGCCCTACTTCGTCGGGCAGCCAGCGATCAACGCCATCGCCGGCGGTGGACCGCAGCGCTGGTCGCTACAGCGCTGGTGGCACTGTTGGTAGTCGTGACCGTGGTGTCGTTCGTGGTGGGCGGACCCGACTACACCAAGCCCGTGCCCGAGTTTCCGAGCGTGGCTGCCTACCCCGATGCTGGCCGGCACGGCACGGTCGCCTATGTGGTGGTGTCCAAGGACGTCACGGCCAAGACGATGCGCGAGTGTGCCCGGGTATCGCTCACCTCGACCGGTGCGTCCAAGGACGTACTCTGCTGGTCCTTCGACCCCGCGGCACCCATCACCGTCACCTGGATCGACGCCACGCACCTCCTCGTCACCCGGTTCATCACCCCACCCGGTACCCATGCGCTCGACCCGAATTGGGCCAAGACCGTCGACGTCAGCTCCGGGTCGGCCCAAGACGTCCCTGCCTCAGAACTAGGCAAGGGTGCGATCCCTCCATCAGGACCGACCAAGAACGCCGCCGGTGAAACCGTGACCGCCGCGGGAAAGGACGGCAGTCTCACCCTCACCGTGCGGGGCCCATCGGGGACTCAGATGCTTCTCGCCGTCCGCGACTCGAACCCCGGTTGGAGCATCCGTAGTGGGCCGGCGTGGTCGCCAGACGGGGCCTGGATCCTGTGGTCCGATGGCGGAAGGCTCCTGTTGACCACACCAGGAGACATGCCCACCACGCATGTACTCTCCACGGGAGACGTTTTCGGCGTGGTCGCCGACTACAACATCCCGATCTTCGCCATCAACGGTGCCGATCTGCCCCTGTCGTGACCGTGCCCCACGCTTGGTCGGAGTGGAGGCCCCGACGCTTGACCCCAAGCTCCAGATTCAGGAGCGGGCTCAGGCAGTAGCAGACGAGGCGTCGACTGCCTCGAGGCGAACCTGGGCACGCACCACGGCGGCCTCGGCCTCGACCAGCTCGGGGTCGGCTACCTCACCCTCAGCTGGCGCCCGGTTGGCAGAACCACCCAACTCGGTGACCCGTGCTTCAGCCGCCTCGAGCGCCACACGGGCTCGGTCGGCGTCAATCTCGGTGGCTAGTTCAGCCACTCCCACCAGCATGGTGACCCGGGAACCGGTAGCCGCGTCGGCACCGCCATCGGTCGCATCGAGGACCACGTTCTGCTCGACCTGGGTGAACCCGCCGTGGACCGCGATGCGGACCTCTTCACCTTCGGAGCGCACGATGCGGACCACGCCGGGCTTGATCGTCCCCACCAATGGGGTGTGACCGGCCAGGAACGAAGCGTCGCCCTCGCCCGTGCGCAGAACTACTTCGGAGGCCATCCCGGTCAGCAGGATGCGCTCCGGGGTGACCAGGTTGATTTGGAACAGCGTGTCGTCAGCCATGGCCGCTCTACCCGATCAGCTGTTCGCCAGGTCGTGCGCCTTGGCCAGCACCGACTCAGCTCCGCCGACGTTGAAGAACGCCTGCTCGGGAACTTCGTCGAGGTCGCCATTGACCAGTGCCTCGAACGACTCCACCGTCTCGGCGATGGGCACCGTCACACCCTTGAGCCCGGTGAATACCTCGCCCACGTTGAACGGCTGGGACAAGAAGCGCTGCACCTTACGGGCACGGGACACAGTCACCCGGTCCTCCTCGGACAGCTCGTCGAGGCCGAGGATGGCGATGATGTCCTGGAGCTCCTTGTAGCGCTGCAGCACACCCTGGACCCGGCGGGCCACGTTGTAATGGCGCTCACCCACGATCTCAGGGGCCAGGATGTTCGAGGTGGAGGACAGCGGGTCCACGGCCGGGTAGATGCCCAGCGAGGCGATGTCACGGGAGAGCTCGGTGGTGGCATCGAGGTGGGTGAACGTGGTGAACGGCGCCGGGTCGGTGTAGTCGTCAGCGGGCACGTACACGGCCTGCAGCGAGGTGATCGAACGACCTCGGGTCGAGGTGATCCGCTCTTGGAGCTGGCCCATCTCGTCGGCCAGGGTGGGCTGGTAGCCCACGGCCGAGGGCATGCGGCCCAGCAGGGTCGATACCTCGGAACCGGCCTGGACGAACCGGAAGATGTTGTCCACGAAGAGGAGGACGTCCTGGTTCTTCACGTCCCGGAAGTACTCGGCCATGGTGAGGGCGGCCAGGGCCACGCGCAGGCGGACACCCGGAGGCTCGTCCATCTGGCCATAGACCAAGGCGGCCTTCTCGATGACGCCCGACTCCTGCATCTCCAGCCACAGGTCGGTGCCCTCACGGGTCCGCTCCCCCACGCCGGCGAACACCGAGACACCACCGTGGTTGGTAGCCACCCGGTTGATCATCTCCTGGATGAGCACGGTCTTGCCCACGCCGGCCCCACCGAACAGGCCGATCTTCCCACCCTGCACGTAGGGCTCGAGCAGGTCGATCACCTTGATGCCGGTCTCGAACATGAGGGCCCGGGGCTCGAGCGTGTCGAAGTCGGGGGCGGGGCGGTGGATGTCCCAGCGGTCCTCGGGCTCACCGATGTCGTCGGTGTCGAGGGGCTGGCCCAGCACGTTGAACACATGGCCCAAGACGGCGTCGCCGACCGGAACCTGCAGGCCGTGGCCCAGGTTGCGTACTTCGGCGCCACGGGTCAGGCCGTCGGTCGCCTTCAGGCAGATGCACCGCACCCGGCCGTCGCCGATCTGCTGAGCCACCTCGGCGGTGATGGTCACGGTGTCGCCTTCGAGGACTACGTCGACCTCGACGGCACCGTTGATCTCCGGAAGGGAGTGGGGCGGGAACTCCACGTCGATGACGGGGCCGGCGATGGCCACCACCCGGCCGGTGGCCAGGGTCGCGGACTCGGTGGGCTGAGGGGCAGTGGTAGTCATGAGCGTCGGGCTCCCTTGATGTCGTCAGATACGGCGATGTCGGACTGATTGGCGTGTGCACGCCCGATGGCGTGGGTGCGGCAGATGGCGTCGATACGGGGTTGCGAGAGGTTCACTGGTCAGATCCTCGTCTCAATGACCTGGCCAGCATCGTCGCCGGCGGCACCGGCCCGCAGCGCCTCGGCACCACCGACGATCTCCATGATCTCGGTGGTGATGGTGTCTTGGCGGGCACGGTTCATGATCCGCGAGTACTTCTTGATCAGCTCGCCCGCGTTCTCGGTGGCGGCATGCATGGCTCGCTGGCGGGCCGTCAGCTCCGAGGCCGAGGCCTCGAGCAGGGCGGCGAAGATCTGGGTTTCGGCGGCCCGGGGGGCGAGGTCGGCCAGCAGGATGCCCGCATCAGGCTCGAACTCGGTGTAGCCCATCCGGACCGGGTCCTCGTGGGGGGCGATGTTGCGGCTGACACCCGGCTCGTCCTCGTGACTCGCCTGTTCTTCTGCGTTACGCGGGTCGACCAGCGGAAGCAGCTGGCGAGTCTCGATCTTCTGCGATCCGGCCGACAGGAACCGGGTCGAGACGACGATGACCTGATCGACCTCTCCGTTCACGAACGGCGTGACAGCGGCGGCGGCCACATCGCGGGCATGGGTGAAGCTCGGTCGCTCGCTCATCCCCAAGAACGACTTGTCCACGGCTTGGCCCCGGAACCGGAAGTAGCCCTGGGCCTTCTTGCCCACGGTGACCAGCCTGACTTCGGTGCCATCGGCTACTAGCGAAGCGACCAATCGCTCGGTGGTGCGGAACACCGTCGTGTTGTACCCGCCGCACAGTCCGCGGTCGGCGACGATGCTGAGCACCAGAACACGGGTGATGTTCTCGGGAGTACCGAGGAGACGCCCAGCGGCGGTCGGGTCACCCAGCGCTGTCTCCAGCACCACGCGGGCCATGCCCTGCTGGTAAGGGCGGGCAGCGGCAATGCGGCCTTGGGCGCGCACGATCTGGGACCCGGCGATGAGCTCCATCGCTTTGGTGATCTTCTGCGTCGAACGGATGCTCTTGATCCGTCGACGGAGGATGCGCTCCTGGCCGCCTGCCATCGATCAGTCGGCCGATCCGGTGTCGAACGTCTCGGTGAACTTGGCCAGTGCATCAGCCAGGGCCGTTCCCTCGGGCAGCTTGCCGGAAGTCCGGATCCCCTCGAGGATGTCGGCGTGGTTGGCCCGGAAGTAGGGACGCACCTCAGCCTCGTAGCGCTGCACGTCAGCCACCGGGATCGAGTCCACATAGCCCTCGGAACCGGCGAAGATCACCAGTACCTGCTCCTCTACCGGCACGGGCTGGTTGAGCCCCTGCTTCAGCAGCTCGGTCAGGCGGTAGCCGCGGTCGAGCTGGGCCTGGGAGACCTTGTCGAGCTCCGAGCCGAACGTGGCGAAGGCCTCGAGCTCACGGAACTGGGCCAGGTCGAGCTTCAAGGTGCCCGATACCGACTTCATGGCCTTGACCTGGGCGGCACTTCCCACCCGGCTCACGGAGATACCCACGTTGATGGCGGGGCGGACACCGGCGTAGAAGAGCTCGGACTCGAGGAACACCTGGCCGTCGGTGATCGAGATCACGTTGGTCGGGATGTAAGCCGAGACGTCGCCGGCCTTGGTCTCGATGATCGGCAGTGCGGTCAGCGATCCGCCGCCCGCATCGTCGGACAGCTTGGCGGCACGCTCGAGCAGCCGGCTGTGCAGGTAGAAGACGTCGCCCGGGTAGGCCTCGCGACCAGGCGGGCGCCGCAGCAGAAGCGACATCTGACGGTAGGCCTCGGCCTGCTTGGACAGGTCGTCGTACACGATGAGGGCGTGCTCGCCGTTGTCCATCCAGTGCTGGCCCATGGCGCAGCCGGTGTAGGGAGCGAGGTACTTGAACGGGGCCGGGTCAGCGGCGCCGGCCAGGACGACGACGGTGTACTCCAGGGCGCCGTAGCGCTCCAAGGTGGCCACGGTCTGGGCGACCGAGGACTCCTTTTGGCCGATGGCGACATAGATGCACTTCACCCCCAGGCCCTTCTGGTTGATGATGGTGTCGATGGCCACGGTCGTCTTGCCCGTCTTGCGGTCACCGATGATGAGTTCGCGCTGGCCGCGGCCGATCGGGGTCATGGCGTCGATGGCCTTGATGCCGGTCTGCAGCGGCTCGCTCACCGGCTGGCGTCGAACGATGCCGGGTGCCTGGACCTCGAGGCGGCGGGTCTCGGTGGTGGCGATGGGGCCCTTGCCGTCGACCGGCTCGCCCACAGCGTTGACCACTCGACCCAAGAGGGCGTCGCCGACCCGGACCGACAAGATGCGACCGGTCGCCTTGACCAGCTGCTCTTCCTCGAGTCCGGTGTCCTCACCGAGGATCACCGCACCGATGGTCTCCTCGTCGAGGTTGAGGGCCAGGCCCTCGGTGCCGTCGGCGAACTCGAGGATCTCGTTGACCGCGCAGCCGGGCAAGCCGGTGATGCGGGCGATGCCGTCACCGACTTCGACAATGCGGCCGACCTGCTCGGTCCCGACCTCGGGTGTGTAGTCGTCGACGTACTGCTTGAGGGCAGCGGTGATCTCGTCGGCGTTGATGGTCAACTCAGCCATCGGTTGCATCCCTTCGTGTTGGGCTTCCTGGAATTCGGTAAGCCTCCTCGGAAACGAGGAGGTGCTCCTTCAGTTCATCGAGACGGTGGCGGGTGCTGGAATCCACCAGCAGGTCGCCCACCTGGACGACCACTCCGCCGAGCAGCGCCGGGTCCACGGTGACCAAGAGGTCGACCGGGTTTCCGGTGAGATGGGCCAGGGCGTCGCTGAGGCCTTGCTGCTGGGTATCGCTGACCGCATCAGCGGCTTGCACCCGAGCGACCCGCCAACCGCGAGCCTTGGCCGCCGCTTCCACCAGGGCGTCAAGTGTGGCCACGATGTCGCGGGCACGTCCGCCCCGGGCGGCGTAAGTGGCCAAGCGCACCGCCGAAGGCAGAGCCTTGCCGCCGAGCAACTGGGTGATGACATCTTGGCGAACGGCCACCGGCAGGTCGCGGTCACCCAGCGCATGACGCAGGCGGCGGTTGGCCTCGACCGTGCGGGCGAACCGGAAGAGCTGGTCCTCGATCTCCTCGAGGTCGGCCACCGTGAGACCCTCGAACACGGCGGCGGCATAGCCGGATACCCGATTCCGCGATCCCAACCGGCCCAGGATGTCCTCATCGAGGGGCTGGGGGTTGACTTCGGCCAGTCGAGCGGCGTCATGTTCCATGCGCCCAGCCATCCAGCGCAACGAGCTGACGACCTCACCGGCCGGCACCACGGTCACGGACTGGTGGACCAGGCGGACCACCTCGGGCCGGGCCTTGCCGGTCAGCAGCTGGTCCAGCACGGCACGTCGTGCCGGCACCGGGACCGAACCGTCGTTGACGGCGAGCAGGAGGGCGTTGTTGCCTTCGACAAGATCGGCGACCGCTTGCAGCTGCGCGGCGGCCTCCGCCAGACCGCCATCGGCGACCAGCTCCTCCTCCTTCGCGGCCAGGTAGCCCTGGAGGGCAGGATTCACCGGGCGCCCCCGGCGCTGGCAGCAGCGCCCGAGGTCTCGGCCCGAACCGCGGCGATGGCTTCGTCGATGAGGTCCTGGTGGTCGGAGGCCTTGATCTCTCGACCGATGACCCGCTCGGCGGCAGCCAGCACGATCTCACCCACTCGGGCGGTGACTGCTTCGACGGCGGCTTGGCGAGCCACGACGACTTCAGCCTCGGCCGAGGCGACGATGCGATCGTGGGCCACCTGGCCTTCAGCGGTGGCGCTGGTCACGATCTGGTCGGCAGTGGTCTGGGCCTGGGTGACCATGTCACGGGCCTGGCCTCGGGCCTGCTCCAACACTGCCCGACGCTCGACGTCGGCCTCCTCGGCATCGGCCTTGGCCTTGTCGGCCGCCTCGAGCTCCCCACGGATCTGCTCTTGGCGCTCAGTGAGCGCCTTGTTCAGCACGGGCAGCACGTACTTACCGATCACGCCGAGGACGGCGATGAAGGCGAGCAGGACCACAATGAACGTCCCGTTGGGGACGAGGAAGTTACTGGTGGCGATAGGCATGGTCGTCATCCTTGGTCAGATGGTCGGAGGTGCCCCCCGGACAGCACGGCTCCCGCCGACCAAGTCGGTCGACAAGCAGTGGCCCGGAAGGGCGGGATTACTTGCCCAGCGAAAAGACGAAGAGGGCGGCGAAGACCAGGTTGATGAAGTAGGCCGCCTCGCAGAGGCCCACCGTCAGGAACATGATCGTGGTGAGACGACCCTGAGCCTCGGGCTGACGGGCGACGCCGGCGATCGTCTGGCTACCGGCCAGGCCGTCACCGATGGACGCACCGATGGCACCGCCACCGAGGGCGAGACCGGCGCCGATGAGGCCACCGGCTGTCTTGACTGCACTGACCATGTTCGCATCTGCCATGGGAACTGCTCCTTTGTTGAGGTAGTGGGTGAAACGTCGGGTGACGAGGTGACTGAGACGAGGCTCAGTGGGCCTCGTCCTTGGCCATCGCTGTATCGAAGTACAAGATGGTGAGAAGGGCGAAAATAAAGGCCTGGATGGCGCCGATGGCCATGTCGAAGACCTTCCACAAGACGGTGAAGGGTACCGACAGGGCAGCGCCGATCGGGGCTGGGCCGAGCTTCCAGATGACCAAAGCGGCCAGCAGGGAGAGCATCAGGCCTCCGGCGAACAGGTTGCCGAAGAGCCGGAGGGTGAGGGTCACCGGCTTGACGATCTCCTCGACCACGTTCATGAAGGCATTGATGAAGAAGAGCTTGGGAGGGAACGGCTGGGCGACGTAGTGCTTGAGGTAGCCGCCCATGCCGCGGTTCTTGATGGCGGCCCGGTGGACCATGACGATGACATAGAGCGCCATGGCCAGCGGCAGGTTGATATCGCTGGTCGGCGCAGGCAGGTACTCGAGTTTCGCTCCGATACCGAGGACCTCGAAGAGGTTGCAGGTGAAGATGAAGATGAAGAGGGTGAGGGCCAGAGGAACGACCTTGGCGCCCCGAGGGCCGATGGAGTCATCGACCTGGGTCTGGACCGCACCGACAGCCATCTCCCACAGGAGCTGGAACTTGCCCGGCACCCCGCTGGTGGCCTTGGCCCGCAGGATCAGGCCGAGCGTCACCACGATGGCCCCGGCGATCAGCGTCGCCCACACGATGTCCATGTTGATGGTGAGGCCGAACACCTGGCGCTGGACGTGGTCCCCCACCGAGATGTCGATCCCCAGCATCGGGGTGAGCAGGTTCGATCCGAATCCCATGCTGTCAGGCACCTCCACGGGTGTCGTCGCCGGAGTCGACCGCGGCAGGCGACACCACCGGTTCGTTGTCGTCGATCACGTTGGCATTGATCACGTCGTCGACCGACGTCATCGGTCCAGCCTTGGCCATCGAGCGGGCCACGTTGGCGATCAGGATGATCTGGAACATGGCCAGTCCACCGAGGACGCCGAAACCTAGTGGCTTGCTGATGAGGCAGAGGCCGAGGGCGATGACGGTGATGACGCCCATGCGACCCAGCGTGTTCACGGCCAGGGGACGCTTGGGGTTGTCGATGTCCATGGCGGCGACCTTGTCCACCGACATACCGATCATGCGGAAGTTGAGGGTGCCGAGTCCGAGACCGATGCAGGCTCCGATACCGACCAGCAGGTGATCGAACGAGAAGGCGGCGACCAGGGCGGCCACACCGACGACCAGGGTGGCGGTCACCGTGCGACGCGATACCTCGGGGAGGTTGGGCAGTTCGAAGTGGGCGAACATCGCTATACCGACCGTCCGACCGGGCTGTGCACGGATGCCATGCACGCGGCGGTGGCTGCCGAGGAGGAGATCACGAGGCGGGTCACAGGTACTTGCGAACGGTGGCGACCGCCATCAGGACCGCCAACACCGTGCCGAGTCCCAGACCCACCAGAAGCAGGATCGGCGATGTGCCCAGCCAGCCGTCGAGCAGCACTCCGAGTCCCACCATCAGTGCGAAGCAGAGTCCGATCGACAGCCCGAGACCCAAGAAGGCAGTAGCCCCAGGAGAGAGTCGTCGATCCGACGGCGTGGCCGCGGATGGATCGCGCTGTTGATCGTCCGCACCGGGTCCCAGATGTGGTTCGTCCATTGCCGGTCGTGGTCGCGTCAGGCGATGTGGTGTCGAGGGTCGTCACGAGAGGATTCTGGGGTCACGCGGCGGACGAACACAAGGTCGTCCGAGAGGTCGGTTCGGTCAGACGCAGGCCTACGACGCGACCCGGCAGATTGAACCCTGCCAGAGGGGTGGTAGGCCTGTCATTCACGTGCGGCATCATCGCACCTTTCTCACGGCCCCGGCAAAACGTCGAAAACCCGCTGCTCACGGCTCGGTGACCGGCGAGACCGCATCGCCCACGGGGGCGGCCTGCACCCCGTCCGTCGCCCCGTCCCCGGATTCGCCCCCGTGAGTCCCCTGATCGCCGTCCAGGGCAACGTCGAGGTCGACGTCCTCTGCCTGACGTCGGGTCGACGGATGAAAGAGGGTGTAGAGGATGACCCCGAGGGCCAGGGCGCCGAAGGGGATGAAGGCGTTCACGCTCGACACGTAGAGCGGAAAGAGGACCAGGCCGGACAGGAGCACGGTCCAGGCCCACAGGATCA
>CAIVIS010000276.1 GCA_903906055.1 uncultured Acidimicrobiaceae bacterium
CCTGGACGAAGTCATCTGGACCGCACCCCCCGACCGCGAAGAGGCCGGCTCCCCCAATGTGGTCGGCGCCATCGCCCTTCACGCCGCCATCGATGCCTTGGGAGCCATCGGATGGGAGACGATCGAAGAGCACGAACATGCGCTGGCCACCCGGCTCCACGGCGGCTTGGCTGCTATCGACGGTGTCCGGTTGCTCGGCCCGGTGGGCGCCGGTCGAACCGATGTCGCCACGTTGCCCGTCGCCCCCTTCACTATCGACGGAATGCACCACGCGCTAGTAGCCGCCCGGCTGAGTGCCGAGTACGGGATCGCCGTGCGCCACGGCTGCTTCTGCGCCCACCCCTACGTCATCCGGCTCCTTGGCATGGACGCTGCATCTGTCGATGCCTACCGCAGCGAAGTTCTGGCCGGCGACCACCGCGGAATCCCGGGGGCGGTTCGGGCCAGTGCTGGGCTCGGAACCTCGGGTGACGACATCGAGGCACTGCTGGTGGCGGTAGCCGAGTTGGCTGGTGGATCTGCTCCTCCCGTCCCCTATGAGCAAGACCCGGGCACCGGGGACTTCTTCCCGGTGACCGATGAGCCTGGCTGGCGCAATGCGGCCCAGGAGCTCGGTGCCGCATGCTCGCGAGGATGAGGTGCCTCGCCACATTCGAGCAGGCCTACGATCGCACGATGCCGGAGACCGCTGAGCGATGACCCGACCCGTGGAGTTCGGTTCGAACAGGGCATCGGGCCGGACTCGGCCAAGGCGCGCCCTTGTCGTGCTCCCTTTAGTCCTCGGGCTGTGCGCCGTCTCGCTTACCGCCTGCAGTAAGGAGTCGGTTACCCCGGCCACCTCTCCCGTGGCCTATGTGGCCTTGGGAGCAACTGTGGCCAATCCGGGCAGCACAGTCGCCGTGGTGAACACCAAGTCAGCGGCCCAGGGCCGACCGATCACCACCGGCACCCTGCCGTCGGGGCTCGCCCTAGTACCTGCGGCCAAGGAACTGCTGGTGGTGGATAAGGCCGACAACGAACTTGTGGTGGTGTCGACCGCGTCGGGCAAGGTGACCCACCGGATCAGCGTCGGACTCGAGCCGGTGGCCGTGGCGGCCACGGCTGACGGCACTCTTGCCTTGGTGGCGAACTTCGGTGACAACACCGTCACTCCAGTAAACCTGTCCGACTTCACAACCAGCGCCCCGGTGGCAGTCGGACGCCAGCCGTCGGCCTTGGCCATCACCCCGAACGGCTCCCAAGCGCTAGTGGCCTCCTACCAGGACGGGACCCTCACCCCGATCGCCCTGCCCGCTCTAACTGCCGGACCCGCTGTGCCGGTCGGAGGGGAGCCCACAGCCGTGTGGATCTCCTCGGACGGGACAACCGCCCTGGTGGCTGACTTCCAGGCCAACGCGATCACCCCGGTTGTCCTGCCCGCACTCACTTCGGGTCCAGCCGTCCCCATCGGGGCCAACCCCACCGGGATCGCCGCGGCCGTCGGGGCATCCACCGCCTGGGTCAGTGCCGGCCAAGGAGTCACTCCGCTCACGGTCGCCACCCGCCAGCCCGGCACCGCCATCTCGGTGGGGGCACCGGCCGAGGCCGTGGCTGTCGCACGAGATGGACATGTCTGGGTAGGCACCGCAGATGGGACGTTGGTCGAGATCGACCCGACCACGTCCAAGGTCGTCCGCAAGATCACCCTGGCCGGTCTGCCTTCGGCCATCGTCATCGCCCCGGCATCTGGCTGACGCGTCAGGTAGTGGGCGTCGGCTCCCCCGGGGCGCGGGCCCCGACGAACGGGGTGTGGCGGCGGATGGTGAAGCCCATGGCCTCATAGAGGCGGATGGCATCGACGTTGTCGACCCCCGTGTGCAGATACGGGGTCTCTTCTCGGGCCACGATCCCTGCCACCACCACCCGCACGAGCAGTTCGGCCAGCCCTTGGCGACGGTGCTCGGGGTGAGTGGACACCGCACTCACCTCGGCCCACCCTTCGGGCCGCATGCGCTCACCGGCCATGGCGACGAGCTGCCTGTGGCGACGGATTCCGACGTAGCCGCCGAACTCGTAGGTGCGAGGAGCAAAGGGGCCGGGACGGGTCAGGTCGACCAGCTCCAGGATGTCGTCGGCATCATCAGCACCCAGCGGAACCACTTCGTCGGACCCCATGGCACGGCCGACCGACTCGACCACCAGGCGCTCGCCCGTCATCTGCACGCCGGTGCCGTCGAACTCCAGGATCCAGCCCGGTGGCGGGGTACCCGTGCACCCCGTGGTGGCCACGACCCCGCCCGGTCCGACCAGTTCGGCCATATCCGCCCACTCGCTCGGCCCGGGCTCGACGGCAAAGGCACCGAACGGCGAGATCTCCGGATCGAAGCGGGCTGCCGCACCCACGAATTGTCCGAGGCGGCGCTGGTTGCCGGTCAGCGCTGACCAGGCCGGGTTGTCGAGTACGTGCAAGGAAGGGACTTTCGAGATGAGCGATAGTGCGCCATGTGAACCTACTTCGGCCCGGGACCTCAAAACGGAAGGGATGTAGGGCCAAGAACGGCCGCGGCGCACACCGCCCAATGGGCCCATCCTGTCGGTGGCACCGCTAGTAATCTCAGCCGTTCTCTCGCGAGTTATCCTGCAGTCCCGGGCCGTTGGGACTGCGAGAAATCTCGCTGACCTGGGGCGATGCGCGTTCCATCTGACCCCCAAGTAGGAGTGTTGGAACGTCCTCAGCGGTGTTGTGGAACGTGGTGTCTGGTGACTTGGCGAGTCGGGACGGACACTGCATGTCGGTGGACGCTGAGCTGTCGGTGACCGCCTCATGGTGCGGCCACTGATGACTGTCCCGGGTCGCTGGGGGCGGGCATGCAACGCTGGGGTTCGCAGCCAAGTCCTCCCGGATGAGGACCCGAGAGTCAGGCGCTCTGGGCGGTCGAGGACTGTTCGAGGCGGAGCCA
>CAIVIS010000277.1 GCA_903906055.1 uncultured Acidimicrobiaceae bacterium
CGGGAAGGCCAGGCAGCTGCCGCGGCCGAACGAGCCGAACTGGTCGGCCAAGGTGTCGCCCGGACCGGTGGCTCCGTGGCGGACCATCCAGTCCCATCCTCGGTGGATCACGGAGTGGAGGAGGCGGTGGCGCAGCCGGCGCATGTCGGCCGGCGAGGTGACCCCGGGGTGCGGGGGAAGGCCGGCGGGAACCGGTCCACGGCCAGCCGCGTTCGGCGCCGCTTCGACCTGGCCAGGTTCCGGGTTCGCTTCGTTCACCCCTCGACGGTATCCGACGAGCCGCTGCCGGGCGAAGTGAGCCGAGCACGGCGGCTGGGCGACCTCGCTCGGCGTGGCGGAGTTCTGTTCCCGGCTTGCGGGGGCCGTCCTTGGCGGTGCAGCCTCTCCTAGGGGCCGGCATGGCCACGCGCCGGACCCGACACGAACCGACATGACCCGACACCATGGGGAGGACACCGATCATGATCAAGTTGACCTGTCTGCTGAAGCGCAAGGAAGGGCTCACCCCCGCCGAGTTCCACGCCTACTGGCGCGACCACCACGGACCGTTGATCGCCAACTCGAGTGCGGCGAAGTACGTCATCCGCTACGAGCAGAATCCGCGCCCCCTCGATGACTACCGCAACGACGACGACCGGTCCGGCTACGACGGGGTGACTGTCCAGTGGTTCGAGTCGATGGAGGCCTACTACGCGCACATGAGCGAAGACGACTTTCCGGCCATGATGGAGGACATCGCCAAGTTCCTGGACACCGACTGCCTCGAGGTCGTGCTGACCGAGGAGCCGAGGATCATCATCGACGGCGAGGTCACCTGGTCGTAGCCACGGAGCTGTAGCCACCGGGCCGCAGCCACAGGGCCATGGCGGCCCAGGAGCGAGTTCCCCGTCCACGCCCGCCTGCGTTGACACCCCTATTTGTCGGACGTACGATCTTAGCTATCGGACACTGTGTCTGATTTACGGGAGGGAGTGTCCGATATGAGTGACACCAGCCAGACGGAACTCGACATCAGCGGGGTCAAATTCAGCGACATCAACTTGCTGGACTCGACGGTGTTCGCCGAGCGGGTCCCACACGAGTGGTTCGCCTTCCTCCGACAGAACGCCCCGGTGTGGTGGCAAGAAGAGGAAGACGGCCCCGGGTTCTGGGCCGTGACCTCCCTGGCCGATGCCACCCTGGTCAACCGCGACTATGAGCACTTCTCCTCGGCTCGCAAGGCCACCTATCTGTGGGAGATGTCCGAAGACGACCTGGCCCAGCAGCAGCTGGTCATGCTCAACATGGACCCGCCGCTGCACACCCGCTACCGGCGCCTGGTCAACAAGGGCTTCACCCCCCGCATGATCAACGAGCTCCACGAGCGGATCCACGTAGCGACTGACAACATCATCGATCAGGTCATCGAGACGGGCTCGGCCGACTTCGTCACCGACATCGCCGCTGAGCTCCCCCTCGTCGTCATCGCCGAGCTACTCGGTGTGCCCAACGAGGACCGGCACCGGATGTTCGACTGGTCCAACCGGATGATCGGCAGTGATGACCCCGAGTATCAGACCGCCGGCGAGGCCGCTCAGATGGCTTCCATGGAGCTCTACGCCTACGCATCTGAGCTGTTCGGAAAGAAGCGAATCGACCCCCACGACGACCTGATGAGCGTGCTCACCCAGGTCGAGATCGAAGGGGAGCAGCTGTCGTCCTTCGAGCTTGAGTTGTTCTTTCTCCTACTGACGGTGGCCGGTAACGAAACGACCCGGAACCTGATCTCGGGAGCGATGGCCGCCTTCTTCGAAAACCCCGACCAGTGGGAGCTGCTGCGCAACGATCGTTCGCTCCTGCCCGACGCCGTCGAGGAGATGCTGCGCTATGTCACCCCGGTCATGAACTTCCGTCGTCAGACGACCTCGGCCTTCGAACTCGGCGGCCAGCAGATCGAGGCCGATACCAAGGTCGTGTTCTTCCACATCTCGGCCAACCGGGACGAGAAGGTCTTTGCCAATCCCCAGAAGTTCGACATCACCCGCAATCCCAATCCACACATGGCCTTCGGTGGCGGCGGACCCCACTTCTGCTTGGGGGCCAACCTGGCTCGCATGGAGATCCGGGTGATGTTCGAACACCTCCTCGACCGGATGCCCGACATGCAGCTGGCTGGCGACGTGCAGCGCCTCCAGTCGGCCTTCATCAGCGGGGTCAAGCACATCCCGATCACCTTTCCTGTCGGGCCCCGCGTCAACGCCGAGTAGATGACCGGGCGCCGGACCTCCGACGATCTCAAGGAGGTCATCCGCGACTTCCGTCGTGATCAGGTCATCGATGTCGCACGTCGCCTCTTCGGCGAACGAGGCACCATCGACGTGTCCATGGATGAGATCGCCTCGGAGGCCGGGGTGGCCCGCTCCACCGTCTACGTCTACTTCGCCAACCGCAGTGAGTTGCTCCGTGCGTGCCTCCAGGGGATGTACTCCCAACTCCTCGAGGCCATCGCTTCGACTTGGGAGGAGGAGGCCGAGCCCAGCCGCCGCTTGGGCCACCTCGTCGAGGAGATGCTGGCCGTCGTCGATGAGAGTCCAGCGTTCTTCCGGCTGGCACTGATCACCCAGGGGACGCAGGCCCGGGACGGTGAAGTAGTCGGTGCCGAGTTGGCGCTGATCGGTTTGGACATCGCCCGTCTCCTGCACGATCTGTTGGTCGAGGGAATCGCCCAAGGGACGTTCCGAACTCTTGACCCGGACCTCGCCATCGGACTCGTCGGACAGCAGATCTATGGGGCGATGGCGGTGCGGGCGGCCGAGCCCATGCCCCGCGACCGGTCCACCGTCTCCGCCGAGATCGTGGAATTCATCCTGCACGGCCTGGCGGCCTGAGCCACACTCGGCCCTGGCGGCCTGAGCCACAAGCAGCCTGGCGGCCTGGCGGCCTGGCGGCCTGGCGGCCTGAGCCAAATACAACCTGGCCCGGAGCCCACCGCTTCAGGACCGAACGAAGGCCCGCAGATCCTCGAACTCGCCTCCATCAGCAGCCCGCAGGGCTGCGATATAGCGGGCCCGAGTACCTCCCACCGCATCGAGGCCCGTCCTCCCCCAGGAAAAGCTTTCCTCTCCCATGCTGCGAAGAAGTAGGTCGGTCGCCAGTCGACCCAGACGCCCATTGCCGTTAGGGAAGGGGTGGATCCACACCAGACGGTGATGGAATCGTGCGGCGACTTCGTCGTTCGACCACCGATGCGGACCGGTGTCCGAAATCCAGTGGGGCACATCGTCGAGCAGGAGCCGCATCTGGAAGTTGATCTGCGAAGGGTCGATACCGATGTTCCTTTCGGTCGACCTGAGCATTCCGGCCCACGTCCAGACATCACCGAACATCCGTCGATGCACCCGCCGGAGGAACTCCACGTCCAATACATCATCAGGCCGCAAGCGGAGTCCAGATAGCCACGTCACGGCATCGATGATGTTCTGTGACTCGGCAGCGTTGAGGTCAACACGCGTGGCCACCCATGGCAGCTTGAGCCCCTCCGCCTCATCGGGATCGAGCAGAGTGGCATCGGCTGGTTCGGTCAAGGCATCTGATCCCATAGATGTCGGGAACCCACAAGAGCGGCAAGCCGTTCGTTTCGTTGCGCCGTCACTTCGGCGTCACCGACTCGTTGCCCCTCGAGGAGCATGGTCTGGTCGACGGACGCAATCTGACCGGTGGCGACGCGTAGGGCCTGGCGCTGAACAGATTCTTCAAAACTGGTGTTGGGCACCAGGGCGTAGACCAGGTGGCAGTCCAGGGCCTCAGCTGCTCGTTGCAGCGAGGACAACCGAAGACCGCCGTCGATTTCGGAGCGCTCGAGGGCGGAGACGGCTTGGCGAGTCGTGCCGAGCCTGTTGCCAAGCTGTTCGGCGGACATCCCGAGGGCGGAGCGGATCCCTCGGATCCAACCACCTGCTGGACGTGCCAGGGTTTCAATGAGGACACCAGAGTCTGAACCAACGCGATTGTCGAGGGACCGTCTGGCAAGTGCCGCCTGCTGGGACTTCATCGTTGTCACCTTCTCGCAAGTCGTAGTTCCTCGTTCAATCCTATCCGTAAAGGTAAACTTTGTCATTAGGTAGGTTTCTGACAAGTTTTATCTTGTCAGATCACGCCGGATGCCTCCGCTCTTAATCTAGGGATCAGAATCTTGGCCGCCGTGGCACCGTCCGGGCACTTTCCGATCAACCCCTCAGTGCCCTGTCATTCCTAGGACTCGGCTGTCACACAGATGAGGCCTGAGCCACACCCAACAGGGCGTGGTTACCGCTGTCCGCCGAAGATCCGCAGCAGGGCCAGGTAGACCATCACCGAGGAGACCAGGATGGTGAAGGCGGAGAACCACTCGGCATCAGCGTCGATACCGGCCGCCTCGGCCCGATCGACGAAGCTGAAATCGACGAAGAGGTTCATCACGGCAAGCACGAGGTAGAGGACGCCGAAGATGAGCAGTCCGCCCAGACCGGTCATCCCCCACCCGGTAAGCATGGCAGTCACCATGACCACCAGCATCCCCATCATGGCCACGAGCGTGGTCATGATGAACCGGTGTCCAACCTTCACCAGGCCGGTGCGGTAGACGGCCCACACGCCGACCACGATGGCCACCGTCCCGAACACCGCCAGGGTGACGACGTGTTGCCCATTGTCGGCGTAGAAGCGAGAGATCACACCCAGCAACACTCCTTCGGCCACTGCATAGATCGGGGCCAGCACCGGCGCACGACGGGGCTGGAACGAGCACCACAGCCCCACGCCGAGCCCTACGAACATCGTCGCCCATGCCGCGGCCAACGGCAGGTGGGCCAGATAGGCGACCGTTCCCACGACAAGTGCGACCAGTCCGAGGAGTCCGGCCTTGTTGAGCGCACCGTCTGCCGTGAACTGCCCAACCTGTCCGACTGCGGGCGGCGCGGTCGGCGGACCCTGGGGCTGCAGGTGCCAGGTGACGCCGTCCCACGACCACCAGTTCCCATCGGGCTGCTGCTTCCAGTTGGACGGAGTGGTGACCGGAGCACCCGGAAACGTCGTCAGCATCCGGCCGTAGTTGGAGGCCGTACCGAACGACCCACCCGATCCCCGCTTCTTCGTGGCCGTGCCGCCGGAAGGCGTCCCTGGGGTGGATCCTTGCGTCGAGGTCATCGTCGCTCCTGTACTCGTCCGATATCTACTAGCAGCATACCGGCCACCCTCCGATAGTCAGAGGCGGGCACCACGGCTTGACCATGCGACTGGTCAGCCTCCGGCGATGCGGCTGGTCAGCCTCCGGCGATGCGACTGGTCAGCCTCCGGCGATGCGACTGGTCAGCCTCCGGCGATGCGACTGGTCAGCCTCCGGCGACGGCCGGCACGATCGAAATCGTCTGTCCATCGGTGACCGGCGTAGCCAGTCCGTCGAGGAACCGGACGTCCTCCTCGTCGAGGAACACGTTGACGAACCGGCGCAGCCCGCCCTCGTCGTCGAAGATCCGCTCGGCAAACCCTGCATGTGTGGCATCCAGCCCCTTGAGGACCTCGCCCACCGTCGATCCCTCGATGGCCAGTTCGCCGACACCGCCGGTAAGGGTGCGCAGCTGTGCGGGAATACGGACTTTGCTCATCGGGAACTCCTCTGGGTGGATGCAGCTTCTGCGTCGGCGGCCATCGCCTCGGCAAAGGACTCGAGCGTAGGGGCGATGGTGGCGGTCGGACCCACGACGTCAGCCAGTGCCTCGACGGTCTTGAGCCCGTGGCCGGTGACCATGGCCACCACGCGCTCGTCGGGGCGGATGACCCCCTCGGCGACCAGCTTGGCCAGCGAGGCGATGGTGACTCCGCCAGCCGTCTCGGCGAAGATGCCCTCGGTGCGGGCCAGCAGCCGGATCCCGTCGAGCACCTCGTCGTCGGTCACTGAGGCACACGAGCCGCCGGATTTGCGGATCGTGTCGAGCGCATACCAGCCGTCGGCCGGATTACCGATGGCCAGAGACTTGGCGATGGTGTTGGGCTTGACCGGGCGGATAGCGTCGGTGCCCTCAGCAAATGCAGTCGCCACCGGCGAGCATCCCTCTGCCTGTGCGCCAGACACCCGCACGTGGGGCTCCTCGTCGAGCAGGCCCACCTGCCAGAGCTCCTTGAACCCCTTGTCCACCTTGGTCAGCTGGCTGCCCGAGCCGATGGGGACCACCACGTGGTCCGGCGCCTGCCAGCCCAGCTGCTCGGCCACTTCGAATGCCAGGGTCTTGGATCCCTCGGCGTAGTAGGTGCGGACGTTGACGTTCACGAACGCCCACTCTGGCTGCTCGCTCGTCAGTTCGGCGCACAGCCGGTTGACATCGTCGTAACTGCCCTCGACGGCGAACACCCGGCCGCCATAGACCGACGTCATGGTGACCTTGGCCTTTTCGAGGTCGTGCGGGATGAGGACCACCGAGTCCATGCCGGCCCGGGCAGCGTGGGCAGCCACTGAGTTGGCCAAGTTCCCCGTCGAGGCACAGGCGGCGATCTTGAAACCGAGCTGACGGGCCTTGGTCAAGGCCACCGAGACCACCCGGTCCTTGAACGAACCGGTCGGATTGGCGGTGTCGTCCTTGATCCACAGCTCACCCAGCCCGAGTTCGGCGGCCAGGCGATCGGCCCGGACCAACGGGGTAAACCCGGCGCCCAGGTCGACCGGGTTGGGGTCGGCCACCGGCAGTAGATCGCCGTAGCGCCAGATCGTGCGAGGCCCAGCGGCGATCCGCTCGCGGGTGATGGTGGCAGTCACCCGTTCGTAGTCATAGGTGACCTCGAGGGGCCCGAAGCAGTAGTCGCACACATGAAGTGCTTCAGCCGGGTAGGTACGGCCACATTCCCGACACCTCAAGCCTGAAACGAAATCCACAGCAGTCTCCTCATCGCTCGGGCATTGGCACCTCGCACGCTCGATGACCGTTCTGATCTGGTCATAAGCGCTCTGGTTGCCGCAGCGTCACAGGGCCCGGTCCCTCAGCTGCTCTGGATGATGCTGTCTATTGTGGCCGAAGCCAGGGGGATCCGTCAACGTGTGGGCCAGGTCGGGCATCCCATAGACGGACCCGCCACGAATGCTCTGACAGTGAGCGATGATGGAGGCATGACAGTGACGGCCGCGCATGAGGACGATGGGACTGCCTACGCGTATGGCGACTTCGACGCGGATGCGCTCGCCTCATCCAAAGATGGGCGCACGGTCTCGGTGTGCATCCCCGCCCGCAACGAGGCCGCCACGATCGGCACCATCGTTCGGACGATCATCACGGAGTTGACGGAGGCCGGGGGCGGCGTCCCCTTGGTAGACGAGGTGGTCGTCGTCGACGACGGCTCCACCGATGGGACCGGAGCCATCGCCGAGGAGTCCGGTGCCCGCGTGGTCACTGGTGACACGACTGGTGGTGGCAAGGGCCAAGCCATGCGGGTGGCGCTCCGTGAGGCCACAGGTGACCTGATCGCCTTCATCGACGGCGACGTCACCAACTTCGGCTCCCACTTCGTGACCGGGCTGCTCGGCCCCCTCCTCACCGACGAGACCACGACCGTGGTCAAGGGCTTCTACCAGCGTCCCCTTCATGGGGAGCCGGACGGTGGTGGCCGGGTGACCGAACTCATGGCTCGCCCCGTCATCGACCTCCTCTATCCCGCACTCGCTGTGGTCCGCCAGCCACTAGCCGGCGAGACAGCAGCCCCGCGGTGGGTATTCGACAAGTGCCCCTTGGCCGACGGATATGCGGTGGAGCTGGCGCTGCTGATCGATGTGGCCTCCCACTTCGGGGTGGAGACGATCGCCCAGGTCGACCTCGGTGTCCGGGTCCACCGGAATCGACCGTTGTCCGAGTTGCGACCCCAGGCCACCGACATCCTGGCCGCCGCCTTGGCCCGCTCACCGCTTCTGGCTGGCTGAACCGCCTCGCTGGCTGAGCCGCTACAGGCGTACGGGGTAGCGTCGGACATGGATCTCGCCCGTTCTGCTCGTCCTGGGGAGCACGTGGGCACGGGTGGGGACGGTTCGTTGGCCGACACCGTCTTCGTATCCAACCGGGGACCACTCTCCTTCCGCATGGAAGATGGGCGGCTGGTGCGGGTGGTATCTGGCGGCGGCTTGGCCGGATCACTGGCCCCACTCGTCGCAGGTACCGGTGCAACCTGGGTCGCCTCCAGCCTCAACCAGGCGGACCGTGATGCGGCAGCCCAGGGACTGCTGTCCACCGACGGACTCCGCCTCGAACTGGTGGAACACGACCCAGGGGTCTACAACCTGGCCTACGACGTGGTGTCCAACGCCACGCTTTGGTTCTGCCACCACCATCTGTTCGATGCGGCGCGGCGCCCGAGGACCGACCGCCGGTGGATGGAGGCGTGGGACGCCTACCGGACGTTCAACATCGTGATGGCCGAGCGGGTGGCCGACGTCGCCCCCGTCGGAGGCCGGGTGCTCGTCCAGGACTACCACCTCGCACTCATGGCGCCCACACTCCACCGCCTCCGCCCTGACCTCCGCACCGCACACTTCACCCACACCCCGTTTGCCGATCCATCGGTAGTGCGGATGCTCCCGACATCGGTGGGCAACGAACTACTCGAGGCCATGGCCGGCTACGGCGCCTGCGGCTTCCACGCCGAGCGTTGGGCGACGGCCTTCCATCAGGGCTTGGCCACCGCTGGCATCGACGACGGCGGTCACCGCACATTCGTCTCCCCCCTCTCGAGCGACCCGGACCTGCTGAGGGCCTCGGTGGCTGAGCCCGCAGTGTCGGCTGCACTGGCCAGGATCGAGGCATCGGTGGGTGGCGCCGATCGCCAGGTGATCGTGCGGGTCGACCGCATGGAGCTCTCGAAGAACCTGCTGCGCGGCTTTTGGGCCTACGAGGAGCTGTTGGAGCAGATTCCGGCCCACCGCGAGCGCGTGGTCTTCGTGGCACTCGCCTATCCGACCCGTCAAGGCCTCCCCGAGTACCTTGCCTACCAAGATGAGGTCGAGGCGACCGTCGCCCGGATCAACGAGCGCTGGGGCACGCCAGGTTGGACTCCGATCGTGCTCGAGGTGGAGGACGACTACCCCCGGTCGCTGGCCGCCCTCACCCGCTACGACGTGCTTCTGGTCAATCCCGTCCGCGACGGCCTGAATCTGGTGGCCAACGAAGGTCCCATCGTCAATACCCGCGACGGCATCCTGGCCTTGTCACGGGAGGCCGGGGCCTTCGACCAGCTGGCCGACGGGGCCCTCGAGGTCAACCCGTTCGACGTCACCGGCACAGCCGCCGTACTGGCCCAGGCATTAGCCACCGGGGCCGAGGAGCGTGCAGCACGGGCAACCACGCTCCGGGAGATCATCCTGTCGCGGCGTCCGGCCGACTGGCTGAATGCCCAACTGCTTGCCGCCCGATGAGCTGACCACCCGACCACGTCGACAACGAACTGACGGGGGCGAATCGCTTCGCTAACTTGTCGGACCTAGCCCTCTGAAGAGTTTTGGGCGGCCAGCCACGTCAGGACGCCAACTGCACCGTGCGGGCTGGTCACCGACAGGTCTGCCGATGCCGCCACTTCTGGATCCGTCTCCTCGTCGATGACCGCTACCCCGACGGTGGCCAGTCCCTCAGCACCCCGTCGAGCCAGCTCGACGAAGGCGGGGATATCCCCTACGTCGTCGCCGAGGAAGCAGGCCGCCGTGCAACCGTCGGTAAGCCGCCGGAGCACGGTTCCCTTGTCGATCGAGAGCGGTGGACGTAGCTCTACCGACCGCCGGGCCAGATGGACCGTCAGTCCGGTCTTCGACGACTCTTCGGCGACCTGGTCCAAGATCCACCCTTCAGCCTCGGGAAAGGGGCGCCAATGGACCGTGACGGCTGCGCCTTTCACTTCCACCAAGACCCCGTCCGGGGCGGCCGCCCGAATGCGCCCAGCCGTCTCGGCTACGACCGGCAGCCAGGCCGCCGCCGCCTCGACCAGCACCACTGACCCATCGGGGCCGATCGACTCCAACCCATAGAGACCGATCAAATGCAGTCGGTCAGTGGGCAGTGTGGCGTCGCTAGGCACCCTCAGATGCTCCGCTAAGAACGACGCGGGTCGACCCGATACCACGGCCACCACGCCAAAGGATTGGGCCAGCCGGTGGAGCAGACCCGGGACTCCGTCGAGCGGACGGGCGGATGGCGGATCTTCGACGATCGAGGCCAGGGTTCCATCGAAGTCGGTGACCACTGCAGTGGTGGACGGATCTACCAGCAGGCCAGCCAGTAGGGCCTGAGCCTCTGGGCCAGGAGGTTCTTCGGCTCCGCCCCGCATCCCGGCGTCCCGCATCCCGGACGAGGAGGTCAGGTGCCCGGGGTGGTCGTGGTCGAACTGACTCCCGAGACAAGGTCCGGACCGACCAGTACCAGGATCTCGGCCGTCCCGATGGTGCTCACCGGTGCCGCTGTCGTATAGGGAAGGACGGTGTTGGCAGCCAGGTGCAGCGTGGTGGCGACCCCGGTGGCCGCGGCCTTCTGTCCGGCGACGTAGTACACGTTGGAAGAAGGAACTTTGGCCGTGGCGTTGATCGGGGCCTGCACGTTCCATCCCGCCATCTGGAGCTGGTTGGAGACCGTTGCGGCCGCACCCGATGTACCCGATGCATTGGCTACCAGTACCGGCGCCTTGCTCACCTTGGTGATCGTGGTCGTAGTCGTGGTCGACTTCGCCGGCGGTGCCGCCTTCGTGGTCGGAGGAGACGTAGAGGTCGCAGAAGTCGCCGGGCTGGTCGTCGAACTGCTGGAAGTTGTCGGGGTCGATGATGTCGACGATGTCGGATGGAGCCCGCCAACGAGGAGAGCGGTGATCAGGACGAAGAGTCCGATCAGGATGACTGCTCGGTCGACGGGCAGCCGATGGCTGGGCCTCTCCGGGGTCTGATCGTCGGCAACGGGGGGATCGTCCACTTCCGCCAGCCTGCCGTTCATCGGAAGGATTAGCAAGCACTCCCACCGGACGGGTCAGGGACCGTACACTGGGGCAGTCTCCCGTGGGGTGGGAGCGACGCCGGTGTAGCTCAGTTGGCAGAGCAGGCGATTTGTAATCGTCAGGTCGTGGGTTCAATTCCCTCCACCGGCTCGAAGGTGCGGTCCCCAGACCCGGTCCGGTCTGGACCGCTTCCGGTTAGGTTCGCGGTAAGGCCCGTTGCCAGTCAGACAGGGGCCCAACGGACAACCACCAGGGGGAGCTCCCCAGGGGAGCGAAGGGAGTAGCGATGGCGGAAGTGCTGCCGACAGTGGATGATCACGTCCTCGCTGATCGCTTCCGGGCCACCCGACGGCTTACTGATGCCCTCGCCTCGCCGCTTTCGGCCGAAGACCAGACCGTCCAGTCGATGCCCGATGTCAGCCCGACCAAGTGGCACCGGGCCCATACCTCGTGGTTCTTCGAGACGTTCCTACTGGTCCCCCTTCTTTCCGATTACCGCGTCTTCCATCCTGACTTCGGCTTTCTGTTCAACTCGTACTACGAAGGAGCCGGCGCCCGATACCCCCGGGGCGACCGTGGCCTGATCTCGCGTCCGGGAGTCGTAGAGGTCGCCGACTACCGACGCCACGTCGATTACGCCATGGGCCAGCTGCTGGCGCAGGGGATCGGTCGCGATGCTTCCGCGCTGGTCGACCTGGGGATCCACCACGAGCAGCAGCACCAAGAGCTCCTCCTCATGGACATCAAGCACGTCCTGTCCCGGAGCCCCCTGCTGCCCGCCTATGCCCCGCGACCGACTGCGATAGCTGGCGATGGGTCACCGACCACATGGACCGCACACGAGGGCGGCACCACCCAGATCGGACATGCCGGAATCGGATTCGGGTTCGACAACGAGTTCCCTCGTCATCGGACCTACCTAGAGCCCTTCGCACTGGCTGACCGCCCGGTGTCGTGTGGCGAGTGGCAGCAGTTCATCGAAGACGGCGGCTACCACCGACCTGAGTTGTGGCTGTCCGACGGTTGGACGGCGGCGACAACCGGCGGTTGGGACGGCCCGCTCTACTGGTCCGAGCACGACCAGCGCCGCTACGAGTACACCTTGGCCGGAGACGCTCCCGTCGACCCGACCCAGCCGGTGTGCCACATCAGCTACTACGAGGCCGACGCCTACGCCCGATGGGCCGGCTCCCGGCTACCGACCGAGGCGGAGTGGGAGGTAGTGGCTGTGACTCGGGCCACCCAAGGCGGCCCTGACGCCAACATGCTCGATCCAGATGTCCTCCACCCGAGTCCATCCCCAGGCAGTGCGACGTCGCCCTATGGCGATGTCTGGCAGTGGACGTCCTCGGCGTACAGCCCCTATCCGGGTTTTGTCCCCGAGCCGGGCACGGTGGGTGAGTACAACGGCAAGTTCATGGTCAACCAGTACGTCCTGCGAGGTGGCTCGTGCCTGACCCCCGACGACCACGTCCGGGCCACCTATCGGAACTTCTTCCCCCCAGCGGCGCGTTGGGCCATGTCCGGACTGCGCCTGGCCCGCAACGTCTGATCCCTATACCTGGTCGGGACTTCGTACTGACCTCGACCGAAACCACTGAGCCCATGCCCGACAGCATCACCCCCACCATCGAGGTCCACCTCGGACCAGGCGACCTGCGAGCCGCCATGGAGGCAGACGTCCGTTCCGGACTGACGGCAGTCCCCAAGCAACTGCCCCCCGTCTACTTCTACGACGACCGGGGCAGCCGCCTCTTCGATGAGATCACCCGACTGCCCGAGTACTACCCGACCCGCGCCGAGCGGGCCATCCTCGATGCCCACGCCAAGGAGATGGTCGAGATGGCCGGTGCAGACATCTTGGTGGAGCTGGGCGCGGGGACCTGCGACAAGTCGAGGGTCCTGCTCGATGCCATGCAGGCATGTGGCCTACTCGGATCATTCCTTCCCCTAGATGTCAGCGACACCACCCTGTGGGAGGCAGCCACGAGGCTGTCACAGGAGTATCCGGGGCTAACGGTGGGCGCGGTCGTTGCCGACTTCCACCACCACCTCATCCACCTGGACGCCAGCGGGCGCCGACTGATCGCCTTCCTGGGCGGAACCATCGGGAACTTCGACCCAGCCCAGCGCCAAGAGTTCCTGGCTGGGCTGGTCGAGATCATGCGTCCCGGCGATCGGTTTCTACTCGGGGCCGATCTCCTCAAGGACCGGGGAAAGCTCGTCGCCGCCTACGACGACTCAGCGGGCGTCACTGCCGAGTTCAACCGGAACGTCCTCCATGTCCTCAACCGGGAGCTCGGTACCGATTTTGCTCCCGACCGGTTCGCCCATGTGGCCCGGTTCAACGAAGAGGACCATCGCATCGAAATGTGGCTCCGCTCCATCGACGACTGCGTGGTGCACATCGCCGACCTCGGTCTCTTGGTCTCCTTCGCCGCTGGCGAGGAGATGCTCACCGAGATCAGCACCAAGTTCACTCCCCTCGCCCTGCAAGACGAGCTCAGCGCCGCTGGCATGGACGTCGAGGCATCGTGGACCTCTCCAGGGGATGAGTTCATGCTCACCATGGCCGTGCGCCCCTGAGGTCGAGGGAACACCGATGCGAACCGCGGTGTTGGAAACACCATGACAATGCGCGCGACATGGAACGGGACCGTCTTGGCGGAAAGTGATGCCACGGTGGTCGTCGAAGGGAACCACTACTTTGCGTCGGCCGATGTGCACGATGAGTTCTTCGAGCCGAGCCAGACCCAGACTGTCTGTCCGTGGAAGGGCACAGCTAGTTACCGCACCGTCGTGGTGGCAGGCAACCGGAATGCCGATGCCGCCTGGTACTACCCCGACCCCAAGGATGCTGCCGCCGAGATCGCAGACCGCGTTGCCTTCTGGAAAGGCGTGACCGTCGAAGAGGTCTGATCGGTCGGGATCAGGACGACTGGTCCGTGATCTGGTTCAGTTCCCCGCAGCGATGCGCTGGCGAGCCACGTCGAAGCAAGCGATGGCTCCCGCCGTCGCCACGTTGAGCGAAGACAGCGTGCCGTGCTGTGGGATGGCAGCCAACTCGTCGCAGCGTTTGCGGGTGAGTGCGGCCAGACCCGAACCTTCCGACCCCAGTACCAGGGCCACCGGCTGGTTGCCCAGGGGCAGCTTGTAGAGCGACGTGGGGGCCTCGCCCACCAGGCCGACAGTCACGACACCCAGTCCGGACAGCTGCTGCAGGGCCGTGGGGATACCGGCCACCAGCGCCATGGGCAGATACTCGATCGCCCCGGCTGCCACCTTGGCCACGGTGGGCGATAGGTGAGCCGAGCGGTGGCGGGGCAGAACGATCCCGGTCACTCCGGCGCACTCCGCACTACGCAGGACTGCGCCCAGGTTGTGGGGGTCGGTGATCCCGTCCAGGATCAGCAAGAAGGGCAGCCGGCCGCGCTTGGTCGGCTGGCAGAGCGCCTCGAGCGGGGTCTCGTCGATCGCCCTGGCCAGCGCCACGACACCTTGTGATCCGTCGGTCCGGGCCGTGGCGTCGATCCGCTTGCGAGAGACGTAGTCGACCTTGACTCGGCGCTTGATGGCCAGGGCTTCGATGTCGTCGAGGATCTCGGCGGCATCCATCCCTTCTGCCATCATCAGCGTGGTGATCGGTCGGCGCCCGGCGTGCAGCAGTTCGCGGACGGCCTGGCGGCCCTCTACCTGATCGCCACCGAGTCCTTCATGGCGAGGGCCTCGCCGCACGGGGATGTCCTTACCGCCAGGGCCGCGGCCGCGATCGCTCACCGATGCCCGTCCCTGGGCCACCGATCCTCGTCCAACCCCAGCCCCCCGCCCAGCCTTGGCATCCTTGGCCTTCATCCAAGCGGCCTTGGCCTCGGGGCCCTTACTCGGGGCAGCCCCCCGGGAACCCCCCTTGGGCGCCGGTGCGCGGCCACCCTTTCCTCGTCCTCCACTTGATGGTGCTGGACTCATCAGACCTCCCCATTTGCATCAGTCGAACCGGTCACATCGGTCGACCCTGTGTCGGCCAACAGTACGACCGCGGTGCAGGCGATCCCTTCGGCCCGCCCCACTGCCCCGAGACCTTCCGCTCGGGTCGCCTTCACATTGACCGGGGCACCGAGTGCTTCGGTCAGGTTTGCCGCCATCAGGTCGACGTGGGGGGCCAGACGCGGCCGCTCGGCCACCACCGTGCAGTCGGCGTTCACCGGGACCCATCCGGCCCGCAGCGCCAGGGCAACAACCCGGCGGAGGATATCCAGCGAGTCGGCTCCGGCCCAGGCCGGGTCGGTATCAGGCATATGGCGTCCGAGGTCGCCGAGACCGGCCGCCCCCAGCACCGCATCGGCAATGGCATGGGAGACAGCGTCGGCGTCACTGTGGCCGACCAGGCCCGCCACGCCATCTCCAGAGATCACCACACCCCCGAGCACCAGCGGCCGGTCTGGGTCTTCAGAAAAAGCATGGATGTCGTAGCCCTGGCCGATCCGTAGCGCGGGTGCTGGACTCATCAGATCCCCCTCGCCCCGGGAGTTGCCTCGGCCAGCAGGGCCTCGGCCAGCGCCAGGTCTTCGGGCCGGGTCAGCTTCAGATTGCGGGGATCCCCCTCGACGGTGCCCACGACCAGGCCAGATGCTTCGAGGAGCCCGGCATCGTCCGTGGCCTCGCCACCATCTACATGGGCGGTGCGCAGCGCTGCGGCTACGAAGGCCTGTGGCGTCTGGATGGCCACCAAGCCGTCTCGGGACACCGTCTCGACGATCCGCCCGTCTTCGACCCGCTTCAAGGTGTCCGACACCGGCACTACCGGGATGGCGCCGTCGACTCCTTTGGTGCGCACGGCTTCTACCACCGCAGCGAAGAGACTGACTCCGGCCAGCGGACGGGCAGCATCGTGGACGATGATGATGTCTGCATCCATAGGGACCGCCGCCATCCCGGCCCGCACCGACGCCGAACGGGTGGCGCCCCCGGTCACCACGTGAGTGGCCCCGAATCCAGCGTCTCCAGACGCACCCGGTTTCGGAAGCCCCTCGTCTGATGCCGTGTCGGCAGGGACGACCAGCACCACGCCGTCAGCCACCGAGCGAGCAGCGCGTACCGACCAGGCGGCGACCTGTCTCCCGGCTAGGGGAAGGAACTGCTTGCGACTGCCGAACCGTCGGCCCGAGCCTCCGGCGACCACGATGGCCCACACGGGCCCCGTTCGGCTCAGGGCAGCGCCTCGTCGAGGCGGACCTCAGCGGTCTCCTCATCGACCCCGAGTGCGAAGGTCAGTTCGGACACCAAGATCTGACGAGCCCGCTGGAGCATGCGCTTCTCCCCGGCGGACAGTCCCTTGTCCTTGTCACGGATCGAGAGGTTCCGGACCACTTCGGCCACCTGGTAGATATCGCCAGAGCGGAGCTTTTCGGAGTGGTTCTTGTATCGCCGCGACCAGTTGGTCGGCATGCGTGCTTCCTTCTTGCGGAGCACGGCGAAGACCTCTTCCACCTCTTCGTCGTTGATGACCTCGCGGAGGCCAACGCCTGCGGTGTTGTCTGCTGGCACCATCAAGGTGAGGTCGCCGTAGGCAAGTCGGAGCACGAGGTACTCCTGCTTCTTGCCGAACGCCTCTTTGGTCTCTCGTCGTTCAACTACTGCCGCGCCGTGGTGCGGGTAGACGACCTTGTCACCGATGTCGAACACCGTTCCTCCAAGCATTTCGGTGCGGAACCGGGGCTGGTGAGCGACATCCGGTTTGCGTGGGAAAGCATGCCATTCTACCAGCAATGGAGCAGGGCCCCTGACGGCGCCGGTGGCGACCTACAGCCTGGGTGCCCGTGCTGGCGGTGGTCTGGGCTCCCCTACTGGTAGCGCTCGAAGATGCTGGCCTCGGCCAACCGGGACAGCCCATCCTTCACCGACCGGGCCCGGGTCTGGCCCACGCCCTCCACTTGCTCGAGCTCGGCAATCGAAGCCCGCATGATCTGTTGCAGATTGACGAACCGGTCCACGATCCGCTCGATGATGGTGTCGGAGAACCTCGGCAGCCGGTGAAGGAGCCGGTAGCCCCTGGGCTCCAACCCGGATTCCACTTCGTCGAGCGCCCCGGGCAGTCGGAGCACACTTGCCACCCTGACCGGGTCGCGCAGTTCATCGGAGGGGAGGGAGGCCAGCAGATCCACGACCGTATCGACGATGCTGGTTCGATCCGCACCTTCTTTGGGTGTCATTACGCAGTAGTCACGGACGACCAGGCTGAGCGCAGCGGCCACACCGTCCATCAGTTCGCCAGACTGGAGGCCGACGAGTCGCCCGTCTTCACCTAGTTCGACCAAGTAGCCGTCGACTTCTTCGGCGATCCGCAGGACCATCTCGGCGGCCTGGATGACTGCCACCACATCGCCCACCGACACGGTGTCTTCGACCTCGAGGATCGAGAGGTTCCCGAGGGCCACGTCGAACCTGGTGCGGAACCGCTGCATGGTGGCGAGCGCCTGGTCGGTCCGGTCGTGGAGCCAACCGATCGGCTGGATGGTGTGCTTACTGTCATTGCGGTAGACGGCGATCACCGACATGGCGGCCGACACCGACAGGACGGGTACGTCGATGGAACGAGCTACCCGTTCCGCCGTGCGGTGCCGGGTGCCCGTCTCCGTGGTGGCGATAGAGGAGTCGGGCATCAGGTGCACGTTGGCCCTGGCGATCCGGGATCCGTCGGCTGCCACGATGATGGCGCCGTCCATCTTGGCCAACTCTGACAGGCGCTGTGGGCTGAACTCGGAGTCCAAGAGGAATCCCCCCGAGCAGATGGAGAGCACGTCGGGGCCGTCGCCGACCACGACCAGTCCGCCCCGCTTGGCCCGGAGAATTCTGTCCAGGCCATCGCGTAGCGGGGTTCCCGGGGCCACCATGGTCAGTGCTTCGTTCATGGCGCCGTGCTGGCGTGTGATCACACGTGAATGGTACCCGGCACCGCCGCTGGACACCCCCGGTGCGTTCAGCCGCCGAGCGGTTCGAGGCAGCCGAAACGACGCACGGCGTCGGCCACCGTGTCTACCCGGATGAGCTCGATGCCCGCCGGACCACCCGGCGCCGAGGCCGGCACCACCACTCGAGCGAATCCGAGCCGTGCCGCCTCCTCGAGGCGTCGAGGCAGATTGGTCACCTGTCGGACCTCACCAGCCAGTCCGACCTCCCCCACGGCAGCCAGGTCCGCAGGCAAGGGGACCCCGGTCGAAGCCGAGGCCACAGCGAGCGCCACGGCTAGGTCAGCGGCCGGTTCAGTCACCCGGATGCCGCCGGCCACCGAAGCGAACACGTCGACCGCGTGCATGGGAAGCCCGGCATGGCGCGAGAGCACGGCCAGAGTCATCACCAGCCTTCCGCTGTCGAGACCGACCACCGACCGCTTCGGCTGGGCCTGTCCCATGGGCGCGACCAGGGCCTGCAGTTCCACCATGAGGGTGCGACGACCCTGCAGTGCGGGGAGGACCACTCCGCCGGGGACACCAGTCAGTCGATCCCCGAGCAGGAGGCGGCCGGGGTCATCCACCGTGTTGAGCCCCTGATCGCCCATTTCGAAGAGGCCGAGCTCACCGGTCGGGCCGAACCGGTGCTTGACGGCCAGCAGAAGACGGAGGGCGTGGTGACGATCCCCCTCGAAGCTCAATACGGTGTCGACCATGTGCTCGAGTGCCCGTGGGCCAGCCAGCGATCCGTCCTTGGTGACGTGGCCGACCAAGACCGTGGCCACCTGACGGGCCTTGGCCAGTCCGACCAGTTGGTCGGCGCACTCGCGGACCTGGCCGATGGATCCCGGCACGCCAGTGGCCCGGCGCTCCCCCGGCGTGGCTGGTCCGATGGCCACCGCCTGGATCGAGTCGATGACCACCAGGTCGGGAGCGGACTCGACCACGGCATTGATGACCTGGCCCACGTCTGTGGCCGACAGGATCAGCAGGCCGGGTGGGACGGGACCGAGTCGCTCGGCTCGGAGGCGCACCTGGTGGGCCGACTCCTCGGCCGAAACCAGTAGTACACGGTGCCCGGCAGCGGCCCGGGCGGCCAGCACCTGGAGGAGGAGTGTGGACTTGCCGATGCCCGGCTCACCACCGAGGAGGGTGACCGAGCCAGGAACGAGTCCGCCGGACAGGACGCGGTCGAACTCGTCGACGCCCGTTGGGATGGCCGCGGCCTCGGACAGGTCCACCGACGACAGCGGCACCGGCATGCCAGACAGATCGAGTTCGTCGAGGGCTCGGACCAAGGGGCCAAGGGCCGCCTCTTCGACCAGGGTGTTCCACTCGCCGCACGTCGGGCAGCGCCCGGCCCAACGGGCGGTGGTCGAACCACAGTCGATACAGCGGTGGCGCTTAGCCGTCTTTGCCATGCCCTGATGGTAGAGACCGGGTGTATCAATGGGTACGACCCGAGCGCTTGCGGGTGTTCGACCAGATGGCACCGGCGCCTTCGGCTACTGGCGCGCTGCTGCCCCCGCACAGGGCGGAGGCAGCAACACTATGGAGACGAACATCGGAACAGGCTCAGTCCGATGCCGGTGATGTCAGTTCAGGATCCCAAGGAGTCCATCGAGCCGAAGAGGGTGGTGCCCACCATGCAGCCGAGGAATTGGGCGTCACCGAAGGCGAAGACTCCACCGTCGCTGGCATCCGTCCAATAGCCGTGCCCACTTGGTGAGCTCATGATGTCGACCATGTCGCCACCAAGGCCCTTGCCGGTCATCGACCCCAAGAACGGCGCGTCACCGAAAGCGAACACCCCTCCGTCAGTGGCGGCCAACCAGTAACCGCCCCCGTCGGGTGTCGTGGCCATCGCGACCACACGACCACCGAGGGTCTTGCCGTGCTCCGAGCCGAATGCGACTGCGTCGCCGAACGGGTACACGTTGCCGTCCGAACCCACCAGCCAATAGCCGTGGCCCGATGGCGAAGCAGCCATGCCCACGACCGGGGCCGTGACATGTCCGGCTCCGACAGAACCATAGAACGACGCGTCGCCGAAGCTGAATATCCCTCCATCGGCACCGACCAGCCAGTAACCGCCCCCATCAGGGGTGGCCGCCATCTCCACGATGGGAGCAGCCAAGGGGGATCCTGCCTTGGAGCCATGGAACTGAGCGTCACCGAACGCGAAGACACCGCCATCTGACGCGGCCAACCAGTAGCCAGCCCCATCCGGCGTAGAGGCGATTCCGACTTCAGGTCCATTGAGATGCTTGCCGGTCATCGAGCCGTAGAACTGGGAGTGTCCGAAGGCAAAGACCCCACCGTCGGCTGCTCCCAGGCGGTAACCCTGGTCGGTCGGCGTCACCACCGGCGGAGTCGGATCCGATGTTGTCTGACCACCCGAGGTGCACAGCGGCGAGTACGCGCCAGTCCACACGAGTTGGATATCGACCTCCGGTGGTGTCCCAGCGCCGTTCAAGGTGACCAGGAACTGGGGCAGCGGGTCGATCGTGGACAGTCCCAGTCCGGACAGGTCCACCGAGCCGTTGGCGTCGATGGGCTGGGCCGGAACCCCAGCCAACGGGTTGCCGTCGATGTCCTCGAACTGAATAGACCCGCTCGTATATGCAGTCCGATCAGGCAGGGTCACCTTGAGCGACTGGTAGTTCGAGGGGATGCACAGGGCGTAGGGAGCCACGATGCCCGAGGAGAGCACACGGACCGGACCGGCCCCACAGGGTCCACCCGTGTAGGCGTCGAAACTCTGGATCTGAGCCTGTCCGTCATCGGCATTCGTCCACAGGCATGTAGGCCGCTGTGGGTCCCGGTTGATTGTGTACGTGTAGTCGCTGTTCACCAGAGCCATGGGGTAGCCCGAGCACGAGGCACTGGTGATGTAGTCCCAGCAATCAACTGCGTCACTGTTGCCATCGATGGCATAGGTCCGCGCCCCCAGGGTGACCGCCGGACCATCCCACGGGTTGTTCGGGAGCATGGCGGACGTCATGCCCGCGGGTGTGGCCACGGACGACCCGGTCAGCGACCAGCAGGGATCATTGCTCGTAGGAGCGCAGAATCCGGTGGGTACCCCGATCGAATTCAACATGGGGAAGGGTGCACCATTGCTGGCGGTCGGATAGGCGGCGGTGGTGGTGTC
>CAIVIS010000278.1 GCA_903906055.1 uncultured Acidimicrobiaceae bacterium
CTCCGAGAGGAGGGCGATCGATGGGAGCAGGCGCTCGTGCTCACCCGCATCGCCACTGAGTGCTTTGCCGCCGCCGAAGCGGCCGTTGACGCACCGTGATCGACCTCTGTGCTCGAGACGCAGCCAATCGCCGGAACGGGCCGTGGTTCCGTTGTGGAGAGTAACGAAATGTCGATCGCCACTGTTTCCGCACAGCCGAAAGCGGGCGTCCCCGCGACGCCCGCCTCGACAGCGCGATCCTCCAGGCGACAGTGGACCTCCAAGGCTGATCTTGTCGTCGAGGCCGTCTTGCGCATCGAGGGCGACGTCGTCATCGCCGACACCAGTGACCTGGCCGCTGATATCACCACCATGGTCTGGTGGACTGTCGAGAAGCTCTGGCGACCGGCCGGGCGTGCGGCGCTGGTCGGCCTGCTCGGAGAGTCGCACGAAGAACTCAAGGGGCGCCGCGCCGACGTCACCCGGGTGATGGCCCGGACCGGGGAGCGGCTCGAGCGAGCCAAGGCTGCCGGTGAGATCCACTCCGACGTCGACACTTCGGTACTAGTCGCCATGATGTCCGGTTCCGTCCTCCAGATGGCGGTGACCAACGGCAGTCGTGGTGTGGACGACGCCTGGGTCACTGGGGTGGTGGCGGTGCTCCTGGACGGAGCCCGTCCGCTGGGCGGGCCCAGCGCATGCTGATCGAAGACCACCGGAACGGATCCTCAGTGCGAGGAGCGCCACCTTACGACGTAGTCCCAGCCCGCAAGCAGTGCCACGACCAGCACGATGCCGATGGCGTTGTCGATCACACGCGACTCGATCAGCGTCCAACGCGACGACGATACCGACGCCAGCATGATGATGACGGTGGGGGTCAGCAAGATCACCAGCCAGTGGTAGCCCCGGTCTTTCACGGCGAAGAGACCGCCGGAGGCCATGAACACCATCACCACCAGGACGGCCTGGTTGCGGGCGACCCCGACCACGACGGCAGCAGCCGCCACTCCGATCATCGTGCCGGCGGCGCGCTGCACGGCCCGCACCCGTGTCGCACGAGCGTCGGGTTGGATGACCGCCGCCCCGGCCAGCGGTACCCAGTAGCCCTGGGCCAACCCTGCCGCCAGTTCGAACGCAGTGGCTATGGCGATGACCACGCCGTCTCGGATGGCGTAGCGAACGCCTCGCCGGTCTGCGGCCAGGCCAGCCCGTATGGATCCCAGAGACGGGCTGGACAGCTGATCGGCAGCAGGTGCAGGTGCAACAGCGTCTATCTCGTTTGCATCTCCTGATTCGGCTTCCAGGACAGGAGACACGAGCGTCAAGAAGAGGCCGAGGGATGCGATGCCGTCGATAGCAAAGGCGATGGTCCGCGGCAGGGCGTCGCAAGCTGTTGCGGTCTGGCCGCCGACGATGATGAAGACAGCCGAGTTGACGAAGGCCACCACGACGCCAGCGGGCCCAGCCGCCCGCACCAACGCCCATGCCCCGACCCATGCGAAGGTGATCAGAACTAGGAGCCAACCGAACGCACTCGCCATGGTGGCGATTGCCACGGCAATCGATGCACCCACCAATGCCACCAAGCCCCAGCGCAGTCTGTCGCCGCGAGTTCCGGCGCTCAGTCCGAGTGCCACGTTCAGCCCGCCGAGGCTGGCGAAGAGGCCGAGGGTCTCATGCCCGGTGGCCACACCCACGGCGAGGGGAACCCCGGTGACGAGCGCACCGAGCACGGCAGAGCGGATGTCGACACCGGTCCGCTCGGTCCGGAAGGCTCGACGCCAG
>CAIVIS010000279.1 GCA_903906055.1 uncultured Acidimicrobiaceae bacterium
GGCCGTGGATCGGGCACAATGACCGACGGCAGTGCCGACCGGTGCGGTCGGAACCTGTCAGCCAGGAAGAGAGCACCGTGTCCTTCGAAGACTCCGATGTCGTCCGTAGTGCTGTCCGCGTGGAGGGCTTCCGGGACGATGAGTTCAACTACCAGCTGATCCGGGCGATGGGCGTCGCCGACTACGGCGGCTCCACCGTCGGGGAGTGCCTGGCTGTCGTGGCCGAGATCGCCGACGGAAGTCCCCAGAGTTGGACCCGAGCCTTCGAGCGCCTGGCTCAGCGGATCGAGGAGCAGGGCCGGGCCTGCCTGGACGAAGGGCGACGCGTCAGTGGACGCGACCACCTACTGCGAGCATCGACCTACTACCGGACGGCCGAGTACTACGGGGGAGACGGCGCGTCGAACGCCGATGGAGCCGGGGCCCGCAGCCGAGCCTGCTTCTCTGAGGCAGCAGCACTGCTCGACCCACCAGTTGAGCCGCTGGTCATCCCCTTCGAGGGCGGCACCTTGCCGGGGTATCTGGTCCGCCCGCCCGCCTCGTCCGTCTTCGTTGGTCCCCGTCCCACGGTGATCGCTGTCGGTGGGTTCGACTCGAGCGCAGAAGAGCTCTACTTCCAGCTCGGGGCACCCGGAGCCGAGCGTGGCTGGAACGTGGTCGTCGTCGACGGCCCCGGACAGCTCGGCTGCATGCGGACCAATCCGACCATGACCTTCCGGCCGGACTATGAGGTTCCCCTGGCCGCGGTGGTCGATGCAGTGGTGGCCATGGGAGACGTGGACACAGAGCGCCTAGCGCTGTGCGGCCAGAGTTTCGGTTCGTACTTCGCGGCCCGGGCGGCGGCTAGCGACCTCCGGGTCGGTGCCTTGGTGGCCAACCCGCCCGTTGTCGACATGGGTCGGTACATGGAGGCGTGGGTGGGTGCCGACGTCTACCGGATGATCCGGGACATCCGGCCCGAAGACGTGACCGGAGTACCCGAAGATCTCATGCCCCGCCAGATGCAGTGGGGGATCGAGGCCATCTGCACCCGGTTCGGTGTCCCGTCGTTCCACGCATGGCGCGATGCGATGGCGTCCTACCGCCTCGACGACCGCATGGCGGCAATCACCTGCCCGGTTCTGGCCCTGGTAGGCGAACGCGAAGGGGCGGAGCCGAGAGCACAGTTCGATGCGCTGGTGGCCGGAGTCACCGGACCGGTGACGTCGAGGGTGTTCGGGCCAGCCGACGGGGCGTCGACGCACTGCCAATCGGACAACCTGCGCCTGTCGGCCCAGGTCACCTTCGACTGGCTCGACGCGCAACTGGCTTGACCTGACCTGACCCGGACTAGCAGCGACTGACGAGGCCTGGCCGAGCCAGACCAGGCACGGGAGTCAGCCGGGCTGGGTGGCAAGGGCTGCATCGAGCGCCTCGGTGGCGCTGTCCGAGGTGCTCTCACGCACGCCCACCAACGGGGTGATCGAGGCCCAGCCGGCTTCCACGAGCGCAGCATCAGAGTCAGGCTCGAGTTCGGCCCGCTCCTTCAGTCGGTCGGCATCGCCGCCCATACCCCGCATGTTCAACACGATGGCTCCGCCGGTGCGGTCGATTGCCGGCCCGTCCACGGGGAGAGGTGTGTGCTCCGGGCGCACCGAGCGAATGAGGCCGGCACGGCCCAATCGACCGTGCCGGAGTCCGAGCAGCTCGTCGGGTCGCACGGCGGGCACATTCAGATTCAGCACCGTGCCAGCCTCGGCCTCGGCCAGGGTGGGAACGACCTGGCAGGCCAGTTCGACGGCGGTCTCCCAGAACTCGGGTGTGGTGGCCCAGGCGATGCTCACGGCGAGCCCGCGGACTCCGAACTGGGCCCCAGTGAGGGCGGCGCCGACGGTGCCCGAATGGAGAGCCGACCGTCCGGCATTGATCCCGTGGTTGATGCCGGACACGATCATGTCCGGGCGCGGGCCGAATCCTTCGATGCAGCCCAGGATGACCGCCAACGCCGGCGACCCGTCGATGCCATAAGTGGGTACAGCCGACAGACCGGGGATGTCCACGTGCTCGTAGGGAATGGACTCACGCTCGTAGACGGCCCCGACGGCGGCCCCCGCCCCACTGTGGTCGGTGAGCGGGGCGACCACTACGAGCTCGTGCTCGTCGCCGAAGGTTCGGTGAAGACCACGGGCCAGGGCGGCGATCCCGGGTGCGAACACGCCGTCGTCGTTGGTGATCAGGATGCGCATGACTGAAGAGTTCCGTTCGTCTGCCGTCGCCGGTGACCTGTGCCAGAGGGGCATGGGCACGCCGCGAAGGGGTCGTGGCGGGCCGTTGCGGCCTCGTGGCCTACCATACCGGGCGACATCGGCAGCCGAACGGCCGCCGTCCCCGCACCATGCAGGAGTCAGCCGGGTCCGTCCGGTTGAATCCGAGTATGTGGCGACGGGGAGCCGCCGGCATGCTCCAGCACTCCAAGGAACCCAGGCCACAACTCATGCCCGTACCGATCCCGTCCTCCGAGCAGCGCCCAGCGCAGACCACACCTGCCACTGGCGACCAGTGGGTCATCGGCCACGGTCACCAGCGGGCGGTCATCACCGAAGTGGGGGCCACCTTGCGGTCGTTCACGGTGGGTGACCGGGATGTCATCGACGGGTTCGGTCCCGAAGAGTGGAGCCACGGGGGTCGAGGCCAGGTACTCGCACCGTGGCCGAACCGGCTGGGCGGCGGCGCGTACTCCTTCCAGGAGGTGGCCGCTCAGGCACCCATCAACGAGGTCGAGCAGCAGAATGCCATCCATGGGCTGGTCCGATGGCTTCCATGGCGGATGACCAGCCGAGCGCAGAACCGGGTGGGCTTGGTATGCGAGCTCCACCCCTCGCCCGCCTATCCCTTCGCGCTTCGACTCGAGATCGAATACCGGCTCGGTCGCGAAGGACTCACCGTCATCACGGACGCCCAGAACATCGGGCCCGGGGAGCTGCCGTTCGGGCTGGGCTTCCACCCCTATCTGTCCGTGGGAACGGCCACTGTGGATCAGGCTCGACTCCGAGTGCCGGCTGCCCGCCGCATTGTCACTGATGACCGAGGCCTGCCCAGCGGTGCGATCGCCGTGTCGGGGACCGAGTACGACTTCTCCACGGCCCGCCCGGTCGGGGTGACCCGGCTCGACACCGCCTACTGCGAGTTGGCTCGCGACAGCGACGGGCGGGTGCGAGTGGACCTCGACCACCCTGATGGCAATGCTGGTGTGACGCTGTGGGCGGACGAGCGCTTCGGTTATCTGATGGTGTTCTCGGGGGACACACTCGACGCCGGATCACGACGGACGGCGTTGGCCGTAGAGCCGATGACCTGTCCACCTGACGCATTCCGGACCGGAACCGACCTGACCGTCCTTCGACCCGATGGGCGCTGGACCGGTTCGTGGGGGATCACGCCACGCTGATTCCAGCATGGGGCTCAGTCGAGCAACTAGGGGAAGAAACCCCGCCTGAACAGGGATAATTTACTCGTGTCTTCGACGTTGATGCCTCTTGACATAAGGACCAGCGAGAGGTAGTTGACACCAAGGCGCCAATTGGTCACTATGAAGTACATTCCGCAGAGGATTCTGCGGGACTTTAGGACATCGAGGGGATGACCAACGTGAGACGCTCACTTCGCTTGGCGGGTATGGCTGTAGTGGTTTCTGCAGCAGTCATTGGATCAACAGCCGTGGTGGCGGCACCGGCGTTCGCCGACGCGGCGACAGCCACAACCTTGACGGTCACGGCCAACAAGACGACGATGACGTCAGGGAAGCCCGTGTCGTTTACGGCAGCGGTGGTTCCGGCCAAGGTCGGCACTACGAAGATCACCGGGGTGGTCGACTGGACAGTGGTCGGCCACGACGGAAGCATCGTTCCGTGCACCACCATCACGGCGCTGTCCGGCGGTGGCAAGTCGAGGTGTCAGATCCTCAAGGGCAGTCTGCTCGGGGCGGCCAGCGTATACACGGCAACGGCCACCTACTCGGGTGACGCCGCTTTCGCCACGAGCACCGGGTCAACGACTCTCGAGGTCACTCCGGGTATCACCCGGGTGAAGATCGACATCAGCGCCGTCCCGACCAGCGGGGCTGCCACCACGTTCACTGCCACCGTGTCCGACGGACCGGCCACGCCGCTTGTCGCCGGCACTGTCGTGTTCACGGTGAACTCGCAGTACCACGCGCCGGGGACGCCCCTCAACAGTGGGGCAATCCGTTGCTCGGGTACTGCACTTCCTGTGGCCAGCAACAACACCAAGACACTGGTCGCCCAGGTGGCAACCTGCAGTGTGCCGGCTGGATGGATGACGGTCCCCAACGCGACGAAGGCGAATCCGAAGCCGCAGGACGGGTGGTCCGTTGTGGCGACCTACAACGGCAACTCGAGCTTCTTCTCCTCCTCGGCATCCAAGCGGGGCACCGCCAAGTACTGATCGTCTCGAGGTCCGCAGTGGCCTGAGCCGATTTCGGCTTGGCTGCCGCGGGCCTGCGATTCCGTGATCTTGCGGTAACACCGTGATGGGACGGCGTGTAACAGGCGTCAGATCCGGAACAGCCTCCATGGCCAGTATCTGAGTTTTGTTGACACTCTGCTGCCCCTGACCTGTGGGTGCAGCAGCGTCGTCAGGGCCCGTATGCCCGTGAACCGGACTTCTTGGTAACGTCCCGCGACCCAACCCTGTTCGACGGATGAAGACTGGAGAATCCGCAGGGGCAGGGTCCGCAGGCGGTCGGAACTTCGATCTCCGCCGAGCCATGGTGTAACCATTGGTTGCTTGGTAGGATTCCTGCATTCGGGAGCAGTACGGGGCCACCGGGGGGTGACGTGAGAGTTCGCAAGACGGGCATGTCTGCAAGGGCCGCACTGTTGGTGGCGGTCCTAGGCGCGTCTGGTATCTCTCAGGTGGTGCTGCAGGAGCCCGCAGGTGCCGCCGCGGCGGACTCCCAGTTGGGTGCCATGGCGAAGTTCATTGGCCAACAGCCCGTCTCGACTTTCTCCCCTGCGACCGCTGCCTCTCGTTCCTTCCTCAAGACCAAGCTCACGCTGGCGAAGGCTCAGGTTCTGGTGAGTGGCTGCGGCGACGCCATCAGCCTGATCCAAATTGTCGAGGGAGCCATAACCAGCGCCAACGCAACCGTCAGAATCGTCGGGGCCACTGCCCCCATGATCCTGAACCAGATGCTCAACCTTGAGGCCGCCGTCAGGGGCACGCAGACCTCGCACACCTGTGGGCCCGGCACAGCCGGGAGCGTTGCGGCTCCAAGCACGGTGGAGACCAAGGTCGTCGGAGCCGACCTTGGTCACGTGACGTTCTCGCTATTACTTCCGGATACGCAGTTCGGACCCCCTGGGTTCACTGCGGATCAGGCGTACATTGCAGTGACTGCCCCCGGGGCGGGGAGAGCGGCTGGCCTGGGTCTCGGCCAGCCGGACCTTCCGGCGGCCCCATTGCTCGTCGCGATTCCTCAGGGGACGTTCCCACGGGTCTCGATCACCAGTTCAACGAGTTACACGATGACGCTGCCGCATCCCGTCGCTCCTCTCGAGAGCTCGGATCCGGCTGCGATCACCGACGGATCATCACTCCCCACCAACACCTCGACCTTCGTCTTGGACCAGCAGGCCTATGCGTCGGCCGAGGCGATGCCGACGCTCGTAGCTGACCCTCCGACCACAAGCCAACGCGGGCTCGAACTGACTTCCATCTCGGTGCCGATGGTGCGCTACACGCCATCCTTGAGGCAGGTCGAGGTGCTGAAGACCGCCACGGTGGAGGTGACGTTCTGCGGTACTGCGGCTCCAGGTGACTGCGTGCCCAACGGGCAGAGCCAGACCGGCGGACCGGCGGACTCGGCGGCGACGTTCGGGGACAGCTCCCTCACAGATGCGAGCAACGCCGCCTTTGTCAACCTGTGGCAGTCCGAGGTGGCCAACTGGTCGCAGGTCTCGGCGGCGAATCTCCCGGTAACTGCCCCCCTCGCCAACTGCGGCGAGCAGATGATGCTGATCACCCCTAGCTTTTGGAAGGCGAGCGCCGTCACGTACGCCGCTGACCGCACTGCCCATGGCGTCGTCACCAAGGTGTTCTCCACGGACGACATCGGTGCCACGACGGGGAGTATCCATGACGCTATCGCTGCGGAGATGACCGCACCCTGCAGGACGAAGCCCTCCTTCGTGCTCCTCTTTGGCAGGACGGAGTTCATCCCTACATTCGAGGTCACCCTCCCCTATAGCTACTGGGAAATAGGGAATCCGCCAGCGGGGGGATGTCCGGGCGGGGCGCCGGTGGCCTCGGATCAGCCCTATGGATTCATCCACCAATGGGGCAGCGTTGATCCCTCTGCGCCGGGCCTGCCAGACAGCGATTGCAGAACTCAGGCCGATCTGCATCCCGATCTGTTCATTGGTCGTCTAATTACACCTACTCCTGTCCTCTACGTGATGGAGGACTACATTGACGCGCCGCCGAAGGTCGCCTCGCTCTACAAGAGGGTCACGGGTGCGCAGAAGTTCGAATCGGCCATCAGCAATATGGCAGCCAGCGATGCCAACACGTTCTGCGCCGACCCCAACAATGCGGCGACTACTGCTACGGCTATCCATCCGTTCATCGAGAGTTCCGAGTTTGTCGGCATGCTCGCCGGTGCCGCCGGCAAGTCCTTCAACCGCGTGAGCGTGGCCGATACCTGCCCGGGTGTCCGTCCGACCACTAACTCCGACGGGTTCCCTTTGCCAGCTCCGCTGCTCCTGCCTGCTGCCTGGTCGACGAACTCGGCGTCGACCGCTCTGATCGTCGGGGCAGTGACGCCTGGGAGTTCCATCATCTGGCATGCCGACCATGGCTATACGGACGCTTCGGGATGGGCATCGCCAGCGCTTAGGGCGGCCGACTTAACGTACAATGCGTTGGTCGCAAGAGGCGGACTGCCCCCGGTACTGTGGAGTTCCGACTGCGACAGTGGGAAGTTCGATGGCGGAGGTGGGTTCGCCAACGTCGTCCAGGTCACACCGTTTTCGTCCTTCAACCAGGCGGCCGAAAATGCGGGAGCCATCGCTCACATCGGTGCCTCACGGGAGAGCCCAATCACCGAGAGCGGTGTCCTGCTCGAGTCCATGGGACGAGCACTGTTCCCTGAGGTCGGCAACGTGTGGAAGGTCGTGTTCGGGGTCCCGATGTCGAAGCCGGTAGAGCAGCTTGGCCCGCTGCTGGAGGCTTCGAAACTCGACCTGGACACCAGGTCGCCGTCAAGTTGGGGCGGCCCGTTGGTCCGCCTCGAGTACAACCTCTTCGGTGACCCCTCGATGTCGATCCAGCGAGATGTGCCCAAGGTCGTCTCCCAGAAGAAGTTCGTCGTCGCGCTGTCGGACGCCGCCTCCGGGCAGTCGTCGGTGTCCGTCTCGACGACTGCCAAGTTGCCCGCCAACTCCACCCAAGTGGTGCAGGCCTGGAAGGACGGCGTGCTCTTGGCGAGTGCCTATCTCAACCCGACCACGGGAGCGGCGATACTGA
>CAIVIS010000280.1 GCA_903906055.1 uncultured Acidimicrobiaceae bacterium
AAAAGGGGATCTCCTGCCCTGTCCCCAGCGATGCCACCTTGGACAACGCCTGGGGGACCACTTGCTATTCGTCGCAGTCCATTGATGTCAGGATGCCGGGCCCACCGGATGCTCCGACCAACGTGGTCGGGAGGGGTAACGCCGACGGGGCCGTCGTATCGTTCGACCCTCCGGTCTCTGTTCCTCCGGCCTCGTCCTACACGGTCACCGCTCACAACCTGATCAGTTGCGATCCAGGCCCGGCCAGGAACGTCCAACTCACCGGCGACGTGCTCTCGTGGACGAGCACGGGGAGCAACTGCAGCGGCACGTCGTTCCGTGTGACCCGCACGCGACCCCTTCCCTCTTCATCCTTGGCCATCACCGCGTGGGCCCCTTCGCTGTGCGACGCGACTTGCCAGGGTGGAAGCGGACCCGTTGACGTCACGCCCGGCACTTCTCCGGGAACGTGGCGATACAGCTATCCACTGCAGGGCTGGTACGGCCTGGGCGACACCTTCTCGGTGGCATTCCTGACGGGATCCCGTCCCGATCGAAGTGCGTCGGGTGTGGCGAGTCCGATCTCGGTCCCTGGCGTCACCTTGGGAGAGACCTACAACTACACAGTGACGGCCACCAACGCGGTGGCAACGAGTGCGGCTTCTGTTCCGTCTACACCGGTACCCTTCACCGCAGGTGTGGCTCTGGCCCCGACCGGCGTGGCGGGAACCTCGGGTAACGGAACGGCGACTGTTCGCTGGACCGTGCCCTCCTACGACGGCGGTGCTCCCATCACCGGCTACTCGGTCACCATTCGGGATGCTTCGGGCACGGCACTGGCCACAACATCTTCGGCGTCGAGCCCGGTGGTATTTCCGGGACTCAACAACGGTGACGCCTACACCTTCGTGGTGGTAGCCAACAACTCAATCGGTGCCGGTACGGCATCAGTGCCATCGGATCCGGTGACCCCGGCTGGTCCGCCCGGAACGCCTACTGGCGTGACCCTCGCCCGGGGCGACACCACAGTGTCCGTGGCGTTCACCGCCCCCTACGCCTTTGGTTCCCCCATCGCGGGCTACACGGTGCGTGCGACCGATCTCACCCATCCGGCTAACGGTGGCCAAGTAGTGGCCGGAGCGTCAAGCCCGATCGTTATCGCGGGCCTGACCAATGGTGACGCCTACACCTTCCAGGTGTCGGCCCCCAATGGCGTCGGCACCAGCGCGCTTTCTCCGCTCGCTGGGTTCAATTCCGCAATACCGGCGGGACTGCCCGGTGCTCCCACTGGCGTGACGGCGTCACCGAAGGACACCGCTCCAGGGCTCACCACCACGGCGACCGTCAACTTCACTGCGCCGGCGAACAACGGCGGGCTCTGGGCTCATGGTGACTACCTGATCAGTGCAGTCAACGCCCAAGGTGCCGTGGTGTCGACCGTGCGCTCTCGCTATGTGCCGGTCGATGTTTCCGGTCTGGCTGTGGGGAGTACCTACACGTTCACGGTGCGGGCGAGCAACGACGTCGGGTTCGGACCAGCGTCTCAGCCGTCTCCATCGTTCTTGGCTGCTACCCGACCGAACCCGGTGACCGGGGCGCAGGCCAAGTCGCAGGACGGTGGGGCTCGTGTGACCTTCGATGCGCCATCCGCCAACGGATCGCCGATTACCGGCTACACGGTCGCTGTTGTCGACACCACCGGTCAACCGACGGGTCAGGTGGCGACCGGACTGTCCAGTCCGATCACCGTGAGGGGACTGGTGAACGGGACCGAGTACAGACTCCTCGTCACCGCCACCAATGGGGTCGGCACCAGTGACACTTCGAACGGCGGCTCCACTGCTCAGGTTGTGCCGGCCGCCGTGCCAGGTGTCCCGCGGAACGTGACCGTGACTGACGGAACCGCACTCGGCTCTCTTCGGGTTGCGTTCGACGCTCCGACGTCCGACGGTGGTTCGTTGGTGCGGAGCTATGTGGCTGTGGCTACTGATACCAACCCGTCCCATGGCAGCCAGTCCGCTTCGGGTGGGTCTAACTTTGCTGGGCAGTACCCGATCACGATCGCCGGGCTCATACCGGGTGATCGCTATACGGTCACGGTGGCGGCATCAAGCGACATGGGCCAAGGGCCGTCGTCGGTCCCCTCGACTGAGGTGTTGGTGAGCAGCACCCCGGGGGCGCCTACCGCCGTGCAGGTCGTTCCAGGTGATGGCTCAGCCACGGTGACCTTCAACGCCCCGGCCGCCAACGGTTCGGCCATCACGGGGTATGTCGTCTCGGCCGATGACGGCGCCAACGGCGGCTCGGTGGCTACGGGCTCGGCCAGTCCCATCACGGTCTCCAACCTGACCAACGGTAAGCACTACTCAGTCACGGTCAAAGCCGTCAACGAACGAGGAACCGGACCCCCATCCGATCCTGCCGTCAACCTGGTTCCCGTGGCCGTTCCGGGCACACCCTCGGGTGTGGTCGCACAGGCATCGGACGGTGGGGCGGTGGTCCGGTGGAGTTCGCCAGCAGACACGGGCGGTTCGCCCATCATCGGGTACTCGGTGACCTCGAACCCGGCGGTCACCACGCTTTCGACGTGCACGGTGCCCGCGCTGATCGGTTTGTCGACCAGTTGCACCTTCACTGGTCTCGCCAACGGCACCAGCTATCGGTTCTCGGT
>CAIVIS010000281.1 GCA_903906055.1 uncultured Acidimicrobiaceae bacterium
AGCCAACCCGCTGAACACCAGGGGGGAGATGGAGTTTGCTGCCAAAGTCGCCGCACGCCACCACTGGACGTCGCTGATGATCGTTCCCGGCCGTGATCAGGCCACCAGGGCACGTCTTCTCTTTCGTCGATGCAGCGATATCCACCTAGTGGTGGTGCCGGTCAGCGGCTACGCCGTCAACTACCTCTACAGCATCGCCTACGCATGGGCCTCGCTGGCCAAGGCGTTCGTGGTCAACACGTCGTGCTAGCGGCCACGCATCTGCTACTAGCGGCCACGCACTGACCGCAGGCGGCCGGGGGAGGTGTGAGTTCGACACGAGCCGGCTGGGATCACGTCGGCTGGGATCACGTCGGCCGGGAGCGACCCCGGGTGCGGCCAGCCAGCCGTTCGACCTCGAGCCGCCGTCGTCCGGCGAAGCGGTACACCTTCGAAAACGTGGCTGTTGTCCAGCGCTCGGGCTGCACGTCCAGTGTGGCCGCCCCGGCACTGCGGATCTCCTCGGCCATAGTCAGGTAGCACCGGCGCCGGTAGTGACGGAGGTGGTCGGTGAAGTCGTCCTCGCTGGAGATGAACGTCCGTACGTCGCACACCCGGGCATTGGGAAGATCCGCTACTACCTCGTCGAGGGCGGCGTTCATCACCTGATGGTGCAGGTGACGGTCGGGCTCCTTCGGATTGCTCAGCGGATACTCAGCCCCGTTGACCAGGACCAGGGTGGCGTGGTCCGGGATGGACTGGGCCAACCAGGCGATGTTCTCCTGGAATGGAGCGGGGGCGATCCCACCCAGGGGTTCGAACTCGTCGGCAAACCAGGCGAACCACGCCTCGTCCATCGACTCTCGGGCGTGCCGCTTCACCAGGCGATCGCGCATGGCCGGATCGGTCACATCGGAGGTGAACTGGTTCCAAGGGACTACGAGTCCGGTCTGGCGGTGCCGGTAGAGCCCCTGGGTGTAGTCGGTGAGCACGCTGAGCACCAGGACGTCGTAGTCCGGTGCCACCACGGTGGCCGACCGGTAGGTGTCCTGATCGACCATGGGCAGCCGGTCCACCAGCATTGCTTGTGCCTCCGTCAGGCCGACCGCGGACAGGCGGAAGGTCTCGGTGTGCCCAGAATGGATGAACGCCCCCGTCTCCCCGGGATGGGCGAACTCGGTGGTGATGTCCCCTCCGAGGAAGTCGGCTGTGGTGCTCAGGTCACAGCCACCGACGATCAGTATCCGGCCACTGCGTTCGGGGCGCCCACTACCGGCACTCCGTCCACCGGACCCAGCGGTGTCATTTCCCGTGGTCCCGTCGTCGACGGTGATCCAGTCGACTGTCCCGGTGAGCGAGGAGACCACTTCGCCCACTACCTCGAGTTCGGGCCGACCGAGCCGGTCATAGAGCCACTGCTCGATGCCCATGTTGAGCACGCGGCACGAGAAGAGGTAGTCGGTCAGGACTCCGGATCTTTTGTGGAGTGCGTAGAAGCCACAGATCCCGTAGTCGCCATAGCGGTCCGAGGCCTCGACATACCCGGACACCACCTCTGGATCGGCAACCAAGGCGGCAAACTCGTCGGAGGTGAGCCGCCGCTTGGTGAAGTTGAGCTGGTTCGTGCGCAGCGCCAGTTCGTGGAGCCGGTCGACCTGTTCGCCTGCGTCCTCGTGGACGACCACACGGATGTCACACGAGCGCAGGAAGTCCTCGTGGGAGTCGCTGGTCTCTTGGCGGTCGGTCAGTTTGCGCTCGAGTACCTGGTACTGACGGAGTCGCGTGAGGGCACCATCTTCTTTGCCGACCAGCTGCGGTAGCCCCAACAGTCTGTCCAGGATCTCGGGTCCGGCGGTCTGGAGGCCGGGGGAGACGTGTTCGGCTTCACCCAGGTTGGCCGGGAGGTCGTCCAGGAACAGCACGTTTTCGGGGCGGAGTTGGGCATCCTCGATGATCTGGGCCACGCGGGCCCCCTTGGGGGTCCAGTCGATCCGAGCGAATACGAACTCGTCCCACAGCCCGACCGACTCGAGCTGGATACGCACCGGCTCCTCGTCGTTCTTCGAGCAGATGGCGCTGACGATCCCTCGGCGGTTGAGGACCCGGACCATGTCTACCAAGGCGGGGTCGCACTCAACCGGTCCTTCGCTGAGGGTGCCACGCCAGAACGTGTCGTCCAAGTCCCAGACGATCATCTTGACCGGTGCAGAGAGCCCACCCACCTGGTCGACGGTCACCGGACGAACTCCAGGAAGCCAGAACTGCCGACGGCCTGCGCCGACCATCGCCACGTCCGCCCAGTGCAGGCGTACACCCCTGATGCGAATCGTGCGCCTGCCACGCTTCCATCATCCCACAGGGGGTCCTGCGGACTCAACGGACCAGGGTGTCTCCTCGGGACAGTGGATGCGGGTCGAGCGATCCTGGCGGGTAGATTGACGCAGTGGCCAGCACTGTCGGAGATGCAGACCCGACTGCGGTCCAGCGGTCGAGCAGTCCGATCGTCCGGACCTGGCGGATGATCGGTCGGGATATACGCGGCACCCGTGATGTGGCATCCATGAGGCTGGACCCGACCTACCGGCGTCTGGCCGAGGCCTACGAGCTTCCCGATGGGTCGAAGCGGGTCTACTGCCACCACATTCGAAAGACGGCCGGAACCAGCTTGTTCCTGAGTTTCCTGGCCTTGGGTGGCGAGGACCCGATGGCGGTATGGCAGAGGATCACGTCGGCCCGGCTGCCACGCACGGTCAGCGGCGGCTATGCGTTCGCGTCGGTGCACCGCAGGCTCATCTCCGAAGGTGCCTATCTGTATGCACGGGCCCACCGTCCAGTGGAGGAGCAGCCACTGCCGCCCCGCACCTTCACGGTGACGGTCCTGCGTGACCCGGTGGCCCGGGTCCACTCCTACTTCGACTACCTGGTGACCGGGGACTCGGTGGATGCTCCCGGCCATGTGGCCGAGCGCGAGCGTCGTCTGGCCTACGACGGGTTCGACGGTTTTTTGGACCGGGTGCCACCCCGGCACCTCTTGACCCAGCTCCATACGTTCTCGACCACGTTGGATGTGTCGGAAGCCACAGACCGGATTGCCGCGTGCTCGAGCGTCTTCTTCACCGAGGGTTACGGAGATGGCCTGGCGGAGCTGGCCAACCGGTTGGAACTGCCGCTGGCCGTGCATCGAGCGCGGGTGACTGGTGGCCGGTCGGAGCTGACCAGAGCGCAGACCGACCGGCTCCGCGAAATGCTCGAGCCGGAGTACGAACTCTTCGGACGGTTGGCTGCTGGCGGCATCGGCCGGCCGTCGCCATCGTGAACCCGGCAACTGGAGCCCGGCAACTGGAGCCCGAGACGCGTTGAGGAAGTCGACCGCTCGCCCCTAGGAGTTGGCTGTCACCTTGTGGTGCTCGAGATCCCGGCTGTTGGCGATGGCCACGGCCGCCAACTGCGATCGGACACCGAGCTTGCGCAGGACGGAACGGATGTGGGATCGCACGGTGGTGAGCGACACCACCAGCTCCTCGGCGATATCTTGGGCGGCCCATCCCTCGGTCAGATAGAAGAGCACGCGGCGCTCGCCAGTGGTGAGGTCCAGCAGCGAGTGGAACCGCATCGGGAACCCGGCATCGGCCCTCAGCAGGGCCTCCTCGAACGAAAGCCCGTCGAGGGAACGCAGGGCATCGGACAGTCGATCCAGGTTGAACAGCGCAAGTGCACCTTGGGTGACGCAGGCGGCAATGGCCCCGGCACCGGCGCCGGCGCTCACGGCAAAGACCGGAATACCCTTGTCGAGGTACGCGGTGGTGAGTCGGGCCGGAAGCCCCCAGGCCCCGCTGGCCCAGTCGGGGGACCGGCCCACCCATGCGCCGTCCAGGACCAGGACGACCAGGTCGACGGCCATGTCGTCGACGGTCATGACCAGCGGTGCGTCAGGAGACACATTGGCAGTTCCCGTCCGACAACCCAGCCGCTCGGCGACCGAAGTGGCCGTCAGCGAAGGGAAGCCCGGCATGCCACTTCCAGCCGACATCGGGTCGACGACGAGCACGCACAGGCTGCTGACCCGAAGTGAGTCGAGACGGGTCCCTTTGTCACCGGATCCATCGGTGGCGACCAAGACAGGGATCCCATCGATGCGGCTGGCGGCGAAGCGGTGCGCGGTGCGTCGATGCATCGGAACGAACTTGCGCCCAATGGCGACAGAGGTCAAGGCTCGCCCGTCGACCGGCTCGTCGACGACGACCGCAGTGCTGGCGACGTTGTCGACCTGGCCGCTCCCTGCGACCCGGCTGGTCGGGCCGAGCGTTCGTCGGGCAGACCGAGCCGCTAGCCGGGCTCGCCCGGTTACCTCGGTGGCGTTTCCGTCTGCGGAAAGCGGCGCCGCCATGCCGATGGCGACGGCAAGGTTGGCATCGGAACGGTTGAAGGGGAGGTTGGGCCCGATGGCATGGGCCAGGCGGTTTCCTAGGATGCTCGGAGCCACCACACTGGCCACGGTGCCGAACTGGACGGCCACAGATTGCGTACTGACCGGGCACACCCGGTCGTCGGCTCGTACGGCACGCTCGATGCGTCGTAGGACGAAGGTAACGGCCTGGGCCGCCAGGGTGGCGTCGGACGGGCCCTCGGTATCGGCCTCGACATCTATCCAGGCGACCGCACCCATGTCTCGGTCGCTGTCAGTTGCCGCCTCCTGGCGATCGTCACCCATGGCACTTGGCCTCGTCGACGGTGCGGGGCGATCGTGGAGCCCCAAAGGTTCTGACTCGATACATGATCAGATCAGGTGGTCGCGGTCGGGAGACCACTGCTGGCAGACGGTTCGCCATCTGGTGCATGGGTCGGATCGCTGGTCGGATCGCTGGTCGTTCCATCGGTCGGATTGCCGGTGAAGTGCCCCCGTACGGCAGCCACCACTACGTGGAGCAGCCCGTCCGCCAGTAGGACGACGCCGACGCCGACCAGGACGCCACCGAGCGCATCGCTGGGATAGTGCCACTGCAGGGCGATGATGGCAATGCATTCGAGACCGACCACGAATGCACCGATGACCACGACCGGGAAGCGAAGCCAACGAGGTACCGCCAGCACCCAGGCGGTGGCGACGGCGGCCACCGCAGTCACTGACCCAGAAGGGAAGGTCAGCACGAACTCGAAGCGACGGGCGATCACCGGCTTCAAGACGAACTCGGTCAACAACACGGCCAAGGTGGGAGCGACCAGGCAGGCGAGTGCTCGCCAGTGGTCCCGCAGCACCACGACCAAGGCGGCCAAGATCGAGCCTGCAACCAAGGTCGAAGTCGATCGGATGTCGGTTACGTGCATCCAGAACGAACTGCCGATGTCGGCGTGCACCAGGGAGAACCCCCAGTGGTCGACGAAGGTCGGCCCGGGGCGCCACCGGAAGAAGAGGGCGACCAGGACGACGATCCCCACCATGGCTCCACCGCCGATGACTTCAGATCGCCAGACCGCGGCATGGCCGGCCGCCCCATCATCGAAGTGATGGGCCTCGGTATCGAGTCCGGTACCGTCCTCGGTGTCCTCGACCGCCGTGCTCACGTCGGTGTCGGTGCTCGTCGTACTGTCGGTCATGACAACTCCTCGAACCAGTTGATGGTGGCCCGCAGGCCTTCCTCTAGAGGGACGGGTTGGACGTCGGGAAAGAGGCGCCTGAGGTTGCCTTGGTCTGCCTGAGAGTCTCGCACGTCACCGGCTCTCGATTCCGAGTGGGCACACTCGAGGCTGCGGCCCAACTGCTGCTCTATAAGGGCGATCACTTCGAGCAGTGTGACCCGGGTGCCGAAGGCGAGATTGACCGGTCGTGGGTCGGTGACGGTGCGCACGACCGCGTCGGCCAGTACCGAGCACACGGTGCCCACGTAGGTGAAGTCCCTGGTCTGACGCCCGTCACCATGGACAGGCAGGGGATCACCCCTCAGGGCGTTGGCCAAGAAGGCGGGGATGACCGCGGCGTAGGCGTGGTCTGCAGCCTGGAGCGGTCCGAAGACGTTGAAGAACCGGAAGGCCAGCGTGGGCAGTCCGAACGAGTGGCCGTAGGCCAAGGCGTACGACTCGGTGGCCAACTTGCTGACGGCATAGGGACTCACCGGCATCGGTGCCATGTCCTCGTGCTTGGGCAGGGTCGGGTTGGCGCCGTAGACCGAAGACGATGAGGCCACCACGACCTGTGGGTCACCGTGACGGCGGGCCGCCTCGAGGACTTCCAAGGTACCGGTGGCGTTCACCCGGTGGGTCGCCATGGGATCGATGAGCGACCGCGGGACCGACGGCCGGGCGGCCAGGTGGATGATGGCATCAGCACCAGGAATCACCTGGTCCAGAAGTTCCGCATCCAGGATGGAGCCCTCCACGAGTTCGACGCCTTCGACGCCGTCCAAGTTGGCCCTGCTGCCGGTCGAGAGGTCGTCGAGGGCCACCACGGCGTCCACCTCCGACGTGGTCACGAGGGTGCGGCACAGATTGGCACCGATGAAGCCGGCTCCGCCGGTCACGACCACCCTCATGTCAGCATCAGAGGCGTTCGACCATCGGACCGTCCAGCCGGTTCCGAGTGTCGAGCACATAGCTGGCGTTCGCCTCGACCAGGTCGTAGTCGAAGGCGTCGTGGTCGGTCACCAAGATGACGGCATCGGCTGCAGCCAACTCCTCAGCAGTTGCCTCGACCAGAGGGAAGGCCAGCGTGTCGCCTACCAGATGCGGGTCCGCCACCCGAAGGTCGGCGCCGAGCGCTACCAGCGACCGGGCGATGACGGTTCCGGGGGCCTCTCGGGCATCCCCTGTGTTGCGCTTGTAGGCCAGCCCCAAGATCAGGACCCTTGATCCGTTGACGGATCTCCCCATGCGGTTGAAGGCCAGCATCAGGCGCCGAACCACGTAGTCCGGCATGTGCTCGTTCACATCGTTGGCCAGCTCCACGAACCGGAATGGCTGGCCGAGGCTGCGCCGGACCTTCCAGGAAAGATAGCTCGGGTCGATGGGCAGGCAGTGCCCACCCACGCCTGGGCCTGGGGTGAACCGCATGTAGCCGAACGGTTTGGTGGAGGCAGCGTCTATGGCCTCCCATACGTCGATGTCGAGGTCGGACGCGAACATGGCCAACTCGTTGACGAGCGCGATATTGACGTGCCGGAAGGTGTTCTCCAAGAGCTTGGTCAACTCTGCCTCGCGGGTGCCCGAGACGGCCACCGTCTGGTCGACCAGCCGACCGTAGAACTCCTCGACGACCTCCAGCGATCCTGCGTCGATCCCCGAGACGACCTTCGGTGTGTTCTCGAGGCTCCACGTGGGGTTCCCCGGGTCGATCCGTTCAGGGCTGTAGCCGGCGTGGAAGTCGCGACCTCCGGTGAGACCGGAACCGGACTCGAGGATGGGCACCACCAACTCCTCTGTGGTGCCTGGATAACTGGTCGATTCCAGGATGACAGTGGCGCCGGGCCGTAGGTGGATGGCGAGCGTGGCGGCCGCCTCCTCGACGTACGCCAGGTTCGGGTTCCCCTCCTCGAGGGGAGTCGGCACATCGATGACGGCGATGTCGAATCCGACCATGTGGTCCGAGTCGACCGTGGGGAGGAAACGACCCGTGGCGAGTGCTGCGCCGAGCCGCTCATCGGTGATGTCCTCTACATAGGAGTCGCCGTCAGCCAGGCGCTTGATGCGGTTGACGTCGAGGTCGAAGCCGACGACGTCGTACCCGGCTTCGACAGCCCGCAGTGCCAGCGGAAGACCTACATAGCCTTGGCCGACGACGATGACCTTGCCGAGGGCCTCATTCGCAGTCATCGGTGCCGCCCTGTGGTCGCCGAGGTGCGCCCCGTGCCAACTTCGGTGGTGCTCATGCCCGGACCTGGCCGGAGTCGTCTTCTACCTGGTGCATCTGACTGGTCACGATAGCCCGCAGGTCGAGCGCTTCCTCGGCCTCGGCGAGCTCAGGCCACTCGAAGGCGGCCGGCGCGGGGGAACTGGACCCTTGGTGGCCGATTCCCACGGTGCACGGAGGAACCACACCGTCGGCGCATCCGGCAGTGAACAGGAGCGTCCGCACGGCGTCCTTGTCGCGCCGGAGCGTGGCCAACTCGAGCTGCTCGAGCTCGGCGGCAAACACGGTGGCCGGAGCACGGGTGGGTACCAGGCGGTTGATGTAGGGGTGGCTGGTCCCGAGGATCTCCTCGTCGGGCGTGCTCAGTACCTCGTTCAACTTCTCTCCGGGGCGCATCCCGGTGATCTCGATGGGGATGTCGATGCCGACCTGGCAGCCCGACAGTCGGATCATGCGCTCGGCCAGATCGATGATCTTGACCGGCACGCCCATCTCCAGCATGAAGATCTCGCCCCCATGAGAGAGGACGGACGCTTGGAGCACCAACTGCACGGCCTCTTCCACACTCATGAAGAAGCGCGTCATGCGTGGATCGGTCACGGTGACTGGGCCACCTTGGGCGATCTGGCGACTGAAGGTGGGGATGACGCTGCCCCGGCTGCCCAGGACGTTCCCGAAGCGCACCGTGCAGTAGGCGGCACCGGCAGGCGCATGGGCCAGGACGGTCTGCTCGGCCAGCCGCTTCGATGCGCCCATGACGCTCGAGGGGTGTACGGCCTTGTCCGTAGAGATCTGCACGAAACGGCGGGTGCCGACGGAGCCGGCTGCGTCCACCACGTTCATGGTTCCGAGCACGTTGGTCTTGGCTGCCTCGAGTGGATGCTGCTCGAGGACGGGGACGTGCTTGTGGGCCGCGGCGTGGTAGACGACCTCGGGGCAGTACTGCTCGAACGTCTCGAACACGGCTTCGCGATCGAAGATGTCGACGAGCGCTTGTTCGCTGGGACCGGCGATGCTGGCCGCAGTGTCGTGCAGGTGGGTCTCGTCGTGATCGAGCAGGATCAACTGGGCTGGGCCAAGACTGGCAACCTGGCGACAGATCTCGGAGCCGATCGACCCCCCGGCTCCGGTGACGAGTACCCGACGGCCTTCGATCGAGCGACGCACCGACTCGAGGTCGGTGGGGACGGGCGTCCGTCCGAGTAGGTCCTCGATCTGCGGCTCCCGTGCTTGGCGCAGGGCGGCGAGATGGTTGGGCTCGTTGAGCATGTCCTTCACCCCGGGGAGCATCTTCATCGACACCCCGGCCAACTCGGAGGCCCGTAGTGCGCGTTCCACGAGTTCTGGGGAGGGTGACGGGATAGCGAGGAGGACTTGTTGGATGGTGTACCGGCTGGCAGCTTTGGGGATCTCGTCGATGGCACCCACGACAGGCACGCCCATCAGCGACAGCCCGTGGGACCGCTCGTCGTCGTCGAAGACGGCCACTGGGACCAGTCCGGCACCGGGGCTGCGGAGCATCTCACGGATGGCGGCAGCCCCCGCATCGCGGCTGCCGATGACTGCCACCCTGAGTCCGAGGCGCTTGGAGCCTCGCTGCCAGGCGAACAGGCGCGAGTGGAAGCGCAGGATCCCCATGCCGGTGCTGGCAAACATGCAGCCGATGATCACCACGACCGGGGGGACGAGCACGATGTGCAGGGAGTTCCCGATGGGCCACAAGGCGATCAGGACGCAGAGCGTGGTGGCAGCCGAGAGAAGGAGCTGGCGGGCTTCGTCGGCTCCGGCATGGCGCCACATCCGGCCGTAGAGGCCGTAGAACCGGTTGGACATGATCGTCACGATCACGGCGATGACGAGGAACCCGCTGAGGTGGAGGCTGTAGTCGTTCGGGGGGCTGTTGCGGAAGTAGATGACCTCGGAGAGTCCGTAGCCGATGGCCACCCAGACGGCATCGAGGAGAACGAAGAGGATGGCGGACCGAATGCGGCTGGCCATCACGGCCATCCTGCTCACATTGGTGCGGCCTAGTTCTTCGCCAGCAACTGGCTCCGACTCAGCGTGCATGCTTGCCCCTGGTGGTGATGCTGACTGCTCCATGTTGCTGCCCCTTGATCAAACTGCCCCTGAACGCCCGCCGTCGGCGCACTTGCCGAGTCGAAGGACGCTCCTCAAAGTCCCTGCCATCCCTGCATGCCCTTGCATGTTTGAACCAACGACATTCTGCCAGTGTCTCCATGCACTATGTCGTCGGCGCAAACATTACCGCGCTGTAGCCCGGGCTGCATCCTCAAATTTCAGGATCGACGTGCTGGGGGTAGCGATGTAGTTGCCATGGCATGGCTTCACGAGAGTGGAACCGCCCAGATCGGCTCAACATCGGGGGCGTCAGGTGCCAGGAGTACCTGAGCAACCGAAGTGCGAAACAGCAGTAGTGGTCGGTGGATCAGGTGCCGAGCTGGCCCACGATCAGAGGTGGAAACCCCGCTAGGCACGGGAGGCATGCAGCAGGAACCGGAACTGCAACCAAGACCAAAAACCAGTGATTGCCCTAGCCGAAGACGCAAACCCGTGTAGTACCATGAGTTACGGCACTTCGGACGGATACATCGGCCGCAACGACGACAGGACGACGGGACAGGTACATGATCGAG
>CAIVIS010000282.1 GCA_903906055.1 uncultured Acidimicrobiaceae bacterium
ACTACCGGTGAGTTTGTGTTGATGGTCACATAGTTAGACTATCGAACGAACCTTCGGGTTCAATCAGGGCCTGCACGATCCTCCTGAATCGGTCCGCCCGCACTGATCTGCCCGCACTGATCCGCCCGCACTGATCTGCCCGCACTGATCCGCCCGCACTGATCCGCCCGCACTGATCGAGCGAGTGCCCCCGCCGGGCTGCCTGCCTAGGATCACCGCATGCCGACCGGATTCCGCCCCCAGGATGCCATCGACGAGGTCCAGGTCCGATGGCCCGCAGAAGTGCTTCCGTTCCTGATGGAGTTCGCCCGCATCCCGAACCTCTCGCCGAACTTCGACCAGAACTGGGAGCAGGCCGGCCACATGGACGAAGCGGCCGAGTTGGTGGCGCGATGGGCCGAGGCCAGGGACATCACCGGCGCCACCGTCGAGGTAGTCCGACTACCCGGGCTGACCCCGGCGGTACTGGTCGAGGTGCCTGCTACCGACGTCGATGCCACCGGCACGGTGCTCATCTACGGCCACTTCGATAAGCAGCCACCGTTCGACGGATGGAGCGAGGGCCGCGGCCCATGGTCGCCGGTGGTGGAGGGGGAGTGGCTGTACGCCCGGGGGGTGGCCGATGACGGGTACGCGCTCCCTTCTGCGCTTTGTGCGATCGAGTCGCTGCGGGCCACGGGTGGTCATCATGGCCGGATCGTGATCCTGGCCGAGGGGTCCGAGGAGAGCGGCAGTCCGCACCTGCCGGAGGTGCTGGCACATCTGGATGACCGGATCGGCACCCCGGATCTGGTCCTAGCCCTCGACTCGGGCAGCCCGACCTACGACCGGCTGTGGGTCACTACGTCACTGCGGGGGCTGCTCCTCGGGACACTCACCGTACGCGTCCTCGATCACGGAGTGCACAGCGGAGCGGCTGGCGGCTCGGTCCCCTCCTCGTTCCGGATCGCTCGGATCTTGCTCGACCGTATCGAGGACGTGGTGACCGGGGATCTGCGACTGCCCGAGCTCCAGGTCGATCCCCCGGACTGGGCTGTGGCTGCCGCTAGCGATCTGGCCGACGCCCTGGCCGACGCCGATGCCGACACCCTGGCCGACGCCGATGCCCTGGCCGACGCCGATGCCGACACCCTGGCCGACGCCGATGCCGACGCCGACGCCGCACGCCACACCCCTGGATCAGATCCATCCCCGTTCCCCGTGGTGGACAGTCTCGAACTCGAGGGTGGTGATACTGCCGAGCGTGCCCTGCGCACGGCGTGGCGGGGGGCGCTGGCTGTGGTGGGTGCCGACGGGCTGCCTCCCACAGCCGAGGCCGGATCGGTCCTGCGGCCGTTCACTTCGCTGAAACTGGCCATTCGGCTCCCACCGACCTGCGATGCCGAGGTTGCCGCTGAGGCCGTGGCCCGGGCTTTTATCAGCGATCCCCCTCATGGGGCAGAGGTCACGTGGGACGCACAGGCCGCAGGCGGATGGGCGGCAGCGCCCCTCGCCCCGTGGCTGGCCGACGCGCTCGATCAGGCATCTGAATTGGCATTCGGCCAGCCCTCAGGGCGGTTCGGCGAGGGCGGGAGTATTCCGTTCATGGGGTGGCTGGCGGAGCAGTTCCCCAGGGCGCAGATCCTGGCCACCGGGGTACTCGGGCCAGGGTCGAACGCTCATGGACCCGACGAGGGCCTGCACCTGCCAACAGCGGAGCGCGTGACCGGGGTCCTGGCGTTGCTGCTCGATGCCCACGCCGGCCGCAGCCAGGCTGGCTGACGGGACTCCTCGCCGCCGGATGGGTGTTCGCTACGAGTAGATGCTGGAGATCGACAGGTTGAGCCCGTCGGAGCTCTTGGACCGGTGCAGGGCTTGGACTTCGGTGAACTCCGCCAGGCCCCATGGCCCGTTCTCGACGCCCATGCCGCTCCACTTGAAGCCGCCGAACGGCTGCTGGGGGGCGAGGGCCAAGTGGGTGTTCACCCAGGCAGTACCGCACTCAAGGCGACTGGCCACCTCGGCAGCCCGATCGGCGTCGGTGCCCCAGACGGAACCGGACAGGCCGAAGTGGGTGCTGTTAGCCCGCTCGACGACATCGTCAATGTCGCGGTAGGCGACCACGGGGAGAGCGGGTCCGAACTGCTCCTCGTCCACGATCCGGGTCCCGTCGTGGATGTCGGTGAGGATGGTCGGCTCGAAGAAGTAACCCGGCCGGTCCATCGCCTTGCCTCCCGTGGTGGCACGGGCACCATTGGCCAGTGCATCGGCCACCAGTTCCTTGACCCGCTCGAACTGCGGGGCGTTGTTGATGGGCCCGAGCCGCGAGTCGGCATCGGTGCCGTCGCCCACCTTGACGGCTGCGGCCTGGGCCGTCAGACCCTCTACGACATCTGCGTACAGCGACTCGGGGACATAGACCCGCTTGACGGCCGAACACACCTGGCCGTTGTTGGCGAAGGCGGCGGCAAAGATGGCCCGGCTCACCACGGCCGGGTCGGCATCGTCGAGCACGATGGCCGGGTCGTTGCCACCCAGCTCCAAAGTGACCCGCTTGAGGTCGGGAGCAGCTGACTGGGCCACCAGCTTTCCGGTCTCGATCGACCCGGTAAAGCTCACCTTGTTGGGGACCGGATGGGCGGTCATCCACGCGCCGAGTTGGTCGCCGCCGCTGACCACGTTGAGCACGCCCGGCGGCATCACGTCACGTAGCAGCTCACCCACCTTGAGCGTGGTGAGTGGCGTGTAAGGCGAGGGCTTGAGGACCATGGTGTTGCCGGCCAGCAGGGCCGGTGCCACCTTCCAGAAGGCCAGGGTCAGGGGGAAGTTCCACGGGGTGATGGCGGCCACCACACCGACCGGCCGACGGATCACCTCGACGAAGGCCTCGGCATCGTCCTGAATGATGTGGGGCGGGGTCTCGAGGTTGGCGAAGTACTGGCACCAGATGGCCGAGGCGAACACTTCGATGTTGGCCTCGGCGAGGGGCTTGCCCTGCTCGGCGGTGAGGATGGCGGCGAGCTCTCCGGCCGAAGCGAACAGGGCGTCAGCCATGTCGAGCAGAGTCTGGCGGCGGAGGCCCTCGTCGAGCTTCCAGTGGCGTTGGGCCATGGCGGCCGAGTCGAAGGCGGCATCGAGCTGATGGGTGGTGCACTCGGGGGCGTGGGCGAACACATCACCGTTGGCCGGGTTGATCACGCCGAACGAGTCGGCAGCGGCGATCGAGTCGCCTCCGATGGTCATGGCGAAGTCGGACATGGTGAGCCTCCCAGGGGCGATCGGGTCGTGGGGCGAACCTACCTCAGGGAGTCTGGCGGGGCTTCGGACGCAGCACCTCGCCGGCCCCCGGCCAACCCCGGCCCCCGGCCAACCCCGGCCAACCCCGGATCCCGGCCCCCGGCCAACCCCGGCCCCCACTGCGGACGCGGGCATGGGAGCCGCAGGTCCGCCAGCCGCTCCGATCAGGCGTGGACGGGCTCGGGATCTCCGCCAGCATCTCCGCCGGCAGGCAACGTCTCCGACTCATCGGCCACGGGCATGTCGGGGTCGACGATGACGTGAGGGACGATCCGCTGCAGCCACTTGGGGAACCACCAGTTGGCCTCGCCGAACAGGAGCATCACCGACGGCACCACGGCCATGCGGATGATGAGCGCGTCGATGAGGATGCCGCCAGCCAGTCCGAGGCCGAACTCCTTGATGACCCGGATGCCACCGAGGATGAAGGCTCCGAAGACCAGGATCATGATGAGGGCAGCGGCCGTGATGGTCTTGCCGGTGGCCGCCAGCCCGTTGCGCACGGCGGTGCGGTTGTCGCCGGTCTTCAGATACTCCTCTTGGATTCGGGTGATGAGGAAGACCTCGTAGTCCATGGACAGACCGAACAAGATGGCGAACATCATCACGGGTAAGAACGCCTCGATCGGCCCGGTCTGGTTCACCTGGAACACCGAGCCCATCCATCCCCACTCGAACACGGCGACCAGGATGCCGAATGCGGCAGCGATCGACAGCAGGTTCATGATGGCCGCGGTCAGCGGGATGACCAGGCTCCGGAAGACGATGGCCAACAAGATGAACGACATCACCACCACCAGGCCGACGAAGAGCGGCAACTTCGAGGACAGCACATCGGCGAAGTCGGTGAAGATGGCGGTGACACCACCGAGGTACACAGTGAGAGCAGTGCCAGCCGTCGCCTTCGGGATGGTCACTTGACGGAGGTGGCTGATCAGGTCCGTGGTGGCCGATGCCTGCGGCGAAGAGTACGGATACACGTTGATCAGCGCCACCTGTTTGCCGTTGTGGGCTGGCAGCACGACCGGAGGCGCCACCGCAGCCACATTGGGCTGGTGCTTCACGTCGGCGGCCAGCGCATCGACCGCGGCGGTGTCGATCTGGCCCTTCTCGACGGCCACCAGCAGCAGCGGGCCGTTGAACCCGGCACCGAAGCCAGCCGACAGCAGGTCGTAGGCCTGGCGGGTCGTCGTCGACGTCGGGTCGTTGCCCTGGTCGGACGAGCCCAGTCGGAGGGAGAAGAACGGCATGGCGATGAAGAGCACGACCATGAGGGCGACCACGGCCGGGATGACCGGACGGCGCTGGATGAAGTCGGCCCACTTGGGCCAGAAGCCCTTGGAGCTGCTTCCGATGACGCGCGGGCCGTTGGCGGCCAGATCGCGCTTCTGTTTGCGGCTGAGCACGCGAGGTCCGATGAACCCCAGCAAGGCAGGCAGCAGGGTGAGGGCGGCGATCATGGTGAACAGCACCCCGATAGAGGCGGCGATGGCCAAGCCGTACAGGAACGACACCCCGAGGGCGAACATGCCCAGCAGGGCGATGCACACGATGATTCCGGCGAACAGAACGGCTCGCCCCGAGGTGTTGACAGCGTTCACGATCGCTGACTCGATGTCGTTGCCGGCG
>CAIVIS010000283.1 GCA_903906055.1 uncultured Acidimicrobiaceae bacterium
ACGTAGTTCGCAAACAGTGGGGGAGCGTGCTCTACGTGTGCTGCCCCCATGCCCGGATCGATCAGTTCTGGTCCGCCCTGCTCGTCCGCAGTGATTTACATGTAGCAGACGTGAATTCGAACCTACCGGGTCCACTTGTCAGTTCGCAAGTGCGTTTGACGGTTCGTCACGGAGAGTGGTCTTGGCGAAGTGGGGTATGGCGTAGCGAACGTCGCCAAGGGACGCGAAGTGACGTCGGATCTCCGGGTACGGCCATAGATCCGAACGGCTCCGCCCTGGTGCTACGCCACCTATCTGGTGCTGGCGAAGGCCCCACATCCGCCCCACGTGGCGCGTGGTTCCTCGAGCCACCGAAACTCGCCACGAACTACGAGGACACCCTGGTGGTGGCGGTCGGTTGGTCAGATCCTCACGCTGCTGCCAGCACCCAGCCGGTCAGGTGGTGCCGCCGTTGATGGTGGCAGTCGCCACGGCCCCGGACTGCAAGCCCCACTTAGTGAGGATCTGGTTGTAGACGCCATCGGCGATCAGCGCGTTCACGGCCGCCTGGACCGGGGCGGCCATGCCGTTGCCCTTAGGGAGAGCCAACCCGTAGAGGGAGAGGTTGAACGGCTCGCCGTAGGTCTGGAGCACGCCATGAGAGGTGGAGACGATGTAGGCGACGCCCGGCGAGTCGGTAAAGCCGACTTCGGCGACTCCATTGGTCAACGCCGTGTTGGCCTCGGCCTGGGTGGCAAAGCTGTGGATGGACACCTTGGCCTTGCCGCTGGCCACACACTGGGCGGCCTGGACCTTGGCTGCTGACTCCTGAATGGTGCCGCGCATGACGGCGACCGAGTGCCCGCACGGCGATACCAGTCCGCTACGGGCCATGGCGCTGCCGGACTTCACGAAGAACTGCTCACCGGCGGTGAAGTAGTTGACGAAGTCGACCTTCTCTTGACGGGCCAACGTGTCAGTAAAGGACGAGGCGCCCATGTCGTACTTGCCGGCGACGACGCCGGGCAGAATGTTGGCGAAGATCTCGTGGATGAACTTGGGCTTGAGCCCCATCGTCTGAGCGATGGCAGCGGCAAGGTCGGGGTCCATGCCCACCAAGGTGGACGTACCCGGTGCCAGGAACTCATCAGGGGGATAGGTGGCCGCAGCCACGGTCAGCGTGCCGGTCGACTTGATGGCCGCGGGCACCATGGCCACGATGGCAGCATTGGGCACCTGAGGAGGGATCACCTTGGTGGGAATCGAGACGGTCGTCCCCGTCGATCCGGCGGCTGTAGTGGACGAGCTGCTAGTGCTACTCGAGCACGCCGCTCCTGTCATCGCCAATGCAGCCAGGGCCAACGTCACAGTCGCCTGTTTCATGAGTCGAGTGGAGACGTGCATGGGTAAACCTCCGGGCTTGCTAGACGGTTACGGGCTGCCTGCTTCTGCAGCATTTGGACTATGCCACACCGACACCAGGACCGAGGCCCACTGGCGCTATTTCATGAAGGTTTTGGCCGCTACGAGGTACCAGGGGCGTGCGGTCGAGGTCGTCTTCAGTACTGCACGCCAGGCCAGTACCCATGCACCAAGCCTCTATAGTTAGCGTAACGCACATGTGGCAGACGGTGCGCTGCCCGGATCGAGGAGTATGCATGCCCAAGGAAGTCGTTGATGCCCACTACGCCGCATAGCCTGGCCGCTACCAGGAAGTCCTGGACCGATTCGTCGCCATCTATGCGAGTTGCGTGAGCGTCCAGGCTGAGTTGGAGCACGACACGATCGCAGGTGACCCCCCAGGTTGCAGCCACGGCGCTGGTGGCCTGGTGGACCCGGGTGCAGCGGCTGTAGTCAACAGCGACGCCTGCCCCTCCACCATCGCCGCAGCCAACAACTACTGGCGCTGAGCGAATACCTCCCGACCCATTTCAAGAAGAGCCCATGGAAACCACCCCCGACCAGCCGCCGCCGCTTCGTCACGACCTCACGTTCAAGGTCACGTCCAGCGGCTACGAGATCTGGTTTTCGGACCGGATTGCCTTGGACCGTCCAGATCTGGTTGATCAGTGCGCCGACTGGCTCGAGGATCAGATCGGCGTCGTAAATCTGGGACAGGTTGACCACGCGACGCTCCTGGCCGATGGCGTGCTCAGCGACCAGCTCAGAAGCGAACTCGTAACGTGGTGGAGCGAACGGTTGCCGGACCTAGATCAAGGGTAAGGAGTACCGCCGACGACGTGACGCCCGGGCGGGGCTTCGTTATCGACATGGGTTCGGTCATCGTCTCTTGGTTCGTTCACGTCAAGGGTGGCTCGACCATCGTCAGTATCTGACCCGGTGGGCCACGGAGCGACGCCCTCGCATGGGAACCATCCGGCGTTCGTGGTCACCGAGGTGACTCTTGCGGGTCCCAGTCCGACTTGACGGAACTCCATGCGACCGGGTGACGCGGCACCGCCTCCCGGCTGAGCCAGGAGGCGGTGATCACGAACCTTGTGCTGCCAGGTCTAGTGCTACAGCTCGCCCTCGATGATGTGCGGGGGCGTCTTGAGCAGGTCCTTGAGGTGGTCCTGCAAGAAGCCGCCGGCCAAGAAGGTGGATGCCTCGGCCGCCTCTTTGCTGTCGAAGATCGACATGGAGCCGCCTTCGCCGTCACCCGTGTCGATCCAGTGGTACTCCACGAAGCCCTCTTCGGCCTTGACGATCGGCGTGAACTTCTCACGCCATGCCTTTGCGATAGCTGGGCCGTCGGCCTTGTCGTACTTGTAGTAGCGGATGATTCCGTACATGTGCTGGTTCCGACCTTCCTTACTGGTTCTGTTCCGTACTGGTTCTCGGGTGATTCCTGCAGGCGTAAGACCTACAGCTCGCCCTCGATGATGTGCGGCGGCGTCTTCAAGATGTCCTTGAGCTTGTCGTGCACGACGCCACCGGCCAGGAAGGTCGACTCCTCGGCTGCCTCTTTGGTGGCGAAGATGGCCATCGACGCACCCTCGCCGTCACCGGAGTCGATCCAATGGAACTCGATGAATCCCTCTTCTGCCTCGACGATGGGGGCGAAGACTTCGCGTGCGATCCGAGTGACTTCGGGGCCGTCGGCCTTGTCGTACTTGTAGGAGCGGATGATTCCGTACATGTGCTGTTCCTCAATCCAGTGGTGGTTGGGTGGTGGTGCTTGAGTGGTGGTGCTTGAGTGGTGTTGCTTGGTCGGGTCCTGGCTCGCTCGGCTTAGAGCTCGCCCTCGATGACGTGCGGAGCAGTCTTGACGAGGTCCTTGAGCTTGTCGTGCACGAACCCTCCGGCCAGGAAGGTCGACTCGTCCGCCACTTCTTTGGTGGTGAAGATGGCCATCGAGGCACCCTCGCCGTCACCGGAGTCGATCCAGTGGTACTCCATGAATCCTTCTTGGGCCTCGACCATGGGGGCGAATCCCTCGCGGACGATGCGGGCGATCTCTGCGCCGTCGGCCTTGTCGTACTTGTAAGAGCGGATGATTCCGTACACGTGAAGCTCCTCTTTCGGTTATCGGTGGTGGGTTTGTGGGAGATCAGGATTGGGATCTGCGGACGTAGTGGATTCGCACCTGTGGCCTCGGAGGCCGATCCCTAGATATGTTCTCATGATTCGCAAGTTGTTACCAGTGACATCAAGTCACACTCGGTACCACTGATCCGGTCCACACGGGACCGTTCAGATCAGAGGAGTTGGAACCTGGCCAGATCCTGGAACGGCCCCTGGGTGTCGATCAGTTCGTCGAATGACCCCTGCTGCACCACGACCCCTCCCTCGAGCACGATGATCCGATCAGCCCGCTTGATGGTCGAGAGTCGGTGGGCCACCACGATCCGGGTGATCCTGAGGTCCTCGATGGACTGGACGATGAGTTCCTGGGTGGTGTTATCCAGGGCACTAGTCGACTCGTCGAGCACCAGCATGCGTGGGTGGCCGGCCAGGGCTCGCGCAATGAGGATCCGCTGACGCTCGCCCCCGGACAGCGAAGTTCCGCCTTCGACGATGGGGGTGTCGAGTTGGCGGGCCATGGCCCGGACCTCGTCCCCGATGGCCGCCTCGTCGAGCGCGTCCCAGATGTCGCCGTTGGAGATGCGCCGTCCCATGGTGACGTTGTCCCGGATGGTCCCTGGCAGCAGAGCGCTCGACTGCAGCACGCACCCGATCTGGCGCCGGACGGCCGGCCGATTGAGGGACGAAAGGTCCTTGCCGTCGATCGAGATGGTTCCCGACTCGACGTTCTCGAGTCCGAGGAGCACTCGGATGAGTGTGGACTTTCCGCATCCTGATGCACCGACGATGGCCACGTGCTCACCTGGGCTGACGTCGAAGGTGACGCCGTCGAGCACCCTGGCCTCTTCGGCCTCGTAGCGGAAGACGATGTCTCGGAAGCCCAGCTCGCCGTGGAGTGTTCCCGGGTTCTCTCCTCCGCCGTAGCCCTCGGGGCTGGCCTCGAGGACCGGGGTGATCCGATTGATGCTGGCTCGGGCCACCAGGACCGAGCTGAAGGCGATGGTGGCCGCAGCGATGGTGGCGGACACAATGGCGGCTGCCGTCTGGGCAGTCACGAAGTTGGCGAACGTGGCATGGGAGAGCGGGGCCACGATGACCACGAGGATCAGTCCGGCCAGCGGCCATGCGGCGATGAGGAGCGTCTGGATGGTGATGATCCACCGCAACTTCAGGTCGGCCCGTGTGAGCTCGGCGTGCACCAAGGCCCATCGCTGGAACGCACGCGACTCGGCGCCGTAGACCCGCAGCCGATTGGCGGCCCGGAGAGTCTCGATCAGCAGACCCGATGCCTCGGCGCTGGCCGTCACGCGGTCGGCGGCCCGATTGGCGCTCGCTCGGACCAGAAGGAAGTTGCACCCCAGCTGCACGATGGCAAACACGGTCATGGAAAGGAATAGGGCCAGGTTGGTGGTGGCGATGGCGGCCAGGCTGCCGATGATGATCACCGTGTCCATCAGCTGGGCGATTACCGCATCCGGAACTCCGGATGCGGCCACGCTGACCGCGGTGGCCTGCGTCAGCCGATCCCCGAGGCTGAATCGGTCATGCCATGTAGTCGGAAGCCGCATCATGCGGTCCCATACGGCACCCATGGCGATGGCTCCGCCGCGGGCCCGGGCCCTGAGCAGGGCCCGTCCTCGGACGAACTGCCAACCCAACGACGCTAGGAGCAGCAGCCCCAATGCAATGAGGGCTTCGATGAGGCTGGTGCCCGAGATCGAGTCGAACGACTCGGAGATGGCACCGAACACGTAAGGGATGACGAAGGCGGCAGTGGCCACCAAGAATGTCATGCCGATGCTGACGATCAGCTCGCGCCGCGATCCCCCGAAGGTCAGCCGTCCCAGATCGGACAACGTGCTCGTGGCTGCCGACAGCACGGGGACAAGTTCGGTGGCGCTGGTTTCGTACTGGTCGACCGAGCTGGCGTCGATGGGTGACGGATCCTGGATGTCGCGAGGGTCGATGGCCATCCACCCTCGGCCCTTCCACTGGAACACGGTGATGGTGCCTGAGGTGGTGGAGCCGACCAACGGTGGTCCTTCGACCCGCCACCATCCGGCGGTGAGGTCGACGCTGCGGGACCGTGCCTGGCATGCCTCTGCTGCGGCGATCAGTGGATCGCGCCCTTGCTCCACCTCGTCGCTGGCTCGGGTGCGTGCTTCGGGGCTGATGCTGAGCCCGGCCGCCTCGGCCACCTTGAACGCAGCCAGCAGGGTAGGGGAGAGCTTGTCCTTGCCGGTGAGCTCCGCCGAAGATCGACCCAAGAGGGCACCGACTAGCCGAGCCACACCGGTCTGCGCTTGGACGAGGCCCCGACCTTCGACTCCTTGGAGTCGGACCAGTCGCTGGTGGTTTCTGGCTTCTTCGAGGGAAACCGCGGCCCGCAGTCCGAGTTGGCCGACGGCATTGAGGGCATCGGCCCAGGCCTCGGGGGTCGACGGGCCTTCTGCTGAGGCGATCTGGCACCGCAGGCCGCTGGTGAGCCACATGCCTCGGGTGATCGGCACGGCCGGGTCCATGACGCCGACGTCGACTCCCTCTAGCCCGCAGTAGCGGGCGAACCCGGACGACACGCGGAGCCACCCTTGGATCGAGTGGTCCGACAGTGCCACCGATGACACGTGGGCAGCCACATGCTCGCCTGGTGCGAGTCGCATCGACCCGCGATCGGGAGCCACGACCCGTTCGGCCCAACGGCCGCTGCGGGCCGCTTCGCCGACGGTGTAGACCCACTCTTCGAGCACCGACGTTCGGTCGGATGCCAGCAGGTCGGCCACCGTGGTCGAGCGGATCTCCGCATCGCGCAGGCCGGTTACCAGGAGAGACGTTCCATCGGACGCAGGATCACATCCGACGATCACCGACCCGCTGCCCATGCGGGCGAGGTGCAAGCGCTGTCCTACCGAGGTAAGAGCGAAGACCAAGACTTCGCCGGACACGATCTCGATGGCAGTGCCAGGCCCTGGATGGATACGCCGCGAAGGCGAGAGTTCCTCGACGGTGATTTCGACTGGGTTCATCCGGACTCCACCACCTTGGAGTAGCCGCCGCCGAGGGCCATCAACTGGTCGTGGGTACCCCGTTCTGTGACTGTTCCCTTGTCGAGGACCAGGATCTCGTCGCTGTTGCGAACCGTCGACAGACGGTGAGCGATGACCAGGCAGCTGGTGCCCCGCCTGCGGATCGCCTCATCGATGAGCCGCTCGGTCTGGGTGTCGATGGCCGAGGTAGCTTCGTCCATGATCAGCAGCGCCGGCCTCCTCACGAGGGCGCGGGCGATCTCGAGGCGCTGCTGCTGGCCGCCGGACAGATCGGATCCTCCCTCGCTCAACCGGGCATCGAGCCCCCCGGGCCACTGAGCCACGTCGTCGGCCAGCTGTGCGTCGGACAGGGCGGCCATGATGTCGACGTCGGGGACGGTCGGGTCCCATAGGGTGACGTTCTCTCGAAGTGTCCCGTCGAAGATGGCGACGTCTTGGTCGATCAAGGCGATCCCGTCGGTCAGCACCTGCGGGGCGTGCCGGTTCCGGCCCAATCCGTCGATGAGGATCTCGCCGGCCCATGGCTCAAAGAGCCCGGCCACGAGGCGTGCGACGGTGGACTTGCCGCATCCGGACCGTCCGATCAGCGCCACCCGGCCACCCGGATCGATCCGGATGTCGAGGTCCCGGATGAGAGGCGGTGCCAACTCGTTGTAGCCGAACGTGACGTCACGCAGTTCGAGGCCTCCGTGAAGGGTGCTCGGCGCCGGAGCCGGATCATCCTCGTCGTATCGGTTCTCCAAGTGGGCCTCGATGATCTCGTCGATCTGATCGAGCGAGGCCTCGAGCACGTGGAACTTGTCGAGCGCTTCGACGACCGGTGCTACCGGAGCGATGATGATGGCGGTCAGGGCGATGACGGCCAGCACCGAACTGGCCGGAAGGTTGCCCAACACGACCTGGAGCATGGTGACTCCGGTGATTCCGATCATGCCGATCCCGGTCAGGGCGGGGGGAAGCATCCCCAGCCGGAGCCGGAGGACGCCGAAATCTTGGTCGGCCTCGAGGAGCCGGTTCTGGGTGGCGACCACCCGTGCGATGACGCCGTCCTCCCATCCGGAGGCCTTGATGGAGTCGATCTGGGCCAACGAGGCGGCCGCGGCCGCGCCGAGCGCAACGCCCTCGGTCACCGTGCGAGCCGCCGTGTGCTGGGCCCGCTTGGCCGTCCGGTGGACGAACAGGCCGGTGGCGAGGGCCACCAAGATGGCGGCAAACCCGGTCAGGGGTTCGATGAAGACCAGGATGAGTGTGGCGATGACGCTGGTGAGGACGCCGGCGGTCATGGTGAGCGCCAGAGCAGACACCCCGTCGCTGGTGCTGTCGATCAACGAGGCGCGCTGGGCAATGGATGATGCGCCGCGCTGCATGTGGAAGCTGGCCGGTAGGCGCAGCAACTGATGCACGATGGACGCGCCCAGCCGCACCGACACCTTGGTGGCCACACGAATGGCCAACGCTCCCTGCAACGCGAGGAGTCCGGTCTGGACGAGCATGGCGATGACCAGTCCGACGACTGCGGTGAATGCGGAGATCCCGACCAGGCCAGACAGCTCGGCCCCGTAGAGACTCATGACCTGGGGGATCAGTACGGTGGGGACGATCAGCAGCAGCGTTATGACGATGACGACGACCAGCGCTGGCCCGATGTTTCCGCTGATCGACACCAGGCGCCGCAGCGACTTCTCGCGCTCGCCCCCTGGCTCAAAATCGGAGGTTGGGACGGCCTCGATGACGAGTCCGGTGAAGGCGTCGTCGAACTCCTCGTCGGTGCAGACCCAGGGACCCCGGGCTGGGTCGTTGAGATACCAGTGCCCCGGACGCCACCCTTCGACGACGACATCGTGGTGGAATCGCCAGTTGGCGATGAACGGGAGTGTGAGTTTGGCCAGATCTTCGGGCTCGTAGGTGCCGATCGTGGCATCGAGGCCGTAATGTTCGGCTGCCCGGGCGATGCTCTGCACCGTGGCTCCTTCGCCGCTGGTGACGCCGCACTGGAGGCACAGCTCATCAAGATCCACAAAGCGTTCGTGGGCGCCGAGGATCATGCCCAGACAGGCGGCTCCACTCTCATTGGACTCCATCTGGAGGACCCGGGGAGTCTGGACGCGCCGTCGCCTCGGCCGCGCTCCGATCTCGCCTGTCGGACCAGACGGGGGTGCGTCGGTTGCCGCGGAGCGATCGAGGTCGGATGTGGCGGTCATCGGAACTCCAGCAGCTGCTCGAGGAGCGACTTACTCGACAGCACGATCTTGACGCCGATCGGGGCGCCCGCCTCGAGGGCTGTGTCGGAGTGGACGACGACAAGCACTTCGAGTGCGCTCGATGAGGTCGGGACACCGACCAGTTCGCCCAACGTTGATGCCGGAAGTGACTCCGAGGCGACCTTGGTGACCTTTCCGTCCGCCTGCTCGCCGTTGGCGAGCGTCAAGTAGACGTCCTGGCCGGGTTTGACCTCGGAGGCTGAACTTTCCGGGATCGAACAGAGGATTGTCTTCCTTCCACCCTCGGGAAGGATCGTGGCCACTGTCTCACCGAGGGTGACGGCGCCTCCGGAGGGGACCAGCACCTGCCAGATCTCACCGGCGACAGGTGAGGCGATGTCCATGGCATGGCCCGTGGCTGCATCCCCTTGAGCGATGACCTGATGCTCGGTGACGTGTGCACCGTTCTCGACCAGCAAGGTATTGACTGCGCCCGGTGCGGGACTGACGGCCATGGCCAGGCCGGGGAGGTTGACAACTCGTCCGTCCGATGTCACTGCCGAGATCCGTTCGGTACTGGCCGCATACAAGATGCCAGCCAGGATGACCAGGGCCGCACCGACCAGGGCGATCCAAGTCATTCTCGAGGTCAGAGGAAGGAGCAGGTCGACCTGGGCCGGTACGTCGATCTGCTCGATTGCTTTGGCTCGGAACAGCGATTCTTCTGGGGCAGCGGCGTCCTCGGGAGCCTGCTCGACCACGTCGAAGATGGCGTCGAGCAGCCCAGACTGGCGCTTACGTGGTTCTTCTTGGTTCAGACGGTCAGCCATGATTCTCCTGGGTCAGCAGCACCTGCGACCCGCAAGGGTAACCGGGCTCCGATGGGACCTCGTCTCCTCCACCGGCAGCGAGGGCGTCGAGTTGTTTGGTGTGGTCAGTCGTCCATCAATTTCTGGGACAGATCGTCCCACAACCCACCCGGCTTGAACCGGGCCTTCTTCTGTCCGATGCTCCCGGTGTAGACGACTCGCTCCTCGATGCGGATAGCCAACTTTCGGTCTACCAGTGCATCGAGCACGACTGTTGCCGCGTCTTCGTCCAAGTGCATGTGTTCCGAGGTCTGCTCGATGGTAACTTCGCCCACCCGCAGCATCCACCGCAAACACGATCGCTCCTCGGTGGAGAGCTCCGTCCAGTCCATCACTCCGAACGCGGCACTGGATTCGGGTAGGAACTCGTCGCTTGCGTCAGGTGTCATCAGCTCCTGCCTATTCCGCTATCCGGCTTGAACCCGGGCGACGATGCTGCCGATCTGGGCCGACCATGGGTGCTCTGGAGAGGTGAGGGAGAAGAGTCCACCGGAAGCATTCTGGACGACTTCTTCCGACAAGGGGAGCATGCCCACCGTTTCGGCGCCGTAGGCGTCAGTCATCTGCTGGCGCAAGTCGTCGAGGTCGATTCCCGAAGGGATCTTGTTCAGGACCAAGAACAGATTGGGGACATCAAGGCGGCGTGCGACGTCGACGGTGACGGCGGTGCCTTGGAAGTCCTGGCGGTCCGGCCGCAGCAGCAGCAGCACGATGTCGCTGATGGTGAAGGAGAGCAGTGTCTCCTCGTTGAGTCCCGGATGGGTGTCGATCAAGAGGTAGTCGAGGGCAAGATCCTTGGCCAGGTTGCGGAACCCGTCGTTCAGCGTCCCGACGTCGTACCCCTCGCGGAGCACCCGTGCGATATCGCCGGGCTTGATGCTCGATGGCACCAGCCACAGCTCGCCACCGGTGGCTACCCCCATGTCCTGGGTGACTCGGTCCGTGATCTGGTGGGCGGCCTCGGCAATGGCCACCTTCCCCCACAAGAAGTCGTTCAGCGTGGGCTCTGGCGTGTCTTCGAAGCCGAAGATGACGTGGACTCCCGGACTTTGAATGTCAGTGTCGATGACCGCCACCCGGGCGCCAGCGGCCGCCAACCGTGCGGCCACGTTGGCTGTCGTGTTGCTCTTTCCGGTGCCACCTCGGAATGAGTGGATCGAGATCACCTGCGTCATGTCCATCCTCTTCAATAGTCAGGCGCGTGGGACCACAGTGGTGGAGTGCGCGTACAGATAAACAACATACATCCTCCCTACGCACGGCTGACTCGAACCCCGACCCGCTCCGCTCGAGTCCCCAACCAGCGCCATCGAACGACTAGCGCTTGGCCATCCACTTCTTGGCGTGGGTGAGCCGACGTTCCAACTGCATGGCGGTGGCATCGCCGATGCGTTGCAGCCCAGCGAGCCGGTTGAGTTCGGCGTTCACCTGGGCATGCGTCATGCCGGTCCAACGGGCCAGATCCCGGGCCAGCGACGTGTTGGTTGCCCGCAGCCGGTTCTTCTGTTCCATCAACGTCTCCCCCTCCGCCGTGCTGGCTGCGGTCGCTAGCGAGGCGCCCACCAGCAGCGGTGCGGCCGGAAGTTCGAGGAGCAAGGCCGGATCCGGATCGACGTCCATCGGCTCGTCGAGATGGTCGTCGTCGTCGGGCATGACGGCATCGGTGGCCACTGCCGAGATCACCGCGAACAGCGACAACTGTTCGGCATCTTCGAAGTCGGCCGGATCATCGAAACCGACACCCTCGTTGTCGGCGAATGACGGATCGTCCTCGCCCCCTTGCTCCTTGCGCCGCAGGCTGTGGCGCCGGTCGGCGGCGATGTCGGATGCGGCGGATCGCAGGCGAACGTCATCGGGGATGAACAGATGGGCTGATTGGCGTCCCAAGCCGGGCTGCCATCGGACGAACCGGCCGACCACTTGGCGGAAGAAGAGCTCAGTGGTCGTGGTGGTGGCGAAGACGCCCACCCGGAGCCGAGGGATGTCCACGCCCTCGGACACCATCCGCACTGCAACCAGCCACGGATCGTCGGAAGCAGTGAAGTCCAGGATCTTCTGGGACGCCAACGGGTCGTCCGAGGTGGCCACCACCGCCTTGGCCCGCAGCCGGCTGCGGATCAAAGCAGCGATGCCCTGGGCGTGCTCCTGGTCGGTGGCGATCACCAGACCGCCAGCCTCTGGGTGATGCTCGCGGACCGCAGTGAGCCGGGCGTGGGCCCGGGCCAGGACGTCAGGGAGCCACTCACCGTCGAGGGACAGGGCGGCCCGCAGCCGCTGGTTGGCCCGGGACGCGTCGAGGGCGTCGTCGAAATCGGCGGCATAGACCGCCCCGTCAGGTGCCGACCACTCCATGTGTCCGTTGGTCCGGGGGAAGTAGATGGATCGGACCACCCGGCGCTCGGCCAACGCCGGCCCGTACCCGTACTCGAAGTCGGGCTTGGCCTCGTCGAACTCGTAGTGGACGAAGGGGATCGAACAGGTGTCAGATCGGAAAGGAGTGCCCGACAACGCTAGGCGTTGCTTGGCGCCTTGGAACGCAGTCACCAGGGCGTCACCCCAGGCCCGGTCGTCCCCAGCGTGATGGATCTCGTCGAGGATGATGAAGGCGCCATCCACCCGTCGGGAGAAGGCGTGCGGGGCAGAGGCCACCTGCTGATAGGTGGTCACGATGCCGTGCATGTCGGAAGGGAACGCACCGTGTGACGGCGCCCATCCGGCGTCGAGGTGCAGGTCGAGGGCGGCCGCCGCCCGGGCCCACTGGAACTTCAGATGCGCAGTGGGGACGACGACCACCAACTGGCCAGGGGAGCGGGCCAGGGAGCGCCGAGCGGCGGCCAGGGCGAAGGTGGTCTTGCCTGCTCCAGGCGTGGCCACGGCCAGGAAGTCGGAGCGTTCTGAGCATTCGAGCTGATCGAGGGCGGCCAACTGCCAAGGCCGGAGTCTGATGGACCGGGCCATTCAGCTACGAGCGGTCCCACGGGCGCCCCGGGCATGCCGCGCGCCGAAGCCGGTGGCAGGGTACGAGGTAGGTGGGCAGTTTGTCATGGAGCATCCGTCATGGAGAGTGGGCTCACCGAGTCAATGATCGGCGGGGAGGCGATCGTACCGACCGGCTGTGTCGAACCGGGTGGACCCCACTGAGCACAAGGCTCGCACCGAGCGATCGGCACCGGGCCGCTCCGCCCACGACCGGGACTCAGCCCATGGCGGCATCGATGCGCAGGATCGCCACTTCGTCGAGTTCTTGGTCCTCGTCGACCTCGACCCGAACCCGGTGCAGGGTGGCATCGAAGGTGTTGGGGGCGTCGTAGGGTCCGACGGGCACACCGCGGTCACAGCCCACGTCGATGCCCGAGTAGGCCACCCGGTCGCCAGCCAGCACGCCGATGTGGCCGTGGCCGACGACGGCCTGGTCGAGGAGCAGGCGTACCTCGGCGCTGCGGCCTGTCCGCCGGACGTCCGCCGTAAGGGTGGTCCGGCCCGGTGGGATGGAGAGGGGCTCCGACGACACCGACCAGGCTCCGCCCCGGTGGCGGTAGAGGTGGTGCAGGCAACCCTCAGCCAGGTAGAAGGTGAAGCCGGTCTGTGCGTCCCCCTGAGCGAGCAGCACGCCGTCAGCCGCAGCCGAGGGTACGGTCACCTCGGCATGGATCCGATACGAGCGTCCGGCCAGATCGGGCGCGCACGCCTCGGCCAGGCGGGCCGTGCCTGGATACAGGATGCGGGTCAGGACGGCTTCTTCTTGCGGCGCCGACGGGCGAACGAGGGAGGCCCGTTCATGCCGTTGATGCTGGCCCCGAGCGGCAGGGCGTTGTTCCGCTCGGCCTCGGCCCACCACAGTTCGATCATGGCAGCCAGTCGGTCGGGCTCCTGGTCAGCGAGGTCGTGGACCTCGTTCCAGTCCTCGTCAAGGTGGTACAGCTCCCACTGGTCGGCGGCAAAGTCGGTGACGGCGGCAGCATCCCCGAACAGAGTGAGGATGGGTGCGAGCTCCGGCTCGTGATGGGTCACTGCCTTCCATCCCTCGTGCCAGATGGCCCGCTGGCCGTTCATCTCGAAGAACTGGGTGTGGCGGTTGGTCGGGCTGTCTGACGAGGCGAACGTGTAGCGCATCGACTCACCGGCCAATGGCTCTTGGACCACGCCCTTGATCTGCTCGGGAAAGTCCATGCCGACCAGGTCGAGCAGGGTGGGGACGAGGTCGACGGCATGGTGGAACTGGCGGCGGAACCCACCGGCGTCGGCGATCTCTCCCGGATAGCGCACGATGAGCGACGACCGCACACCGCCCCCGTGGGTGTCCTGCTTCCAGCGCTTCAGCGGCGTGTTTGACGCCATCGACCAGCCGATGCCGTAGTTGTTGGCCCACCGAGGGCCGCCGATGGTGTCCATGTTGGCCCGGATCTCCGCTATCTCGGCGGCCGGATCGGGGAAGCCGGTGGAGAAGAAGCGCATGGAGTCGAGCGAGCCGACCTCGCCGCCCTCTTGGCTGGCCCCGTTGTCGCTGAACAGCAGGAAGATGGTGTTGTCGAGGTCGCCGGTCTCCTCGAGTGTGGCGATGAGTCGGCCGATCTGCTCGTCGGTGTGATCGACCATGCCGGCATAGGTGGCCTGCAGTCTCACCATGGCCTCTTTGGCCTCGTCGTCATAGTCGTCCCACCCCTTCACCCCGGGGTTCCGGGGTGGCAACTCGGTGCCGGGCTCGACCACGCCCATCTCGATCTGGCGGGCCAACCGGTCGGCGCGGGTCTGGTCCCAGCCCTTTTCGAACACGGGTACGTACTTGTCGATGTACTCGGTCGGGACGTGGTGGGGGAAGTGAGGGGCGCAGAATGCGAGGTAGCAGAAGAAGGGACGATCCTGGTCGGCGTTGCGCAGCTCGTGGATCATCTCGATCCCCTTGTCGACCAGGTCGACGCTGAAGTGGTAGCCCTCGCGGTCCGGGGTTTCGATCCAGTGGTTGTCCTCGATCAGATCGGGGCGCCACTGGCTGGTGCCGCCATCAGGGGTGCCGTAGTAGCGGTCGAACCCGCGCTGGACCGGCCATTCGTCGTAGGGACCAGCCGCGGTGAACTGAGACATCGGAGTCAGGTGCCACTTGCCGAGGCCCATGGTGACGTACCCCTGCTCTTGGAGCATCTCGCCGATCAGGGCGGTGCTCTTCGGCACGCTGCCTTTGTATCCCGGGTAGCCCATCTGGAAGTTGGGGACCGCGCCCATGCCGGCGGTGTGGTGGTTCCGGCCGGTCAGCACGCACGCCCGGGTGGGGGAGCACACCGGGGTGACGTGGAAGTTGGTGTAGCGCACGCCTTCTGCAGCCAGCCGGTTGGCCGAGGGGGTGTCGATCTCGGAGCCAAAACATCCAAAGTCGGAGAACCCGAGGTCGTCGAGGAGGATCATGACGATGTTGGGCGAGGTCGGTGCGACTTCGGGGGGTGGAAAGTGCGGTGTCGACTCGGCGAACGTGCGGCCGATGACTCCCTCGAACGATTGGTCGGTCATGACGGGGCTCCTGGCAATGCGTCGAGGTGCACGGGGCCGTGGAATATGTCGCCATTGAAGAAGATGACCACCCGGGCCGGGTAGGGGATGTCGATGACCAGGTCGTCGTGGACAGCCACCTGGCGGGTCGCCCAGCCTTCGGGCAGGACCCGGGGGGGACGGGAGTCGGCTGGCGCTCCGCCCATCTGGGCATCGACGGCCTGGGGGAGTAGGCACCACCCGTGGCCGAGGTCGATCACCTCGAGCGCGCGCCCGGCGGCGAACAGCACACGGTGCGTCTTGTACACCGACAGGACCATGGCGCTGTCGAACCCGGCTTCGTTCTTGCCGGGCCGGGCTACCAAGCTGAACGTACGGCCTTCTACGGTCATCGACTCGACCGGCCCGTCCACCAATGCCCCAGGAGGACGAAGGAAGACGGCGGCATCGTGCTGGCTGCGGCCGACTCCGGACTTCTTGAACCCGTCGGGTATCGACAGTGCCTCGTACTCCTCAGGAGTGATGGGTTCCGCCGACAGCCACACACCGTTGGTGGCCTCGTCCATGAGTTCGCCGTAGTACTCGAGTCCGCCGAGCGTCCAGTTGTCGGTCCAAGTGGGATCGGCACCCAGACTCTGTATGCGTTGCTCGGTACTCGACATGTCGGTCTCCCTGGACGATCGGACGGATGAGTGTCCGTCGGCGGTGAGCCTAAGTAGTGACAGTAAATCTGTCAACAGTTCGCTTCGGGAGCCTGCGGGCTACCAACTGTCAGTCGTTATGTCTATAGTTTGACAAGTTCGCCGGCACCGGCGAGCCGGGCAGTCCGCCAGCACATGACGGCGTCCCGTGAACTGCACTCCTGTGACAGCAGAAAGGCACCACTCCCGTGACCATCGAGAACGCTCCAGACGTGAAGATCGATTACCCCCGAATCCAGGACGACGTGCGTGGCGTCCGTTATGGCGAAGTCCTCGCCATTTACCACCGCGACGGCCGGTTCGAGGCCGAGGTGTTCGGAACCCAGTTCTTGAACGACTGCCCCCAGGAGCTGTGGGAGACCCTCGATGCCGAGAAGATCGCGGCCGACATGGGTGCCATCATGGTGAAGTTGAACGGCCCTCGCTACTGGCTGCTCGACGGCATGGGGCAGAAGAACTACAGCCTCGAGCCGGTCATGCGTGACTTCAACGGGATCGAGATGCGCCGGATCGCCGTCGTCGACCTGGGAGAGTCCCCAGCCAACGCTCCTTACACCGAGAAGTACGTCAACCGCGAAGTGGTGTTCTTCTTCGACGCCGGTAAGCCCGTCTACGAGTTGGTGAACCCGGATGGCCTGGCCTATGTGCTGCAGGCCCGCTGCGTGGCGGTCGATCCCATGATGGATGAGGATGCGTTGATGACGCTGGGTGACCGCCTGGACATGCCTGAGGGCTGGACCTACCGAGTGCGGATCTTGGAAGAAGAGTTGATCATCGATACCACTCAGTCGGTCGCCACAGTGCTGCAGGACGAGTTCGAGAACTCCTACACCCTGCCTCAGTAGTAGCTGCTGGCTGCTGGTTTGCCGGACAGCGCAGCGGCCACGGAGTTCTGTCGGTCCTCTGGGACCCCTGGGACCCCTGGGACCCGTGGGACCCGTGGGACCCCTGGGACCCCTGGGACCCGTGGGACCCGTGGGACCCGTGGGACCCGTGGGACCCCTGGGACCCGTAGGTCCTGACCGCTCGGCCTAGGGAGCAGGAACCGGCACGTAGGCCAGGTCGACGTGTCCCACGTCGATGTTCTTGGCCGAGTCTGGCTTGAAGTACGACATGATCAGGCTGGAGTTGCTTCCTAACTCGGGGTGGCCGACGAACGCGTAGCAGAACCCCTTGGGCGTGGTGCTGCACCCGGGGAGCGTTCCGGTCAGGAACGGGTGCCAGGGCCCGGTGGGCGACTTGGACGAGAACACCGTGAACTCCCCGCCGATGGAGGTCTGCTCGATCAGACGGAGTCCGCCCGGATACGAGGCCACCGATATGTTGACCGGCTTCCACGGCTGGGTGCCGTCAGTCGTGGCCGGTTGGGACACGTAGTTGGCCGGATCGACCAGCGCTTTCGGATCGTCGGCGATCGAGGTGACCGAGACGCTGCCCGAGGCACAGGCGACGTAGAGCGAGGTGCAGGCCGAGGTGAACATCGTCACCTTGCCGTCAGCGACCACCGGCGACTGATAGGCACGGCTGTCAGGCAGAGGGGTTCCCTTGGCGGACGGAGGGAAGACGTCATAAGGCCCGAACTTGATCTTGCTCCCCTTGAGCGTGGTCACCATGAACCCCCAGCCCTCGACGGTGAAGTTCGTGCCCGAGGTGACACACACGTCGGTGTATGTCACGAACATGTTCACCTGATTGCTGAGCAGGACGGCCCCGGTAGGCCAGCGGGCTGCGTAGACGGCGCCGTTGGCCGGAGTGCAGGGCCGTCCACTGCCGTCGGGCATGTAGGTATCGGTCGGGGTGGGGATGAACTGCGAGGGCGCCGTCGACGACGACCCTGTCGTCGAGGCGGGGTGAACGTCCTTGAGGGCGGTCGGGGTCCGCCCTGCGACGTACCGGCCCTTGGCTGCAGTGCTCCCTCCGATGAATGCGTGGGTCTGATTGGAGTCGGCCGAGAACGACGAGGTGTCTCCGAAGATCCATAGATCACGGCCGTTGGGGAGGGCCACGCTGATGCCGGCGTCTCGTTGGAGCACGGTCCCAGTCGTCGACTCCTGGTTGGCGTTTACCGGACCGAGGTAGACGATTCCGGGCGATCCGCCAGACATGGTCGTGGGCGTGATTGTCGCGCTGGTAGCCGACGTGGCACTGGCCCCGTACTTGTTGGTGGCCACTACGGTGAAGGTATAAGCGGTGTCATTCGTGAGACCGGTGACCGTGCACGTCAGCGACGTGGTCGTGCAGGTGGCAGCGACGGTGTGCGAGGTCGGCGTCGTGCACAACGGTGACGATGCTGGACATGCCCCCCTCGTGCTCGACGTCACCTGGTAGGAGGTGACGGAGGCGCCACCCGAGAAGAACGGGGCAGGCCATACGAGAGTGGCGGTGGTATCGCCCGCCACCCCCGAGGGCACCCCTGGAGGCCACGGCACCCCTGCGTTGATCGTTGTCGTGGTCGGCTTGCTCGTGCCGCCATCGCCGACTGACCGCACGCTGATCAGATAGGAGTGTCCGTTGGTGAGGCCGGTGACCGTGCACTGGGGCTTGCCGTGGGAGGAGCACCGGCTG
>CAIVIS010000284.1 GCA_903906055.1 uncultured Acidimicrobiaceae bacterium
CAAGAGGAAGGCCAGGTCGCTGCCCGTGCTTGCGAGCTGCTCGCCCCCGCTCGATGAGGCCACAGTGGTCGTGGTGGGCGTGGTGGTGGTGGTCGTGGTGGTGGTGGGCGTCGACCCCGGCGATGTCGCCGACGCGGAAGTGCTCCATGGGCCGGTCCCGTTTGCATTGACTGCAGCCACCTGACACTCATAGGCCGTGCCCGGCCGCAACCCGGTGACGGTCAAGGACGTAGTGAGCCCGACCGTGGTCTCCGCCGTCCAGGTGCTGGACCCGGCCACCCGGCACTGAACGAGGTAGCCGGTGACCGGGGAGCCTCCGTCAGCGGGCGGAGTCCACGTCAAGGTGATCTGGCCGGTGCCCGCTCCCCCAGGGGTGGCCGACACGGTCGGGGCAGCCGGTGACCCCGATGGCGTGGCAGAACTGGTGGCCAATGCCCCAGGGGTGCCGTCCGTCGACGTAGCCACCACGCCGATGTCGTACGTGGTCCCGTTGACCAAGCCGGGGATCGTCGTTGTGCGCCCAGCCAGCGGGCCCGGACCGGCGAACCAGGTCGTCGTGCCGGTCGGACGGAAGGTCACGTAGTAACTAGGCGGACCGGAATGTCCTCCGAGGGACGGCTCGGGCCAGAACACCTGCACCGACCCATCCCCTCCCGTTGCTGTCACCGTGGGTGCGGCAACCGGCCCGATCGGCGTCGCTTGGACCTCGTTGGACGGTGTGCCCGGGCCGACGCCGTTCAACGGCACGACCGTGAAGCGATACGGGGTTCCAAGCGTCAGGCCGGTGACCGCGGTGGTCGTCGAGTCGGCCCCAGATACGTCGACCGTCGAAGGTGTCCCACCGGCTACGGGTACATAGGTGACCCTGTAGCCAATGATGGCCCCCGATCCGGGGTCCGGGGGACGATTCCAACTGAGGCCGATATCCGCCGTGACCGACGAGACCGCCAGATGTGGCGACTGGGCTGTCTGGACGCCACCGATGTCCCGGCGGTTGTTGCCAGCATCCCAGCGGGGCTTGCCGAAGACATCGGTGGTGATGCATGTCGAGTCGATCGGATCGATGAGCTTGTTGGCATCGTTCGGTGTCGTGCACGTGGCATTGGCGACGGCATCGACGAGGACGCCTGGAGTGGCGATCGTTCCGTTCAGGGGCGTGACATCGGCGATATCGCCGTTGGTGAGCGACGCCACGAACGACGAGTTCAGCCCGGGTGCATCGGTGAGCGCGTTCGGGAGGATCAGGCCGATCGCCGAGGCGTCCTGGGTCCCGGTCGGCTGGACCCACGTGAGCGCGTCCGAGGTGAACCCTGTGGAGGTGTTGCCCCATAGCAGCGGCGCAGCCCCGGGGTAGTCGGCACCGGCACCGATGGCCGTGGAATGGAAGTCGAACTGGCCCGACCCGGCGGTGGCGAACCCGAGCGAGGGGCTCGCACACCCGCCGCACTCGGGCTGGCTCCAGTAAAAGGTGCTGGCGTCGATTCGAGCGGTGCCGGTCGTCGAGATGATGCGATCCGTGGCCTTCTGCCTGTCCGTGCGCCACACCGAGTTGATGATTTCGCTGTTGGCGCCGTTGAGCCAGAGTCCGCCAGATTCGTAGAACTGACTATTGGCGATCTTGGCCGTGGCACCACCCCAGATGACCGCCCGCCCCGAAAAGTTGTAGTCCATCGTCACGTGATCCATCGCCAGGGCTCCACTACCCAACCCGACGACAACTGCAGAGTCCGAGTTTGGATCGTCGACATGGAGTGCTGGAGTCGATGAGTCGTGGAACACGACGCCGCTGAGCGTCACGTTGCCTTCCGTGGACTGGATCGGCGGCCGGGTGCAGTCGTTGTTGAACGACATGGTCTTGTCCGCCGTCGAGTTGCTCAAGGAGAGCGACGCGTTCTTCTCCACGAGGAAGAGCGATGGCATGCCGGAGAAGTTGAGCCCACTCACCGTGAGCGCAATAGCGCTGTTGTCGACGTCAAAAGTCCCCACCTCGAGGAAACCCACAGAGATCGAGGCCGCCAAGGTACCGGCAGTGCGGCTCGGACAGCTGTTCGGATCGTTCACTCGTCCGGCACTGTTGACGAAGATCTGACCACCAGCGATGGTTGCTCCGCTGCCGATGATGGTGACTGTGTCGGTGACCGAAAGCGGGTAGACGTAGATCGGTGCCGGGAGCGAGTTGCAGGTCCAGGCATTGACCACGAGGCCTGGGGCGAACGTGATCGTGTCCGGTCCCGGGTTGGCATTCGCCTCTTGCAGTGCCTGCTGAAAGGTGCCGGCCCCTCCACACATGTTGGTGCTGGTGACGGTGTAGGCCGCCGCCCCGGCCGGACCCGGTGCCACGCCCACCGCGAACCCCATGGCCGCTAGGAAAACTGCAGCCGAAATGGCCCAGACTCGATTCATGGCGATCCTCTCGTCATCGCTACAGCTCCTCGTCATCGCTTCGGCTCCGCCGACAATTCTCGGTGGTATGTAGACCTGACGGCTAGGGCCAAAGGACCCTACGCAGTCGAGCGGGACGGTCCAGTAGGTATCGCAAATAGGATCGACGACCATCGGGCGACCTCGGTCGCCTCCCACCAGTTCCCCGGTTCCTTGCTTCCGGTGATAATCCGGCCAAGGAGGCCTCACGTGAACGCGCCCACCCTCGACAAAGACGCCACCGGTTTGGCCAAGTGGCTCCCCATGCCCTTCGTGGCCCTC
>CAIVIS010000285.1 GCA_903906055.1 uncultured Acidimicrobiaceae bacterium
AGAGTCGACCCCGTCGCTGACCTTGCGTGGGCGCTGACCGAAACCTGGAGCGCCGGGAACGGACGAACGCCAACTAAGCCGATTCATATTGGAGGTTGTATACTAACTTCCAACAAGGAGATTCCATGTCTACGGTGACGAAGCGACGTTGGAGCAGCGATGTCGGCGGCTACGGGCTTCCTCGCAAGGACAGCCGGTCGTGCGACTACGAAGCGTATGTCCCCGATCATCTCATGGGACGGCGGTTCTTCCTAGAGGGCGAGGTCGCCGCAGACGTCGCTGATGCTGAAGCGGCCATCGCCCGTCTGAACGTCGAGGCGAATGCCCTTGTTGATACTGAGGCGCTCGCTCGCATCCTGCTGCGTGCCGAAGCCGTTGCGTCGTCGCGGATCGAGGGGCTGGAAGTGGGTGCACGACGCCTGCTCCATGCCGAGGTGGTCCGTGGGATGCACACATCCCCAAGCGACGTCACTGCAGCAGAGGTTCTCAACAACATCGACGCCATGGTGTTTGCGGTCGAGAGCGTCTCCGTCGGTGATCCCATCACCGTGGACCTCCTCCTCGGAATGCACCGTCGCCTTCTTGCTGGCACACGGCTGGAGCAGCACGGAGGCATCCCCCGAGACCAACAGAACTGGATTGGTGGGAGCGCCTACAACCCGTGTTCAGCCGTCTTCGTTCCTCCTCCTCCAGAATTCGTTTCCGAACTCCTCGAAGATCTGTGTGCCTTTTGCTGCACGGACGATCTCCCGGCCGTTGCGCAGGCGGCAATTGCCCACGCCCAGTTCGAGACGATCCACCCGTTCGTGGACGGGAACGGGCGAACTGGTCGAGCCCTGATCCACCTTGTGCTTCGACGTCGGGGACTCGCGCTCCGAACGCTCCCCCCTGTGTCGCTGGTGCTCGCCACGTGGGCACAGAGCTACATCAACGGATTGACGCTGTTCCGGTATGTCGGATCGCCAATGTCCCCTGCCGCCATCGACGGGCTCAACACGTGGATCGGCCGGTTTGCCAGCGCCTGTACGAGGTCTGTCGCTGATGCCAGCGCATATGAACGACGAGTGGCTGGGCTGCAGGCGCAATGGCGCGAACAACTCGGTACGGTCCGTGCCAACTCGGGAACGGATGTGCTCCTCCGGGTGCTTCCCGGTGCGCCGATCCTGTCCGCCGACAGCGCCGCCACGCTCATTGGCCGGACATTCAAACCTGCAGCCGCCGCCATCCAGCGACTCGTGGATGCGGGGATACTCCGCCAGGTGAACGTCGGACGCCGAAACAGAGCATTCGAGGCACCCGAGGTCATCGCCGCCTTCACGGCACTTGAGCGACAGTTGGCCAGTCCCGAAGGTGACACTCTCACCCTAGGTAGTCACTGGTGGCCACGAAGGTCTCCTCCTCACTGATGTAGCCACCTGAGGTAACCCCTCGACGGCCTGAACGCGCCCCTGGCGTGCAGACCCCTGTGCATCGAGGGTGTGCAGGTGCTCCCTTCAGGGAGTTCTCGCCCAATGTCGTCCCGGTCGATGAAGGCCACCAGGTCATCGATCGCAGCGTCGATCCGGTTGGCCCGGTCGAACGCCGCGGTCATGGCCCGGGCGCTGGCCGCGATCACGAGGTGGGGCATCGACACGCATCCCTGCGAGAGCATCCGTCGGACTGTGGATCCCGGCGCCGACGTGCATCGATGACCCGCTGCACGCGCTCGGACAAACGGCACCGGCGGGCAGACTGATGTCATGTCCCCATTCGACCTGGTCGTCCTGGCCCACCACGACAATCCTGCGCCTCAGGCTCTGGACATGGTGGCCCGAGCTGAAGCGGCCGGTGCAGCAGCAGCGGTCTGGTCCCCGCGCGAGTTGGCCGTTGAAGTAGATGATTCAGGGGCCCGCATCCTGCACCGAGGGAATGCCGTGCTTCCGGGTGCAGTGCTGCCTCAAGGGATCAACCGTTCGTTCGCCTTCTGTCGCCCGGCGCTGCGGGTCCTCGAGGGAATCGGTACTGCCGTGGTGAACTCGGTGGAATCCAGTGAGTTCTGCATCGACAAGGTGGAGACGACCCGTTTGTTGGCGGGTGCCGGGGTGCCGGTTCTTCCCACCCGGGCGCACCCATGGGGAGCGCGGGCCGTAGCGATGCCCCCCTGGGGGAGTCCGATGGTGACCAAACCGGCCGCCGGGTCAAATGGGGACGGGGTGAAGTCGCATGCAACCGTGGACGCAGCCCGTCGCCACCTGTCTGGCGACCGATTGCTCGGTCCGTCAGGAGCAGTCGGGACTGAGTTGCTCCAACCGATGGCGGACGGCGCCGGCGAGGATGTGCGGGTGGTTGTCATTGACGGTGTGGCTCGTTCGATCACACGTAGGCGAGCCCTCACCGGGTTCGTGACCAACGGGGCAAATGCCACTGCTGAAGCGGTTGACGACCCGGAGGCGGCTCAGGTGGCCATCGATGGCACCGTAGTGCTCGGGCTGACCTACGGGGCGGTCGATGTGATCCGCCACCAGGGTCGCGCCGTAGTGCTGGAGGTCAATTGCTGGCCCCGAGATCTGGCGTATGTCGGCGAGTTGAGCGGGGTGGACCTGGTGGATGAAGTGGTCCAGGTGGCGCTGTCCCAAAGGACCGGCCTCGCGGGCATCGGAGGGTAGTCCTGAAACTGTCGGGACTACCGGTTGTATATCCGTAACGGAACAGTTACGGTAACCATTGTGTTACTCATCAACGAAGCGGTAGCCACGGTCGCACTAGTCACGCCGCCGACGGCGCACGCTGGGCGAGGTGGGTGACGCCGTGCCAGTGGCAGCAATACCCGCAGGCGACCCGTTCGAGGCACTCGGCGACCCCAACCGCCGGGAGATCCTCCGCTTGCTGGGCGAGGGGGACAAAGCCGTCTCTGAGTTGGCCGAAGCCATGCCCATCAGTCGTCCAGCTGTCTCCCGTCACCTCCGACTCCTGCGCCATGCCGGCCTCGTGACCGAGCAGGCCGAGGGCACCCGGCGGATCTACCACCTCCACGAGCAGGGACTCCAGGCTGTCCAGACCTACCTCGAGCGGGTCTGGGGTGATGTCGCCATTCGGTTCCGACTGCTGGCCGACAACACCGAGGAAGGAACCGACAAGTGACCAGTCCTCTCCGGCTCGATTTCGACGTCTCCTGCTCACCAGAGCGCGCCTTCGCCCTTTGGACCGATCGGATCGACACCTGGTGGCCGACGGACCACACCGTCACCGCAAGCCGCGAGGTGCACGTGACCCTGGAGCCCGGCGTCGGCGGCAGAATCTACGAGCGCACCTCTGATGGCGTCGAGCACGAGTGGGGCGAAGTCACTGTGTGGGAGCCACCGAACCGGCTCGGCTACCTGTGGCACCTGCGCCGCGATCGGTCCGATGCCACCGAAGTGTCGGTCCGATTCACGTCCTCAGATGGGCAGGGGACCCGGGTGGAGATCGAACACACGGGATGGGAGCACCTAGGTGCCGACGGGGAG
>CAIVIS010000286.1 GCA_903906055.1 uncultured Acidimicrobiaceae bacterium
ATTCAACCACTTGCCCCAGGCGATCCGGCGGGCTGCCACCTTCAAGTTGGCGGACCGGTCGATGATGGCCGGGCTCTTGCCCCCCAACTCGAGAGTGACGGGGGTCAGGTTGGCCACGGCGGCAGCCATGACGATCCGGCCTACGGCGCCGTGACCGGTGTAGAAGATGTGGTCGTAGCGTTGGGCCAACAGCTCAGTGGTCTCAGGAATGCCACCTTCGACAATGGCGATGGCCGAGTTGTCCATGTATTCAGGCACGAGCTTCCCGAGGATGGCCGAGGTGGCAGCCGAGGCGTCGGACGGCTTCATGACTACGGCGTTGCCAGCGGCGATGGCCCCGGCGGCCGGCACCAACAAGAGCTGAATGGGATAGTTCCACGGAGCGATCACCAGCACCACACCCAGCGGCTCGGGCATCAAGCGCGACCGGGCGGGAAGCGTCACCAGGGGCGAGGAGACCCGCTTGGGGCGGGTCCACTTGCCGAGGTTCTTGAGCATCAACCGGATCTCTCCGGTCACGAAGGCGATGTCGGTGATGAACCCCTCGACCGTTGGTTTTCCCAGGTCGGTCCGGAGGGCCTCGAGGAACGCATCCTCGTTCTCTTCGAGCATCCGGACCATCTGTTCGAGCTGACGACGACGCCAGGCCAGAGGAAGGGTGAGCCCCTCGTCGTAGGCGACCCGCAACGTGTCGGCCGTCGAAGCGATCGAGACTGGCGAAGCAGGCGAAGCTGCTGCGGTAGTTGACGCTGCCTGGGGATCCGCGGTCGTAGTCATCCCTTTAGTCAATCAGGCCTGGAGCCTGATTTCTCGTGGTGTGCGGTGGCGGGCCTGGACATGGCTCCGAGTCGATGTCACATCCGCATGTGATGGTGGAGCAGGGTCGCGCCCATCAGTCGGGTGGCGCCGGAACAACGAGGGGTCGTGCCATGGAGATGTCTCCAGCAGCACCGATAGATGGACTGTCCGTGTTCGAAGAAAGTTGGAATGCAGATGGCAGCCCGGGTTCGCCACGGCCAGCGATCAAGCAACGCAGTCTGAAGTGTCCGACGTGCGGGGAGCCGACCATTCAGATCATCTATGGGATGCCCGACTTCGAACTGTTCGAGCAGGCGGAGCGAGGCGAGGTGGCACTCGGTGGATGCTGTTTGCCCCTGGGCGACGAGGCGAACCGGGTGTGCACGGGCGAGGATCCGCACAGTTGGGTGCGCAGGGGCCGCGACCAGTGGTATCCGGTGGATGAGTGAAGGACGGCGACGTCGGCTCGCACTGTGCGACGTCACCGCTGGCGGTGTCCCGGTGTGTGCGGTGTGTTCAGGAACGTCGGTCGGGTCAGACGGTGTCGGGTGGGAGTAGGAACCGGCACGTCGGACCGCTCGCACGGCTGAGCCGTGCATCCAACGTGGCCATGGGAGCGCCCAGCTCTTCAGCCAGGGAGACGTACCAGGCGTCGTAGGCGGTGACGGTCTCCCGCAGCGCCCACGCACGCTGACCGAACGGGCTGTAGGGAAACAGCTCGACGGGTAACTGCAAGAGGTCGCCGTGGGCCAGTGCCGCC
>CAIVIS010000287.1 GCA_903906055.1 uncultured Acidimicrobiaceae bacterium
ACGACCAGTCGACCAGTTGATCCACGGGACGCCTTGAACGGCCCTCGCAGGCGCCAGCACGCACCGGCCACGAATCTGGATTTCCTGTGGCCGACCGCCCTGCTGAACAGTGACGATCCGGACAGAGGGCGGATCGGCGTAGTTGCCCCTTGGCGTGATCGAGCTAGACGCTTCGCCCGAAGTGTCGGGATGTGCGAACCGAGGGTCCCATTGGGTCGTGGCCCCACTCCGAGCCCAACGTCCGAGAGCAAGTCGCGGTTACAGTTTGGGACATGCTCACTATTTGGAACGTGAATGGTGACCTTGGCGGGACCGAGACACCTCTTGCTGTCCGAACCGCTCGAGTCGCATATCGGCTGACGTGACGGAAGACGACCTCCAGCACTTGGAAATGATGGGCCTCCTGCCTCCGACGTGGGATGAGGCGGCACGCCCCCCATTGGAGTGGCAACAGGACGTCGATTACCGGGCTCGCTTCCGTGGCAGCCTCCTCGCCGGGGCCATCGGCGATGCATTGGGTCGACCAGTCGAGGGGCGGTCGGCCGGAACCGTTGCCGCCCATTTCGCTCCTGTTCGGGATTTTCGGAAGTGGCATGGGTGGACGAAAGGCCCGATCGGTACCGTCACGGACGACACTCAGCTGACCATGGTGGTAAGTGACTCCTTGCTGGCCAACGGCGAGGTCGACCCGGAGGATCTAGCCAGGCGCTTGGTCGAATGGCTGCCCATTGGACGAGGCAAGGGCCTGGCGACGACTGCCGCAGTGGAACGTCTCGATGAAGGGGTCCCCTGGTGGTATGCGGGCGTAGAGTCCGATGGGAACGGCGCTGCGATGCGGGTGGCCCCAATCGGCTTGGTCTACGCGACTCGGCCCGACCAGTTGCGTCGGGCCGCCGCCCTCAGTGCGGTGGTCACTCACATCGGCCCCATGGCCGTGGCGGGTGCCGTCGCACAGGCCCTCGCAGTTTCGTTGGCGCTGGATTCGCGGGCTGGTTCCCTCGATGTCGGTGCATTCCTCGCGGCCATGGCGGCCGGTATCGACGACGTGTATGACCCGGGTGCACCGGAACGGCGAGAGGGCGCAACAAAAACTCCGGTTCGGCTCGTGGAACAACTGCGCAGAGTTCCCGACCTCCTCGGGTTGTCGCGGCGGGAGGCGTTCGATCGTCTCTACAACGGGGCGTTCGTCCTCGAATCGCTGCCAGCGGCCGTGTGGTGTTTCCTCAAGTCGCCCGAGGACGCCGAAGAGGTCTTGGTAACCGCCGTATCGGGCGGCCGAGACGCGGACACGGTGGCGGCCATGGCCGGCGCACTCGTCGGCGCGTATCTAGGGGACAGCGTCCTGCCACGTCGGTGGGTGGACGAACTCGAGTTCGCCGATGACCTCGTGACGATGGCTGATGGTTTGGCGTCCCTTGCTGGTGCACCTATGCCGTAGGACGTGGACTCAGCAGTGGAGTCGAGCGGGCCTGCCACGCTTACCCGAGCAGGATGCTGCTGGCTCCACGAAGGACGACACCTGGTCATGCAGGCGTCGTTCAGGGCGCTACCGCGAATCGTCGGGTCCGGGTCCTCGTAGCGGATGTCGTGAAGAACCCGTTCAAGAGGTGTGAATCAGGCTTGGGTGTCGCGTGCGAAATAGGAGCGTGTGGGTGATAATCCAGGCGTTCGAAAAAGGGGCCCTTCGGATTTCAGCGGGGTGTGATTGATCCGAGCAGTGACCAATCGGGCTTGCCGGCGTAGAGCAGCGAGCGGATTCGGTAGTTCCGGAACGACGTGAACCCGAAGGCGACGCGCTTGACGCGTTTGCTCAGGTTGATAATTGCTTCGGTCGGTCCGCTAGAGAAGTGGCAGTCGTGCCAGGCGGTGATCTCCAGTCGCCAGCGCTTGAGCGTGCGGCCCAACGTGCGAACCTCCGGGGGTCGGATCTTGTCCGAGAGATCTGCAGCCAGTTCATCGAGCCATCGGAGCGCCAGTTCTTG
>CAIVIS010000288.1 GCA_903906055.1 uncultured Acidimicrobiaceae bacterium
GCCTCGGCCTCTGGTGGATCAAGAGCTTCGCCCATAAGGACCTCGGAGGCTGGCTGAAGCGCGGCTCTGGCATCGAGTGGGGCGGCTCGGTGGCCGAAAAGCACAAGTGGGGCTTCGTCAAGACCGGCTTCGACAAGGTCGTCCGGCCTCACCCGATCCCCATGGCCTACATCGTGGTCTTCGCTGAGCTCGCCCTCGGCCTCGGCCTGGTATTCGGCTTCCTGACCCCCATCGCCCTGATCTTCGGGATCCTGCTCAACCTGCTGTACCTGGTGCTGATGATCCACGACTGGGCTGAGCAGGGGCAGAACCTGATGATGATCCTGGCTGCAGTCGTGGCCTTCGGTACCCACTCGTGGGCCGTCTTCTCGATCGACCACCTGCTCCATCTCTTCGGGGCCTGATCCATGGCCATCGGCATCCGTGACGAGCACGAAGAGCTGCGTACTGCCGTCCAAGGCTGGGCCGAGGCCCGCCTGGTCAACGATGCGGTGCGGGCCGCGTTGGAGTCCGGGAGCGATGTCCTCCCTCCCTACTGGGGTGATCTGGCCGAGCAAGGCCTGCTGGCCATCCACCTGGCCGAGGAGTTCGGCGGACAAGGTGCTGGGCTGGTGGAGCTGGCCGTAGTGGCCGAGGAGCTCGGTCGGGCAGCCGCAGTGGGTCCGTGGGACACCACCGCCATCGTCGCCGGAGTGCTGGCCTCTTCGCAGATGGCCACTGGGTCGGAGCCGGTCCGGGCGCTGTTGGGCGGACTGGCCGACGGCTCGCTGACGGCGACTCTGGTGATCCCGACGGCAACCGCTGATGGCTCCCCGGTGGCACCGGCCGGCCTCACCGGTACCCGTGATGCCGATGGCACCTTGGTGGTCAGCGGTCTGCTCCGGCCACTCGTTCATGGCGCCATCGTTACCCACGCCTTGGCCCCGGTGACTATGGGCGACGACACCCACTGGGTCGTCCTGGAACGAACGACAGCCGCGGACGTCACCGAGCTACCCACCTTCGACCTGACCCGGCCGTGTGCTTCGTGGAACCTCGACTTGGTCCGCGTGGCACCGGAGATGGTGCTGGAGGGGACCACCACCGGCACGGTGCGCGACCTGGCGCTGGTGGTCTTGTCGGCTGCAGCCGCCGGCGGGGCACGGTGGTGCCTGGATTCGGCCGCCGAGCACGCCCGCACCCGCGAGCAGTTCGGTCGTCCCGTTGGCCAGTTCCAAGGGATCAAGCACCGGTTGGCCAACATGTTGGTGGCCGTCGAGCAAGCAGTGGCTGCCACCTGGGATGCCGCCATGGTCCTCGAAGCCGAAGTCGGAGCCACTGCAGGCGACGAGACGGACCAGGGGAGCCTGGCCGTGCAGTTGGCCGCAGTGTTAGCCATCGACGGCTACGTCGAGGCAGCCAAGGGCGCTATCCAGGTGCTCGGAGGAATGGGGTTCACCTGGGAGCACGACGCCCACGTACACCTACGCCGATCCACCACCCTGCGTCAGCTCATCGGGGGCACGGCCCCACTGCGGGCCGAGTCGGCCCGACTGGCCCTGGCCGGTTGGCGCCGCCGGCTGACCATCGACCTGCCCCCCGAGGCCGAGGCACTCCGGACGGAAATCAGCACGCTGGTCACCCAGATCGCCGCCATCGAGGACCCGCTGGCTCGCCACCGGGCGCTGGCCGACAGCGGGCTCCTGGCCCCGCACTGGCCTTCTCCATGGGGGCGGGATGCCGGAGCCGTCGAGCAGTTGGTGATCGATCAGGTCTGCGCCGAGGCCGATCTGAAGCGGCCCAACCTGGCTGTGGCCGCCTGGGCCCTGCCCACGATCATGGCCCACGGCACCCCCGAGCAGACCGAGCGCTGGGTGGGGCCGACTCTGCGGGGCGAGTACATCTGGTGCCAGTTGTTCAGCGAGCCCGGGGCGGGATCCGACCTGGCCGCACTGTCCACCCGGGCCGTCCGGGTCGACGGTGGCTGGTCGCTCACCGGACAGAAGGTGTGGACGTCGGTGGCGCAGCGGGCCCACTGGGGGATCTGCTTGGCCCGCACTGATCCGGACGTGCCCAAGCACCGGGGCATCAGCTACTTCTTGGTGGATATGAAGTCACCAGGGATCGACATCCGGCCGCTCCGGGAGATCACCGGGGATGCACTGTTCAACGAGGTCTTCTTCGACGAATGCTTCGTGCCCGACGACTGCGTGGTGGGGGAGATCGACGGCGGATGGAAGCTGGCCCGGACCACCCTGGCCAATGAGCGGGTGTCGCTCTCGTCGGACTCGGCCTTCGGCGGCGCGCTCGAGGGCGTGCTGCACCGGGTGGCCGCCAGCCCAGAACTCCAGGACCCGGTGACGCTCGATCGGCTCGGGTATCTGCTGGCCGAGGCCCAGTCGCTGGCCCAGCTGGGGATGCGAGCCACGCTCCGGTCGGTGGGCGGGCTGCAGCCCGGGTCGGAGTCGAGCGTGCGCAAGCTGCTCGGGGCCGAGTTCGACCAGCGGGTGCACGAATTCGGACTCGACATCTGCGGGCCAGACGGCGCGCTCTATGAGGGGGACGCCTTCATGTCCGCCTACGGGGTACTGCAGTCGAAGTGCATGACGATTGCCGGGGGCACCAGCGAGGTGCAGCGCAACGTCATCGGCGAGCGCCTCCTCGGACTGCCCCGGGATCCGGAGCCCGGACGATGACCGAGCGAGCCCCCGACCAGGTACCGGCCGAGGCTCCGAGGCACCGCCGCCGGCCCCGAGTGTCGCCCACCAGACGGTGTCGTGTGTGGGTGGGCGCCGACAGTGCCAGAATCGCAGTGCAGGAGCGGGACACCTCGTGGTGGCCGCGGACGGAAGGACGAGACCTTGGCTGATGCAGTGCTGTACTTCGAAGACGTCAACGAGGGCGATGCAGCCCCGACGCTCACCCGTGTCCTCACCCGGACCGACCTGGTCGCCTACGCCGGCGCATCGTCGGACTACAACCCGATGCATCACGACGAGGTCAAGGCAACGGCCGCCGGCCAGCCCAGTGTGTTCGGACACGGAATGTTTTCGATGGGCCTCCTCGGCACGGCCATTACTGACTACGTCGGGGTCGGCAACATTGCCCGCTTCACCGTTCGGTTCGCCCGCCAGACCTGGCCGGACGAAGAGCTCAGCTCGTCGATCGTGGTCACGGGAAAGCGCACCGAGGGCGATGACCACTTGATCGACCTCGACGTCCGGCTCCGAAACGCGGCTGGCGAAGAGAAGGTCGTGGGCGAAGCCACGGCCACCGTGCCCACTCGAGGCTGAACCGCTTCGCCCGAGTCATCTGGTGGTCTCGTGGGTCACGTGAGCCCGGGGACGCGAACCGACCCCGCCACCTGGTGACGGGGTCGGACGGTGTGGCCGCTCAAGGTGCCCATATCGGCACCGTTCGGTCCGCTCTGCGGACGGTACTGATCAGACCAGGCTGAATGGGGGGACTCCTGACGAGATGCCCTTGAAGAGATCGCCCTTGGCTGCAGCCAGTGCTGCCGGCGTCCACATGGTGTCGCTGTGGATCTCGCCGATGGCCTTGAAGCCGCCCGTGGCCCAGATGTCGCCGCCGTAGACGATGAAGTTCTGGCCGCTGATGTCGGCGGCCTCGTCGGTGGCCAGGAAGGTGACCAGCTGGGCCACGTTCTTCGGGTCGAACTTGTCGAAGCCGTCCTCGGTCTTGCCCATCTCGCCAAAGATGTCCTCGGTCATCCGGGTGCGGGCCCGTGGGGAGATGGAGTTGCAGGTGATGCCGTAGCGGCCGAGCTCACGAGCTAGCACCCAGGTCATCGAGGCGATGCCGGCCTTGGCGGACGAGTAGTTGGCCTGGCCGGCGTTGCCGTACAGTCCAGCTTCCGAGCTGGTGTTGATGATGCGCCCGGTGACGTCCTCGCCAGCCTTGGCCCGGCCCCGCCAGTAGACAGCGGCGTGGCGTGCAGGGGCGAAGTGGCCCTTCAGGTGGACGCGGATGACGTCGTCCCAGTCGGACTCCTCCATGTTGAAGCACATCTTGTCGCGCAGGATGCCCGCGTTGTTGACGAGGATGTCGAGTTGACCGAAGGTGTCGACCGCCTGGTCGATCATGGCCTTGGCCCCGTCCCACGACGAGACGTCGGAGGTGTTGACGGCGGCGTCGCTGCCGCCGGACTTGATGAGTTCTACGACCTCTTCGGCCGGGCTCTTGTCGTCACCTTCACCCTGGAGCGATCCGCCGACGTCGTTGACGATGACCTTGGCACCCTCAGAGGCCAGCAGAAGGGCCTCCTCGCGTCCGATACCCCGACCTGCGCCGGTGACGATGGCAACCTTGCCGTCGAGCATTCCCATGATGTCCTCCTATGGTGGATGTGAGCTGAGTTGGATGTACGTGTTTCACAAGCGTGTGACTGATGGTTCTGCGCCCAGTTGGGGCGCCGGGGTAGGTGCAGCACGATTCCCCCGGATCACCCACGTCGACGTAGTGGCGCAACGGGGGAAGCATGGCCGAAATCCACCCCTTCCGGCAAGACAGGGCGACCCCATGAGTGACACGACGAGCAACTCTTCAGATCCGGCCGGTCGTGCCCCGCTGGCTGGGCGCACGGGCCTGGTCACCGGGGCAGCCGAGGGATCGGTCGGGCGACTGGCCTGGCGTTGGCCGCAGACGGAGCCACGGTGGCCGGCAAGTACCGCAAAGATGCCGAATCGGCGGCCCAAACAGTGGCCACCATCGAGACACTCGGGGTGGCCGGACAGATCGTCACCGTGGACGGGGGGCTGAGTTCTCCATCGAAGGGCCTCACGGCGACAATGTTCAGGGTAGGCGCAGGGGAGCGGTGGCGGCGGGGATGGCCACTGCCAGCCATTCATCGGGTTCAACGGTTCCCTCGGTAAAGGTGCGTCCCAGGGCCAGACCATGAAAGAAGGCGGCGTAGTCGTAGACATCGAGGTCGGGGTTGATGATGCCTCGGGCCTGGGCTCGCTCCAGGACCTCGGTCTGCGTGGTGAAGTAGCCGTCCTGGAGCCAGTTGATGGAAGTCAGAAGCTGGGGGCGGTCGAGGGCGTTGGCGTGGACCGCGACCCGAGAGTGGCGCATCTTGATGGTCTCGGGATCGGTGGCGATGCGGGTGAGTTGGGCGGCGATGAACCCGCAGAACTCGTCGTTGGTGGCGACCTGGTCCATCATCTCGAGTAGTTCGGGCCGCTCGCCCATCCCGAGGCGCAGGTAGCGCTCGTACTCGGCAGCCCGGATCAGGCCCTCACGGTTGGTGAAGTGGTAGCGGAGAGACCCGTGGGAGGCGTGGGCATCCCTGATGACCTGCTCGGTGCGGAACCCGGCTACCCCGGCCCTCTCCAGATGGTCGACGGCCGCATCCAGGATGGACTGGGCCACACTCGCCGGCGGGGCGGGTGGCACTCGGCCCTCTTCGACGGCGGCGCGGGTGGTCGGAGATGGTGGCTTCGTGTCCATGGTCGTTCGCCACAAGCATCGCGCAGAAACAGAGGTAGACCCTCGCTGCTCGCTACGGATGTCGATGTCGTCACGGAGCGTGGCCAGATGGCATACGGGCGGCCGCAGTGACCACACTGCGTGAGAAAAGTGGATTTTGAGGAACTTCATTAGTGACCAAAGGCCCCAGTTTGGCGAATCATGGAGTCATGTGGTTGAGAACACGGCAAGAGTGCTGAGTACCGTGGTCGCGACAAGGGGCAATGTGACACCGAACAGTCGTTCATCTGAGGTCAGCACTAGTGGCGACCGAGGCCGACCGAACTGGTTGCGAGCTATGTCCGCACTCTTGGTGGTGCTGGCCACCCTGGTCTCCTTCGTCGGGATCCAGGTGGCGGGAACGAGTGTGGCGGGGGCTACCGCAGCCGGGGAGTTGGCAGGGGGCAACCTGGGCTCTGGCCCATGCGGTCAGACCATTGCCAACGCATGCGATTCGGGAGGCTTCCATGATGGCCAGACCGAAGGCTGGATCGGTAGGTACCACATTGTTCCGAAAGCAGCGCTGCTCCTCTTCAATTCGGTCTCACAGCGCAATGGGGTTCAACTGCCCGGAGTGCACCTCCATGGAGCATTCCTCGAGGGTTCCCATCTGGCTGGCGCCAATCTCCAAGGGGCAGATCTCTCCGGAGCCCACTTCGACGATCCTGCCTTGATGGGCACGGCCGCCAATGCGGTTATCGGTAAGGCCGTGTCGACGGCGGCAGGGAGCCTGCTTGCCGCCGCTCTGCCCGGTGAGGGTGTCGGCAGTGCTGGATCGGATGCCGAAGGACAGTTGGTTGCCAAAGGTGTCAGCAAGATCTTTAGCGCAGCAGGCGGAAAGTTCACGGGGCCAACGGGAGGGGTCGATCTGCGCGGCGCCCATCTCCAAGGGGCGAACCTGGCGGGGGCAAACTTGACAGGCGCTGACCTCACAGGCGCTGACCTCACTGGCGCCAACCTGGCCGGGACGATTCTCACCGGTGCCAACCTGAGCGGTATACAGACAGTTCCATCGGGGCCTGGGTGGCCAGCGAATTGGTACACCGGAGCGACCTTTGCCGGGGTGAGGTCCGGCGGAGATTATGCCGACCCAAATCCCCCTCAGTTGCCGCCGAACTGGAAGTTGGTCAATGGCTACCTGATGGGTCCGGGTGTGGATCTGTCCACTAAATCCTCAGTCGGCCTCACCCAGGAAGACCTTCAGGCAGCCATTGAAGGAGGGAGTGCCTCTGCGGTCGCAGACTTCGCTTTGGACTCTGCGGCTGGCCTCGTAGGGGTAGGTCCGGACGCGGGTCGGGTGGACCTGAGTGGACTGACCGGTGGCGAACTGACCGGCCTGGATCTCCGTGGTGCGGACCTCTCAAACTCCAACTTCTCGGGATCGAATCTCGCCGGCACCGATCTCACCGGTGCCACACTCGATGGAGCGAACCTCTCCGGAGACGATCTCAGCAGCGCCAACTTGGCTGGGGCAACGGCCAGGAATGCGTTATGGAGAGGGGTGACGGTCACCGGAGCTGACTTGACGGGGGTCGATCTCTCCGGGGCCGATCTGTACGGGGTCAAGTCGGGGGGCGTCAGCGGCAACCCTGCGCTTCCGACCGAATGGATGTTGGCCAACGGTTACCTCCTCGGTCCAGGGGCGAATGTCCGCGATGGACAGTTGGCCAACGCCAATCTCCGTGGCGCCTTGTTGGCCAACGCCGACCTGACCGGTGCCGACCTGACCGGTGCCGACCTGACCAACGCCTATCTGGTGGACGCCAATCTGTACGGCGTCAAGTCGGGGGGGATCATCGGCAACCCCGTGCTCACTCCCAACTGTTACCGATCGGCAGATGGTTGCGATGAGAGGACCCGGCCAACCCAGAAGTGGTCGGTCTATCAAGGTCATATTGTCGGACCGGGTGCTGACCTGTCCGGCGTCGACCTCTCCGGCCTCAATCTGCATCCCCGCTCGTTCGCCGCGAGCCCGGGCTGCGATCTGGCGTGCTTATTTGCCACTGGGGGCTACCCGATTCCCACCGGGTGGTACTACGAGCCTGCTGGGTCAGGTGAGAACGGCCGGTACGTCGAGGGAACCATCGACTTGTCGGGAGCGAACCTCCGTGCCGCCAACCTGTCAGGCCTTGACCTGTCCAGCGTCGATCTCCGTGGTGTTCAGTCCGGTGGGATCACGTCTGGACCGGCGACGCTTCCGGCCGGCTGGCAGATGCGGAACGGTTTCCTAGTTGGACCCTCAGCTGATTTCTCTGGATCGAACCTCAACGGCGTCGACCTCACCGGGTTCGATCTGACCGGCGTGCGATCCGGCGGTACGACCGGTTCGCCCGTGCTACCAGCGAACTGGGTCCTCCGAGGGGGGTTCTTGATCGGCTCGGGTGCTGATCTGAGCAACAAGGATCTCTCGGGTGTCAACTTGCAAGGAGTCCACCTGGCCGGGGTCACGCTCACCGGCGTGCGATCAGGGGGAACCAGCGGTGTTCCTGCTGACCTTCCTACTGGGTGGGTGCTGACCTCGGGATACCTGTTGGGCCCTGATGCTCGCCCAACCGGTGATGCGTCCCCCGGTATCAATCTTTCTGGTGCGCAGCTCGCCGGAGCGGACCTCGCTGGTGCGAAGCTAGGCCCAGTCTCTGGAACTCCGGCGACGTTGCCGACGGGCTGGGACTTGCGGAACGGGTTCCTGATCGGAGCTCACGCAGATCTCTCTGGCGCGACCATCGACTGCACCGACAACGGTTTGCCGAACATCTTGGTGTCCCCCGACAGCGGCAAATTCACACACGTGTGGCCGTTCACCAGCGCCAAGGATCTGACGGGACTCGACCTGTCCGAGTCGACGGTCAAGAACTGTTCCTTTTCCGGGATGAATCTGACCGATGCCGACCTTTCCCGTTCCAC
>CAIVIS010000289.1 GCA_903906055.1 uncultured Acidimicrobiaceae bacterium
CTCAGCCTCGAGGCTGGCCTGGAGCCTAAGCAGCACGAGTACGCGGTCAAGACCGACATCGCCGCCCGCCACCTGCTCCAGCTGGTCTCGGACATCCGTGACTTCTCCCAACTCGATGCTGGAGCCCTCGAGTTGGATCTCGAACCGTTCGACCTCTTGGGCACCCTCGAGAAGATCCGGGCCGTCACCGGGACCCTGACCGAGGCCAAGGATGTGCGGTTCTCCATCGAGTGTGCCCCCGACATCCCTCAGTACCTGATCGGGGACGCGTTCCGGCTCGAGCAAGTACTCCTTAACTTGACCAGCAACGCCAAGAAGTTCACCAGCCGCGGATCCGTCCAGGTCGTCGTGGAGCTGAAAGAGCGCGACGAGCGGTCGGTCACCCTCGAATTCCGCGTGGTGGACACCGGGATCGGAATCGCCACAGGAGACCTCGAGCACATCTTCGACGAGTTCTCCCAGGCCGATGCCACCACGACCCGCCAGTTCGGTGGCACCGGTCTCGGCCTCGCCATCTGCAAGAGCTTGGTGGAACAGATGGGTGGCCACATCGCGGTGGAGTCCGAGGTCGGGGTGGGCAGCACCTTCTTGTTCGATACGCGGTTCGCCGTCACCGATGCATCTGCGGTGCCGACTGCGCGTGACACGACTACGGATCTGGCCGAGCAGTGGGCCGTGCTGGACGGGGTGCACGTGCTCGTGGCCGAGGACAACCCGTTCAACCAGCTTGTCGTCGTGGAGATCCTCGAAGCGGTAGGTGTGCAGGTAGAGGTGGCCGACACCGGCCTCGAGGCGCTCGACCAGCTCGATCGTCACGGCCGGTTCGACGTCGTGCTCATGGACATGCAGATGCCGGACATGGATGGGTTGACGGCCTCCAAGCGGATCCGCGGCAATCCGGCCTTCGCCGGCATGGCCATCGTGGCCCTGACAGCCAACACCGGAGCCGAGTACCGGGCCGAGTGCCTGAAGGCCGGAATGGACGACTTCGCGGCCAAGCCCATCGATCCCGAGGAGCTCTACGCCACTGTGGCCCGATGGGCCGCGATCAGCCGGACGACGGACGTGGTGGCCGACAACGCCCCGGAACCCGAGTAGGGGATCGGTCCACCCGCCGCTCGGACGGTTCAGTCCTGGGGTGTCTGTAGATCGCTCAGGGCGGCACCGAGGGATGCCATCTGAGCCGGCACCGCCCGCCACCAGGTCCACCGTCCGCGGCGCTCACCCACGATCAGGCCGGCGGCCGCCAGTTTGGCGGTGTGGTGGGAGATGGTGGGCTGGCTCTTGCCGATCGGACCCTCCAGGTTGCAGCTACACGTCTCGTCTTGGCTAGCGATGATGGACAGGATCCGGAGTCGCACCGGGTCGCCCAGGGCCGCGTAGACCGACGCCATCTGGACGGCATCCTGCTCGGTCAGCGCCGTACCGGCCAGCGGGGGACAGCACAGGACCTCTGGATGCGAGCTGTCTGTGGTCACCGTGCCTCCGTCTCCGTCTCTGTCTCACTGTCGATACCGACTGGCGATCTGCTCAGGATAGATTGACATCTATCGATGCGTTCGGCATACTTACATCGACGTCCATCAATCTAAAGGATGTGGCTATGTCCCGCATGCAGCTCGCCCTCAACGTGTCAGATCTCGACGAAGCCATCGCCTTCTACTCGGCGCTCTTCCATGCCGAGCCGGCCAAGGTCCGTCCCGGGTACGCCAACTTCGCCATCGTAGATCCGCCGCTGAAGCTGGTCCTGATCGAGGGCGCCGGCGAGCCCGGTTCGATCAACCATCTCGGGATCGAGGTCGCCACGACCGACGAGGTAGCCGCCGCCACTGTTGACTGCGCGGCTCAAGGCATGGAGACGTCGATAGAGACCGGGACCACGTGTTGCTACGCCGTCCAGGACAAGGTGTGGGTGGAGGGCCCTGACCGTGCGCAGTGGGAGATCTACACGGTCCTGGCCGATGCCCCGGGACCCGACGGCCTCGGCGGTGACGAGCGCTGTTGCACCGGCGATGGCGTCGAGTCGCCTGGCGCTGAAACCGTGCACACGGTGGCCGTGTCCAACGCTCCCTGCTGCTGACGAAGTGCTGCTGACCGACCCGCTGACGACTGACCACCTGAGCACCTGATCACCTGATCACCATGACCTCGATCACTCTCTGGCGTCGCCTCATCGCGGAGTTCCTGGGCAGCGCCCTGCTGGCGGCCATTGTGGTCGGCTCGGGGATCGCCGCCCAGCAGCTGTCTCCGGGCAACATCGGCCTGGAGCTGCTGCAGAACGCGCTGGCCACCGGGGCCGGGCTCTTCGCCGTCATCCTGATCTTCGGTGCGCTCTCGGGTGCGCACTTCAACCCGGTGGTGTCGGTGGTGGACGCTGCCTTCGGTGGGATCTCGTGGCGGGACGCTGGCGCCTACGTGCCAGTACAGATAGCCGGGTGCATCACCGGGGCGGTGGCGGCCAACGTCATGTTCGCCCTCCCCGCCGTCTCGATCTCGACCCATCAGCGGGCTACTGGACCGCACCTGTTCGCCGAGGTGATCGCCACCGCTGGACTCGTCTTGGTGATCTTCGCCCTTGCCCGCAACCACAAGAGCGCCTATACCCCCGCAGCAGTGGCGGCCTACATCACGGCGGCCTACTTCTTCACCTCGTCGACCAGTTTCGCCAACCCGGCCATCACCATCGGCCGGATCTTCTCCAACACGTTTGCCGGGATAGCGCCGTCATCGGCCCCACCGTTCATCGTCGCCCAGGTGATCGGCGGTGCAGTGGCCGTCGGCCTGATCGTGCTCCTCTATCCGGGCCTGACCGCCGACGAGGCGTCCGATGTTGTGTTCCCCCACGACGGGGCGGCGGATGCGCCGTTGCCGGCTGCATCCGATATCGACCGACCTACTAGCCATAACTGAGGAGCCAATCATGTCCGTACGTCCAGTCGTGCTCTTCCTGTGCGTCCACAACTCGGGTCGCAGCGTGGCCGGCCGGGTCCTGCTCGAGCGCTATGGCGCCGGCCGCATCGAGGTGTTGTCGGCCGGGTCCGAACCCGCAGTCCTGCTGAATCCATCAGTGGTGGCTGTCCTGGCCGAGCGCGGACTCGACGCCGGATCCGAGTTCCCCAAGGCGGTGACCGACGAGATGGCCCGGGCTGCCGATGTGATCGTCACCATGGGGTGTGGCGATGCGTGCCCGGTCTATCCGGGGACCCGGGTGGTGGACTGGGATCTGACCGATCCGGCCGGGCGCTCGGTGGAGGAGGTCCGCCCCATCATCGATGAGATCGACCGCCGGGTCCAGGCCCTGGTGGAGGAGTTGCTGGCCGCACCGTCACCGGACGGCAACTGACGGGTCTGACCGGTCGGATCTGACCCGTCTGATCTGACCCGTCTGATCAGCCGACGAGCAGCGCCACGGCCTGGTCGAACAGGACCCCGTGGAGGTCGACGTCGGCCTCGGTGGTATCGGGGCACATCAGCACCATGTTGTGGAACGGCGTAATGAGGACGCCGCGATTGCTCATGAACAGGTGGAGGTACTCGTCGAGATCGGGATCGTTGGCCAGGTGGGACTCGGTCCCGTTGACCGGGGCCGGCGAGCAGAACCGGTACTCGGAGCGGGCCCCCAGACGGGTGACCGACCATGGCACGCCGTGCCGGTCGATGGAGGCCTCGACCTGTTGGGTCAGCCGCACCGATAGTGCGTCCATGCGGGCGAACGCCTCGTCGGTCAGCACGTACTCCAAGGTGGCCCGGGCTGCCGCCATCGACAGTGCGTTGCCAGCCAGGGTGCCACCGATGCCGCCTACGTCGACGATGTCGGCATCTTGTTCGGACACCAGGGCGAGGATGCGCTCGGCCAACTCAGCTCGTAGCCCAAAGGCCCCGATAGGGATGCCGCCAGCGATGGCTTTGCCCATGGTCACGATGTCGGGGTCGAGCCCCCATGCCGCCGTGCACCCGCCCGGTCCGGCTGACAGGGTGTGGGTCTCGTCGATCATGAGCAGGGTGCCGGTCTCGTCACACAATGACCGCAGTCCGGACAGGAACCCGTCGGCCGGAGCCACGATGCCGATGTTGGTGAGGGCCGGTTCCGTCAGGATGGCAGCGATTTCCCCGGTGGCGAGGGCCCGGGCCACGGCATCGAGGTCGTTGAACTCGACGGCCACGGTGGTCGTCGACGGGTCCACGGCCGGCCCGACGTTGCCGGGCCGGGACACGGTGGTGTCGTCCGGGCCGGCTACGACCACCGTTTCGTCGACGCTTCCGTGGTAGCAGTAGGAGAAGACCAAGATCTTGGAGCGGCCGGTGACCAGCCGGGCCAGGCGCAGCGCCCATCGGTTGGCATCGGTGGCACTCAGTGCGAAGGACCACTGGGGCAGGCCGAATCGGCGGGCGAGGTCGGCGGCCACCCACTCGGCGTCCTCGCTGGGGAGCATGGCGGTGATGCCGCCCAGTGTGTCGACCCGGTTGCGGATGGCGTCGACCACGGCGCCAGGGGAGTGGCCGGCCATGGCCCCGGTGTCCCCTAGGGCGAAGTCGACATAGGTGTGCCCGTCCACATCGGTGATCCGAGCGCCACGTGCGCCCGCCATGGCCAGGGGGAAGTTCCCGGCCCAGTTGGCCATCCAGGTCATGGGAACCCCCGTAAAGAGGTGATCGGCGCCGGCGAACTGAGCCAGGGATCTGGGGTTGCGGTCCCGATGGGTAGCGCGTTCAGCCTCGAGCAGGGCGAACAGTCCGTTCCGGTCCATGGAACTCCTTGGCGGTCGGAGGGTCAACAGGCCGACGATACTTTACCGGGCCCACGAAGGCCGGCCGATGCCAGGGCCATGACCTCAGCTGTGGTTGGACTTGCTCCGTCCGAGGTCAGGCGCATCGGGCAGCGACTGGATCAAGCGGCTGCAGGCCGAGTAGTCGCCGGAGCGCCACGCCTCGTCCACGGTCTGGTCGCCGAGCTCGCGATGGCGGGTGAAGTTCCACCAACGGGTGATGTCGCTGTCGCTGTAGCCCTTGTTGGCCAGTACGACATTGAGGCGGCTGGCTTCCCACGCCGCTTCGTCGGCGGTGAGGGGGGCATCGTTGTGACCAGGAGGGGTCGCGCCGTCCGAGCGCTTCTCCATCTCGTGGGCCAGCTCACGGTCGAGGTCCCGGGAGACATGGCCCCGGATGGTCGGGAGTGATCCCCCGGTGAGGGTGTGCCGGTCGGTGACCCGTCGCTCGCGCTCGGATTCCAGGCTCCGTGCCCATAGCTGCTGCGCTGTGCTGTCGACGTCTCCGGCGGTGACCCGCAGCCGCAGTCTCCGCTCGATCCGCTCTGCTGCCTTCTGCTGTGCATCCGAAGATGGACCGGCCACCCGTGCGGCGGGTGGTGCCGAGGGCTCGGACTGGTCGGGCAGACGGCGGTCCCGCGGTCGCCGTCTGCGCTCGAGTTCCATGGGCGATGTCGTAGCGTCTGACCTCGGCCCAGTTGGCTCCTGCCTCGGTGGCCACGACTGGTCGTGTACGCCGAGCGCTGGCGTCGAGTAGCTCTCGGGGGGGAAGACGTCGTCGGCGGTGCCGGCGATGGCGGCGGCCAGGTAGGCGGAGGTCCAACGGCTCTCCCCGACTGTCACCGTGCTCGCGCCGGTGGCGGTAAGGCGGGCGAGCGGGACGTCGAGGCATGCCGCCACAGCGATGGCCTCGGTGAGCCCGATGCGGCGGTTGGTCGTCTCGACCTGGGCGACGGTCTCTCTGGTCCACCCCACACCGCGAAGCAGCATCTCGTCGGCCAGCGCCTGCTGGGTCAGGTTCGACTTCGCCCGCAATACGGCGATGTTGCGCCGCACGATGTCCTCTACCCCGATGCCAGCCTCGCCTTCCATCCCATCACTCTACTTCGGATGACGGCTTTCTTCCACGATGACTCTGTAAGGAATCTGAACAATGACGGATTATTGGCCGGGCGGGGAAACCCCCTGACGTGGATCTTCGTCAGTATCGGGGGAAAAGCTGTGGATCTTCCTGTAACAAGTGGATTGCCGATCCGTAGCAGGCGTACACGACGTGGACATTTCTGCTGGTGAGAGAGTCGGACTCGGTTGCAGTTGGCGAAACCGGCTACAGATGCACGTTGTGGATTCCGAGAATTGCATGTGACCGGCGGGAGCCAGCGATGCAGTTGCTGGGACCGCACCTAGGACCATCAGAACAACGCACGAAGGGGCAGGACGAACGATGGCGATTGAATCGCATACGCAACGAGCACTTCGCCACTGGCAGGACGACGAGTTCGATCTCGACGATCTGGCCATGCCGGAGCGAACCCAATGGCAGCGTTGCGGCGCCGTCCACTGCATCGACAGAGGTCCATGGATCGGGACTTTGGTGTGCTGCATCCGCCAAAGCGGCCACGACCAGGACCACTCGATGTCGTTGGGTGATCTGGGTGAGGTCGACTACTGGCAGGAGAGCTGGCTGTAGGGCAACCCATCGGCGTCAGCCGCGGACGGGTTCGCCACCTTGGTGAGATAAGACGTATCCAAGATCGTGCACCCTCACACCCGTGACGGACAATCAAAGTCACGACCGGGGCCATCGCCGAGGAGCACCTAACCCGGCCCGTCGGGTTCCCCCGGTTCACATCGAGAGACCGGTCCAAACCGTCGGTCACCTTCACCGAGATCAACCACCAGGGGTCGTGATTCGAGGACCCGGATGTGCTGGTCGGCCGGGTCTCTCCCAACGGCCACCGCATCCGCGTCATGCAGTCCCAGAGCACCCCGGATCGAGAAGTGCAGCGCCGTCGGGCCAACCTGGTCTGGATCCACACCACCGAGTCCACTCGGTGCCTGGCCAAGAAGGTGGCCGCCGGTAAAGCCTCCATCCAGAAGGTCACCGTCTCGTATGTCGGCGGACGTTGGCAGGCGGTGGTGCGGTATCTGATCCGATGCCTGGTGCGGCCAGTGTTGCGGCCAGTGGCGCGTCCGGATGCACCAGGCCCGTCCGGCCCGACCACCTCAATCGGGGTCGACGCCGGGCTCGACTGCACGGCGCCATCACCCAGACCCGGTCGCTCGAGCTCCACCGAGTCTCGAACGCCCCGGCCGACGTGTCACTCGCCGAACTACGTCGCCAGCTCACCTACAAGATCGCCGACCGTGGCACCTTGCAGGGCAGAACCACACAGCCACGCAACTGTCGTGGTGTAGGACGTGGACGGGGTGCGGTCGCTCAACTGAGAGGCGAGTGGTTGCATCCGGTTCGGAGGCCAGGTGTGGATGTGTCTTTCTGGGTACATCTCTCTCACCAAGCTGGCGAACCTAGCCGCGGACGACGACGGCCTGATCGGGTCCGAGGACACCGGAGAACCCACCAGTGGTGGCGGTGCCGTCAGATGCCAGCAGCACCTCGGCCCCGGCCAACGACGCCATGGCGATATCCACTGGACGCTCCTCGAAGTTGACCAGCACGGTGACGACGTCGTCTCCATGGGCCCGTTGATAGGCGAGGACACCATCGGCGAGATCCAGGAACTCGAAGGACCCCCGTGACAGGGCGGGGACGGCCCCCCGAAGGGCGATCATCCGTCGATAGAGATGCAGGATGGTGGTGAGGTCCGCCTCTTCGACGGCCCGGTTCCGGGTACTGGATTCAGGAGGCAGCGGCAGCCACGGGCGACTCCCTGGTCCACACGTCCACCCGTGGTCACTGGTGGCGTCCCATGGCAGCGGTGCGCGGCAACCGTCCCTTCCTCCCGGGTCCAACCTGCGGTCATCAGGGATGTCGGCGTCGGTCAGTCCGAGTTCGTCCCCCTGGTAGATGAAGGGAGTCCCGCGCAACGTCAGCAGCAACACGGCTGCTGCCCGGGCTCGGGCCTCGCTGCGCCGGGTGGTGGTCGCCTCGTCTTCACCGGCCCGAGCGGCGGCGCGGTCGTAGCGGGTGCGGTGCCTCGGATTGTCGTGGTTGGACAGCACCCAGGTGGGCCAGGCCCCCCGGGGGTCGAGGGCGGACGTGGTGTCCTCGATGCAGGCCCGCCACCGGTCGGCCAACCATGGGGCGAACAGCGGGGGGAAGTTGAAGGCCAGGTGCAGCTCGTCGCCCTCGCCGTAGTAGGTGGCGACCGCCTCGGTGGACATCAGGAAGACCTCGCCTACCATCATCCGCTCGCCGGGATAGCTGTCGACCAGCGTCCGGATGGCGCGGAGCCGCTCGTGGGTGACGGGCTCGTCGTTCAGCGCACAGTGGGGGATGCCGGCCACGGCGGGCGGGTCATCGGGGAGACGGGGGTCCTTGCCGATCCCGTGGACCACGTCGGCACGGAAGCCGTCGACTCCGCGGTCCAGCCAGAACCGGAGGGTGTCGTGCATGGCCTCGACCACCGCTGGCTGGTCCCAATCGAGGTCGGGCTGGGCTGGTTCGAACAGGTGGAGGTACCACTGGCCGGTCGGTTCGTGGAACGTCCATGCTGGCTCGTCGAGGTCGAACGCCGACACCCAGTTGTTGGGGGGTGTGCCGTCGGGGTTCGGGTCCCGCCACACGTACCAGTCGCGATGGGCGCTGTTGGGCGACGAGCAGGCGTCGAGGAACCACGGATGCTGGTCCGAGGTGTGGTTCGGGACCCAGTCGATGACCACTCGCATCCCCAGGGCGTGGGCATCGGCCACCAAGCCGTCGAACTCGGCCAGGTCGCCGAAGAGCGGGTCGACGTCGCAGTAGTCGCTGACGTCGTAGCCGCAGTCGGCCATGGGAGAACGGAAGAACGGGGAGATCCACAGAGCATCGATCCCCAACCACGCCAGGTCGGCGAGGTGGGCTCGGATTCCGGCCAGGTCACCGACTCCGTCTCCGTCGGAGTCAGCGAACGACCGGGGGTAGATCTGGTAGAAGACCGCCTCTTGCCACCATGGGGCGGCCCCATCAGGAGTCATGACCCGACGTTACCAATCGAGGGATTGCGGGCCTCGCCGAAAGGCAGAATCTTGCATTTCAGTTTCCGCCAAGACCTGCCGATGGATCGTCTGAAGCGGAGGCCCGCACGGGCAGCCAAGACAAAAGGGCCATGTCGGCAGCGCCGGCACCGGGGAGAACAAGGGAGCGGAGTCATGGTGGAACGTCGAACAGTCGAAGACGGATCGATGCTGGCCGAAGGGCTGTCGGGTGCAGTGCCGCCCGAGTCGTTCGGCACCGGCCGGGTCTGCGTGGAGGCGACCTGTGAAGTGCATCTCTCTCGGTACAACAGCACCGACTGGTGCGCACTCCATGAGTGCCCGACCGCTACCGGTCGCCCCTTTGACACCTCGGTGCGCCCCCGTGGCCGCCGTCGCAACTCGAGTCGCCGCCGCAACACACAGCGCACCGCAGCCTGAACCAGCCGCCCCGGTCGTAGCGCTTCGATCACCGGGGACCGCATCGGTACACTTCGTCGCTGACGCCGGGCCCATCGGGGGTGCGGTACTGAAGTGACAGGGGATGCACCCATGGCGGAACGACTCGACGGCACCGTGGCCCTGGTCACCGGGGCATCTAGTGGGATCGGCGAGGCCACAGCGGTGGCGCTGGCCGCCCAAGGAGCCCAGGTGGCGATTGCCGCCCGCCGCCGCGATCGCCTCGACGCCTTGGCGGAACGGATTGGTACCGACGCGGTCTTGGTACTCGAGACCGACGTGACCGACGAGACTCAGGCCCGGGTCATGGTGGAGCAGACCGTGGCCCGCTTCGGCCGGATCGACACTCTGGTGAACAACGCGGGCGTCATGCTTCTCGGCCCCATCGTGGACGCCCCGGTCGAAGAGTGGCGCCGGATGGTCGAGCTCAATGTGCTCGGGCTGATGTACGCCACCCACGCCGCCCTGCCTCACCTGCTGGCTGCAGCCGAGAGCGATCCGCGCCGAGTGGCAGATGTAGTCAATGTGAGTTCGGTCGCCGGCCGGATCGCCCGCTCCAACAGCGGTGTCTACAACAGCACCAAGTTCGGGGTGGTCGCCTTCTCCGAGTCGTTGCGCCAGGAGGTCACCCGCCGACATGTCCGAGTGTCGGTGATCGAGCCCGGCGCGGTGATGACCGAACTGGCCACTCACAACCGTCCCGAAATCATCGAGGGCATGATGGCCACCTTCGGCCCCATGGAGATGCTCCGATCCGAGGACATCGCCGAGTCGATCGTCTTTACCGTCACCCGCCCTCGTCGGATGGCCATCAACGAGCTGCTGATCCGTCCCACCGAACAGGAGCGCTGAGTGACGTTTGCGGGCTATCCGCCCCCCGACCACCTGCTGGGGGATCTCGGAATGGAGGCTGAGGTCGCCAGTGAGACGACCGCCAAGGTCCGCACCAGGGTCACCCCCTACGTGCTGGCAGCCGATGGCGGTGTGCGGGCTGGCGTGCTGGCCACCCTGGTCGACGTGGTGGGCGGAGCCATTGCGGCCCGAGTGGCGCGTCCAGATTGGATCGCCACTGCCGATCTGACCATGCAGCTGGTAGGCCCGGTTCTCGGCCCCTGGGTCGAGGCACGCGGGTCGCTGGTGCGGCGTGGCAGGACCACTCTGGTGATCGAGGCGCTGGTGGTCGGAGTCGACGAGGACGGCGACGACCTGGTGGTCGACGGCCGGACACCTGACCCGGTGGGATGGGCATCGATGACGTTTTCTGTGCTGTCGGCCCAGAACCCTTCTTCGACGATTCAGATGGCGTCAGAACTTCCCATGCGGTGGTCCTTTACTGGCGACGGGCTTGACGCACCGATCTTGGACGTACTGCCCGTGACGGTGATCGATGCCGCGGCTGGTCGGCTCTCGGTGCCGGCTCACTCGTATCTGCACAACTCCTTCGGGGCCGTGCAGGGCGGCGTCATCGCCCTGCTGGCTGAGGCGGCAGCGTGTGAGGCCTTGGGCGCGGCCCAGGGCGGAGACGGCTCCAACATGGTGGTCACTGATCTCCAGATCGCCTATCTGGCGCTCGGCAAGGTCGGACCCGTGGTCAGCACGGTACGGGTGCTGGAGATGGGACCAGGTGGTCGATCGAGTGCCGTGGTGGAGCTCCACGATGCGGGAGCCGATGACCGGTTGATGACGGTGGTGAACGTGGCCTGTGTGCCAGTGACTGTGCCAGTGACTGTGCCGTCATGACCGCCGAGCCAGTCGAGCCAGTCGAGATCGACCACCGTCGCCATGTGAGCGACTACTTCCGGCTGGAACGTCGGGAGATCCCCGCCGAAGACGGCAGCGACCAGCCCTCGTCGATGAGTGGCC
>CAIVIS010000290.1 GCA_903906055.1 uncultured Acidimicrobiaceae bacterium
GAAGGAAGTGGATGTCGAGGCCATCGATCTGGGTGATGAACTGAGGGAAGGTGTTGAGACGTGCCTCGGTGGCTCGCCAGTCGTAGCTGTCGGCCCAGTAAGCACAGAGCGCTCGGGTGTACTCCAGGGGGATTCCCTGTGACCAGTCGTCGACTGTTTCGGCCTCGGGCCAGCGAGTCCGCTGGAGTCGGAGGCGCAGGTCGTCGAGTGCTTCTTCGGGGATGTCGATGCGGAAGGGCCGGATGGCGTCGCTCATAGCGCCAATGTAGAACTGCGGCAGTCGGGGTGCACGCCAGGCTCAAGACCGGAGTCTGGCTCTCGCTGGCCCCTACGCTGGCCGCCAGAGCCGACAAGTGGAGAGCAACTGTGGAGTTCACCGTCACCCAGACCATCGCCGCACCGAGGGAGCACGTGCTCGAGGTTCTGGTCGACCCCGGTTACTACCGCTACTTGGGTGCACAGTCGACGACGGTGCAGGCTCCCGAGCTGCTGTCGGCCTCCGATGAGGGCGGCACCATCAGCACCCGGGTCCGCTACGCCTTCAACGGCACCCTCTCGGGCCCGGCTGCATTGGTGGTCGATGTCGACAAACTCACGTGGGTCATCGAAACGAACTTCGACCCGACGACCCATACCGGCACGGTGGTCGTGGTGCCGGACCACTACGAGGGGATGCTCCGGTGTCAGGGCACCCTCACTCTCGACAGTGGCGACGATGCCGGCGACGATGCCGGCGACGATGCCGGCGACGATGCCGGGGTGACGGTAGAGACGGTGTCGGGCCGACTCGAGGTCCGGGTCCCACTGGTGTCCCGCTCGGCCGAACAGGCGATCTTCGGAGGTTTCCGCCGTCACCTCGAGGTCGAGGCGGCAGCCATGGCCGACTACTGCTCCCGGATCCGCTGACGGACGACAAGATGGGTCAGTAGGGAGCGAAGGTGCGGTCAGGCATCGTGTTGGCCAGCCAACAGATAGCCCGATCCCTGGTCGGTCGCACTGATGGCGAAGAAGCGGTCGGATCCGCCAGCGTTACCACGAGAGCCCAGGAACGGTGCGTTGAAACTGAACACACCCCCGTCGGCCCCGACCATCCAGTAGCCCCCGGTAGCGCGGTCTGCGGCCAGTCCCACGACCGGGCTGTTGATCGGAGTTCCCCCCATGGAGCCTTGAAACCGGGCATTGCCGTAGCTGAACACGCCACCATCGGAGGCGACCATCCAGTACCCGCCACCACCGGCCGTGGTGGCCATAGCGACGATGGGAGAGTTGAGGTGGCTACCTCCCATCGACCCGTAGAAGGAGGCATCACCGAAGGCGAATAGCCCACCGTCGGCCGCCACCTCCCAATACCCGCGCCCGTCTGCGGTGGGTGTGATGCCTACCACCGGACTGTTGAGGACAGTTCCGCCCATCGACCCATAGAAGACGGCATCGCCGAATGTGAACACCCCGCCGTCGGAAGCCACCTGCCAGTAGCCGCCTCCGTCAGCGGTGGATGCGAGGCCCACCACGGGTCGTGCCGGGGTGACGCCGAGGCCAGGCAGCGACCCGTAGGAGGCAGCACCTCCGAAGGAGAACACCCCGCCATCGGCTGATGTCATCCGGTAGCTGGAAGTACCCGGGGTGCTGGTTTTGCCAGCAGCAGCAGCCAGACCGGTAAACGGCGATGTCGATGTGATGCCAGCCGGAGATGCCACGGCGGTGCCGAAGCCGTAGACCGCGCTGGCCTGGGGCAGTGAGCGCCCTCCGCACACCGAGACGAACGAATAGCCACGAGCCTCCAGCCCGGTGATGATCTGCGCCAACGCGGCCACTGTCTGACTCCGGTTACCACCCCCGTCGTGCAGCCCGGCGACCGCCCCCGGAAATGCTGCCCCCACCACGTTGTTGACGATGGCGCCCACCCCAGGGGTGCGCCAGTCCCCAGAATCGATCGAGTAGCTCATGGTGGTGAGGCCGAACCCGGCCAACAAGTCGACCGATGTGGGGCTGAAGGCGTCATACGGCGGGCGGATGCAGTTCGGGGTTGTCCCGGTAGCGGCCGTGATGGCGTGCTGGGTATCGCCGATCTGGTGTTGATACTGAGAGGCCGGGAGGGTGGCCAAGTTGGCATGGGACCACGTGTGGTTCTGCACCGGGTAGCCAGCATCGCTGACCATCCGGCTGATCTGCGGTGTGGCGGCAACCTCGTAGCCGACCTCGAAGAACGTGGCCGGGACGTGGTAGCGCTGCAGGACTGCCAACACTTGGGCGGTGTACTGGCTGGGTCCATCGTCGAAGGTGAGGGCGATGACCCGCTGGCCGGCCGTGGATGCTCCTCCGGGTGCCTGGTACGTGTAGAAGGCAGGGTTCGAGGTCGCCGCCGAGGCCATTGGTCCCGGCGCGAAGGCGCCGACAGCCGTGGACATGGCCAGCACCGTGATGGTGGCGATCAGGTACTTCTGCACTCGTCTCACGAGACTGTCCTCCCTGGGGACTCAAGTATTCCGACGACAGGCCGATGCACTGGAGAGCGGTCGTGAGCCAGGAGGTGGACCGAGTGAGTGATTCTGAAGCGTTCCGTAGGTGCCCCCACTGCGCCACTGAGGGGATTCCCATGATGGTGGTCTATCCCCGGCTGATGTCCGGATCGGCTACCAACTGGAAGTGCCGTTCGTGCAACCGATACTGGTCCGACACCCAGCTGCTCGTCCTCAGCGCGTCCTAGGTCATCCCGGGGCGACAACGGATGCACCCGTTGGGCCGACCGCGTCCATGACTTACAGGACCGGTCCGATCAGCGTGGTCTGCCGCGACCGTTGGGCCAGCATGGTGGCGAACTCGCCCATGGCGTTCAGGGCGGTTTCGGCGTCCTCGTCCGTCGTGCCGAGGAAGGGCCCGAAGGCTGCGTTCCCCATGAGGTAGGTGAGGAACACGTTGGCGCAGATCGGGACGTACTCACCCTCGAGCCCGAAGATGAGCGAGATCGACTCCTCGATGGCGTGGACCAACGGAGGCTTGACGTCACCGGTCTCTCCGGCCGCCAGGCTGCTGGCGGCCAGGAACCGGTACAGCCGAAACCACAGTGAGATCTCCGGGATCGCCATGATCCGGGTCACGTAGTTACCGGGCTGATCGATGCCCAGCACCGATCGATCCGATCGGACCATGTCGCTGATGCGGCGGCCGAGATCGTCGGCGACGGCTGCCAGCAGCCCGTCTTTTCCACCGAAGTAGCGGGTGATGTAGTTGGTAGCCGTGCCCGACGCCTCGGCGATCATCCGACTGGTGATCTCTTCGACTGAGTGGACCTGCAGTAGATCGATGGTGGCGGCGATCATCCGGGCCTCGTTGGCCACCTGGATGGGGAGCCTGCGCTTGGGGACGTCCTGCGCTTGGATCGGGGTGTCGATGACGGTCACGGTGAGGCAAGTATACCGGTCCTCGCAACCGAACTGCTACCACCTTTCTACCCAGAATCCCTGTTAGAAGGCATATGGGTTGCAGGATGGTTGCTCATCCGGCGTAGGTGCGCGAAGCGGTGACCCAGTCCGTGGCGATGGCGCTCTGCGCGGTGGCCAGGGTGATAGTGCCCGAGCAGACCAGGCGCCGGAGGACGGATTCGAGGGTGTCCTTGGAGTTGAACGTCGACGTCGCACCTGGTCGGTCGTTCGGCTCGATCCATAGGTTGGCCGGGTCGTTCGGGTCGCCCCCGAGTTCGAGGGGGATGAGATGGTCGTACTCGCCCGTGGAGAACGACCCGGTGTAGCTGTAGGCGGCGGCTGACCCCCGCTTTTCGGCCCCGGTGATGCTCGACGGTGGTCGGACGGTCGATGTCCACCCCGATCGGCAGATGGTGGAGCCGATGGTGGCCTGGGTCACTTGAGGGTTGAGCGCTCCTGGGGTGCATGCCGGATCGGGCAGAGGATCACCCCCGTTGGTTCGGTAGTGGCAGGTGCCGGGATCAGGTTGGCGTTGGACGGCGTAGACGGACTGCGCCCCGGGCCCGGCGACGATGCCCGGGGTGCTGGCAGCAGCAGTTCTTCCCGTCGACAGGGGAGTGGTTGCCTGGTCAGTGGAGACGCCTGATCCGCACGCTGCCAACGCGGCTGCGGCCAGGGGCAGGATCAGGGCCAAGGCGTTGTGGTGAGCCCGGTTGGGCATGCGGTTGGGCATGCGGTTGGGCATGCGGTTCAACTGTCTGGGTAGTGGATGGTGGCCGATGAGCCCAGGTTGGTCGATTCGATGGTGATGCCGTTGGGGAGAGCGTCCTTCAGCTCCTGCACGTGGCTGATGACGCCGACCATCCGACCACCGTCCTGCAATGAGCGGAGTACGTCGATCACGGTGTCGAGCGAGTCGCCGTCGAGCGATCCGAATCCCTCATCGACGAAGAGTGCACCGATCGTGTAGTTCGATCCGGCTGACACCACGTCGGCCAGTCCGAGCGCCAGGGAGAGCGCGGCCATGAAGGTCTCCCCACCGGACAGCGTGGTAGCTGGACGGGACTGTCCGGTCTCGGCGTCGAGCACGGACAGGTCGAGACCCCAGGGCCTGCGCCCATCGGTGTACTCGCGGTTGAGCTCCAACGCATACCGGCCACCGGTCATGGCCTCGAGGCGGTGATTGGCCTGAGCCAGCACCTGGCGCAGGTAGTAGGCGAGCACCCAGTGATCGAGGGCGACTCGGGCACCGACTGACCCTGACGCCGTCCCGGCGCAGATGGCGGCTAGGTGTTCGGCCTCTTCCTTGCTCTTACGGGCGTCATCGATGGCGCCGACCCGCGATGCCACCTCAGCCGTAGCGGCATCGATCGACTTGATACGCGATGTCACCACGGCCAATCGGCCGATCAGCCTGGCCGACCTGTCATCCGCGATCTTCTCGGCTTCCATCAGCGGTGTCGGATCGGGACGTTCCGTCGGTCCTCCGTCCTCTTCGTACTGGGCGATCCGGGCGGTGATGTCTCGACGTTCGTGGGCACGCACCTCGATCGATCTGGACTCCCGATCGACCACTTCGGCCGGCCGTGCCCACGACTCGAGTCGAGATGGGTCGTCGACCTCGAACTCGGTCAGCGTCGGCTCCAGCACGGTCAGGTTCTGGTCGAGGGCGGCCGTCGCCTCCTCGACGGAGCGCAAGGCGACGCTGAGTGCGGTGATGGCTTCGGCCAAGAGTCGGCGGTCTCGGGCCGCATCGGCTGTAGAGGCCAATGCGCCGTGTGCGGTGATGAATGCGTCTCGCTCGAGATCCCACTGGGTGCATCCGGCGGCCAGGACGGCCCGGTCGGTCTGCAGGGCTGCCACTTCGGCTGCCGCAGCGGCCAGTCCAGCGCCATGCGCCTCGGCGAGTCGTTCGATCTCTTGTCTGAGACGTAAGACTTCGGACTCGGACCCCATGATCGCATCCAACACCGCTTGCGCTTCGGCCAGCTGGACCGTGAGGTCCTCGATGTCCCCCGGATCACCGAACGACTCCACCGATGCATTGGCTGCCGCCAGCTCGACCCGTTGGGCCTGGTGCACCGAGCTGAGCCGAGTTGCAGTCTCTTCGGCCTGCTGAAGCATCTCGTCGGTGGGGGCATCAACGGTGAGTTCCGCCAGTGATGGGTGCTCCCCGGATCCACAGGTGGGACACGGTGCGCCGTCGACCAGGTGTTCAGCGAGGCGGCCAGCCAGCCCAGCCCGCCACGCGGTGCGGACCGTGTGGGTGAGCGCGAGGGCCTCTGCTTCGGCATGGGCCGCCTTGGCGACGTCGGCCTCGAGGGTGGTGACCCGCAACAGTCCAGCATCCCGTTGAGTTGCATGGCGGGCGGCCTGTGCGAGTTCATGGACCCGGACTTCGGTAGCGCTGCGTCCAACCGCAGCAGCCACTGCTGTGCTGAGCGACTCCTTGGCCGCGACCAGGGCAGTGCCGAGTGCGTCTACGGAGCCAGATGAATCGTCGAGGGTGATCTGACGCCCCGCCAGGCTCCGTTCGACGGAGGCGAGCACTCCTTGGCGTCGGATCAGTTCGGCGTAGTCGCCATCAGCCTCACTGAGCACGACCGCGTCGGCCGCAACGACGGCAGCCAATGCAGCCGAGGTGTTGGCCCCATCGAGGGTGGATGCGTCGTAGGTGGTGACCCATGCCCCGTCGATGACGGTCCGCAGGCGGTCCCGATCGATGCAGCCAGCTACCAGTGCGTCGGTTGCTTCCCGCCACTGGATGAGGGCTGGACCCAACCGGGCCACGGTGCGGGCACGATCGAGTACCTCGAGCGCGAGCCGATCGGCCTCTGCCTGGACGGGGAAGTCCCGTGCTGCCAGGAGGTCGGCCTGCCAGCGATCCCACTGAGCGGCCGAGGCCTCTGCCACCTCACGGTGGGAGCGGGCTTCGGCCAGGGCCGCGGTGGCGCTGTCGCGTTCCGTTGCGATGACCCCGGCCAGGTCGTCAAGCACGGCCCGGTGGCGGTCGAGGTCGCCGGGATCGAAGGCTTCTACAGTGAGCGACGGGTCAGGCAGGGCCGGTGGGTCGACATCCTCGGTGGCTGATCGAAGCGCGATCAGAATGTCGGTCCGGATCTGCTCGACCAAGGCGGCACTGCCGCTGCTGAGGTCGGCGTAGGCCACCCGGCGGGCTGCGGCCAGCTCCTTGAGCGCTTCGGTCGTCTTGGTATAGATGGCGATCGGAAAGAGGCGCCCGAGCAGTGCGGCGCGTTGATTGGTGTCGGCCTTGAGCACCTCTTCGAACTTGCCCTGGGGAATGAGAACGACTTGTTCGAACTGCTCCTTACTGAGGCCGATCAGTCGAAGGATCTCTGCGTTGACTGCGTTCTTGCGGGTCAGGCCGCCGCCATCGGATCCAGCCTCCTTCAGCACGACCTTGGACTCGTCGTACACCGGAGCTCCGACACCTCGGATGCGGGGCCGGTGCTGACCAGGTGAGCGCTCGACTTCCCACACTTTCCCATCGGCTTCGAAGGTGAGGGACACCGTGGTCATCGACTGGTCGTCCGCATACTGGCTGCGGACGTGGCTGTCGGAACGGAATCCGGGGAGGTCGTCGTAGAGGGCGTAGACGATGGCATCGAAGATCGTGGACTTGCCGGCTCCGGTCGGACCGGTGATGGAGAAGACCCCGTGGCGGCCCAGCCGGGCGAAATCGACTTCGAATGCTCCGGCGTAGGAGCCGAATGACTGGAGACGGAGGGTGAGCGGCCTCATGCGTCTGCAAACCGGAGGACGGCAGCAAGGGCATCGCGGACCATGTCGCGTTCGGACTCGGTCGGTGCATCTTGGCGGAGCTCGGTCAGGAACTCGACGATGACGTCTTCCTTGGGTTGGTCTTCGAGTGCCGTCCGCTCCGGTCCAGAAGAGATCGGGGCACCCGGTTCGAGACCGGCTGGCATGTAGCGCAGGCTGACCGCGTGGGGGAACCGGGCGCGGAGACGCTCCATCGGCTGGGTCTGCACGGTGGCGTCGGTCAGCCGGGCTGCTACCCAGTGGCCGATGTAGCGGTCGTGAGCCGGGTCGACCAGCAGTTGGTCGAGGGTGCCGGTGAGGGTGACCACTGGGCGTCCGACCGGCACCGACAGGGTGCGCACACCGGTAAGACCAGAGGCATCGACGTCGAGGAGGCGAACGGACTTCGGGTGGTCCTCGCTGAAGGAGTAGGGGAGGGGGGATCCCGAATAAGCGACGGTGTCGTCGCCGCCGATGCGCTGGGGTCGGTGGAGATGACCCAGGGCCACGTAGTCGAACCCAGCGAGTACCGCGGCGTCGACCATGTCTGTGCCTCCGATGGACAAGATGCGCTCGGACTCCGAGTTCACTCCCCCTGCCACGTAGGCATGTGCAACGCAGATGGTCGGTACTTGGTCGTCGGGGTCAAGATGTGCCCGCCCGGCTTCGACGGCATTGGCCAGCACGTTCTGATGGGTCCGAGTCCGAATCGACCCGTCGATGTCCGGATCCGGGGCGGGTACGGCGTACGGGTCGAGGAACGGGATGGCCAGCACGGCCACACGCTCGTCACCGGCAGCGAAGATCCACGGGACTGGCTGACTCTGATCATCGGCGAAGACGTGCACGCCTCCATGTGCCTGGCGGGCGGCACCGAAGCCCAGCCGGCGGGCGCTGTCGTGATTGCCAGGGATGAGGGCCACCACGGCTCCGGCGGCAAGGAGCCCCTCGAGCCCTTCGTCGAGCAGGGCGACGGCATCCTCGGCGGGCATCGATCGGTCGTAGATGTCGCCGGCCACGATGACCAGGTCGACCCGGTGCTCGGTCACCTGTCCGGCCAACCAGACCAAGAAGGCGCGCTGGTCGACTTCCATCGACTCGCGTTCGAACCGGCGTCCGATGTGCCAGTCGCTGGTATGGATGATCTTCATGGCCGCGTTCCCCTCACCGGCACACACTGCCAGACGGGTGTATCACCCAGTGCGACACCGCGAGAGGAGTGAGGCGGGAGGCATGGGGGAGACAGATGGCCGGCCTCGTCAGTGTGTGGCTCTCAATCCACCGGGCCCGGTGCGTCCCCGGGGTCGCCCAGCCGCACGACGGCGATGACCGTGTCCTCGAGTGCGGTGGTCCCGTGGCCTGGGCCGAGGGTGTTCTCCAACAGAACGATGTCGCCGGCCGCGATGCGCCGGGTCTCGTCACCGGCGGTCACCTCGAAAGCGCCGGACATGAAGAGCATCAACTGGCGGGCGGGTGCTGGGTGGGCTGAATCGCTCCATCCAGCCGGTACCCGGATCATCAGGTACTCCGAGGCCGCTATCGGCTCCGACACATCGAACGGGGGGGCCGGAGGGACGAACTCACGGGGAGCGAAGGCCATCTCGAGGTCCTCGAACCGGGACACGCCGCCTGCATCGCTGTAGAGCCTGATGTACCGCATCGGTTCATCCTCGCAGAACCGTGTGCTGGCGGACTGTCTGCACCCGCCAGACTCACAGGCAGCGGTAGAGGGCGTCCATCAGTGAACGATTGCGGCTGCTCTGCCACCGGGGGATCACGTGGTTCATGGCGTAGCCGAAGGCCACCGTGGCATCCGGGTCGGCGAACCCGAGGGCCCCACCGGTGCCGAAGTGTCCGAAGCTCGCCGGGTTCGGCCCGAACGGCCGCCGTTCAGTCGTGGGCTTGAACCCGAGCCCGAAGGTGACCTCTTCGCCGAGGATCGGGCAGTAGCCCACCGACTGCGGTGAGGTGGCCTCGGACAGCAGGGCCTCCGAGAGCAACCGACCGGGCTCGAGCAGCCCCTGGTAGATACGGGCGATACCAGCCGCGGTGGCATGGCTGTTGGTGGAGGGGATCTGGGTGGCCCGCCACTGCGGCGTGTTGACCACGCCCATCGACGAGTAGCCCGGGGGGTTGAAGTAGCTGAGCTGGGTCATGCGGGCATCACCAAGCAGCGTGTCCGGGTCGGGGAGGGGCGGCATCTCCCCGAGCGCCCAGATGACCTCGGCGCACCGGGCTTGTTCGACCTCGGGCAGGCCGCACCAGATGTCGGCGCCGAGGGGCTCAGCCACCGACTGCAACCGGGTGCCCGGGAGCTCCCCGGTGACCCGGTGGATGATCCCGCCGATCAGATGGCCGTACGTGTTGGTGTGATACGCGTGCTGGGTCCCCGGTTCCCACCACGGCTCAGTGGCGGCCAGAGCCGCGGTCATGGTGTCCCACTCCCATAGGTCGGCGTTGGTCAGCGGAATCCGAATAGCGGGGACCCCGGCCCGGTGGCACAGGGCGTGGCGGATGGTGGCCGACTCCTTGCCACCGGCGGCGAACTCCGGCCACACCGACGCCACCGGATCATCGAGGGCAATGCGTCCCTCGTCGACCAACTGCAGCGCCAGCAGCGCCACGACCGCCTTTCCTACCGAGTACACATCGACCAGTGTGTCGGTCCGCCAGAGCCGGGTGCGGTCTGCATCGGCCCATCCCCCCACCAGATCGATCACTGGCTCACCGTCGACCAGCACACACAGCCCCGCTCCGACCTCGCCTCGTTCGACGAAGTTACGGGCGAACTGCTCGCGGACCTCGTCGAAACGCGGATCGCAACGCCCGGCGATGGGGACGTCGTCGACCGTGGCCGGGGCCTCCATCGCCGCTGGCGTCACTGACCTGGCGTCACTGACCTGGCTGCGATGCCAGGGTAGAGGCGAAGATCTGCCAAGCCAGCAACGACTTGGCCACCAGGCTGAGGGTGATGTAGGCCCGCTCACCGAACAGATAGTCCCGCCACTTGCCGACCTGGTCGTACTGGAGGAACTGGTTGACGGCGAAGGCGTTGAAGAAGATGAAGAGTGAGAAGAAGATGGCATAGACGAATCCGGGGGCATGGGCGCTGGAGCCGGGTCCGGCCAAGTAGATGCCGATGGCCACCCACGGGGTGACGCCAGCTCCGCATCCGAGGATGAACGGCCACCAGCCGCCACCGGGGGACTCGTAGCGCTCCTGCAGCCAGCCGAAGGCGATCATCGAGGCGTTGACTCCGATGAGCGCCACCAGCGCGGCGATGTCCTCGATCCCGACCAGCTGTGCGATGAGCACGATCATCAGCGACGAGCTGACCGAGTACTCGATCCACCGGTAGGGATTGCGGGAGCGGGCCAGATCGGCGGCGTACCGGTTCCACCCAGGACCAGCCACGGCGAAGTGGGCGATGGCGGAGCAGAAGAAGAAGGCGGCCACCACCCACGCGGTGCGCAGGTCGAACAACTGCACCACGTCGCGGGGCCCGGTGCCCCCCGGGGGGCCGGTCATGTAGCTGGCGGTGACGGGCAGGGCGAAGCTGTTGGCCAGTACGAGGATGAGGATCCCCTGGGCCAGATGGGCGCATGCGGCCACCAGGTTGTAGCTGCGCAACCGAGCGATGGCGCCGGAAACAGCACTTGTGGAGGCAGTCGTATGGGGTGAGGACGTCATGATCCGAACACTACCGGCGCGGTCACAAGACTGACCCGTTGGCGGCGTCGGGAGTGTCGAGCGTGCGTGCTTGTCCGGTGGCGCTGTCGAATCGCTGCCGGTAGATTCCGGTGGTGGGCGCCACCAACTGGATCGGAGCCCTCAAGGAGCGGAACTTCCGGGTCTTCTTCATCGGCCAGGCCGCATCCCAGATCGGAACCGGCATGGCCCCGGTGGCCATTGCGTTCGCCGTGCTCGAACATGGTTCGGCCAGTGATGTCGGCTATGTGTTGGCTGCGGAGACCCTGCCCCTGGTGCTGTTCTTGTTGATCGGCGGCGTGATCGCCGACCGGTTCAGCCGTCGCCTGGTGATGCTTGGTTCGGACGTACTCCGCTTCGCAGCCGAGGCTGCCCTCGCCGTCTGGATCCTGGTGGGGACCCCACCCCTATGGGGCTTCCTCGTCCTGGCCGGGCTGCTCGGAATCGGGATGGCGTTCTTCACTCCGGCGATGACCGGCCTCGTACCGCAGATCGTCGACGAGACCAACCTGCAGCAGGGCAATGCGCTGAACGGTCTCGCCGAGTCCGGAGGCGGGATTGTGGGCCCGGTCTTGGCCGGCATCATCATCGCAACCTCTGGCCCGGGCTGGGCCGTACTGGTCGACGCCCTGTCGTACCTGCTCAGCGTGGTGTCACTGGCCATGGTGCGAGCCGACTGGAGCAGCATCAGACCGAGCGACACCTTCCTGGTGTTGATGCGTCAGGGGTGGGATCAGTTCTGGAGTCGGACGTGGCTGTGGGTCGTCGTCGTGCAGGCATCGGTGGTGAACATGCTCATCTACGCTCCGTTCTTCGTCCTCGGTCCGGTGGTGTCCAAGGAGCACCTGGGCGGGGCTACTGCATGGGGCATCATCCTGGCCGCGCTGGGTGCTGGTGCGATGGTCGGGGGGACCGTCATGCTCCGGGTGCATCCACGGCGTCCCCTCCTCGTCGCCGTGATGACCACGTTGTTGTGGGCGGTCCCACTATTGGCCTTGGCCTTTCCGGTGTCGATCTTGGCCATCGCTGTCGGGGCATTCCTCAGCGGTGGGTCGATGTCCGTCTTCGGCGCCCTCTGGAATACGACCATGCAGCGAGAGATCCCACCAGAGGTGCTGTCGCGGGTGAGTGCCTACGACTGGTTCGGGTCGTTGGTGTTCCTGCCGCTCGGCATGGCGATAGTGGGACCGCTGTCGACCTCCCTCGGCACCGCCACCGTCCTGGTCGCCGTGGCGGTACTCACCGTCATCGTGACTGCCGGGGTGCTGCTGGTTCCTTCGGTCACCGGCCTGCGGGTACCGGAGTCGGCATAGGGATCTGGCAGCAGATCAGCGATCGGAAGATTGCAGGAGCGGATCGTCGGGTGTGGCGACTTGGTCGTCGGTTGTGGCCGACGTCGTTGCATCATCGGACGCATCATCGGACGCATCATCGGACGCATCATCTGGGCCGATCGATGTGCCCGTGTCCGGAGCTGGGCGCCGGAGGAACCAGCGAAGGAAGAGGACCCCGACCACTCCTGTGACCGTGACGCCGAGGAGCACGACTCCCACCTTGAGCAAGAAGGCGCCCGTGCGCTCGACCCTCAGTTCTGCAGTCTGAGCAGCACTCAGGGCACGCTCTACTCCGCCCACCACCAGCACCGCTTCGTCGAGTGCCCTGTGGGCGCCGTGAAGACCCGCCTCGAAATCATGCATCGTGCTTCTCTCTCTCCAACTGTCGTCGTCGGGGATCGCATCTGGACGTCGACGTATCACCCGATGCCTGGGAATCCCTCAGCGGATGTGCCTCAGCGGAGGTCGCTACCTGCGTCGTTGACCGAGCGGTCCGGCCACACATGCTGGCAGTGACGGCAGCGCCAACTCAGCCCGTCCCCCCGGGGACCTCCGAAGTGGACGACGAGGTGCGGTGGGTCGATGTGGGCGCAATGCGGGCACTCCTGATCAGCCGACAGGAGATAGTTGGATGCGACGCGTACCTCGTGACCAGAGATCATCGCGGCCGCTCGGGCTGGTCGTTCCTGTTCAGGGGTCCCCGGCAGTTGGTCGATGCTCATTCCCCATCTCCTTCACTGGCCATCCGCGCAGATCGGCCGCTCGTCAGATCATCCGCTCGTGTGTCGAACCTGACGGGTCTCATCATGCAGGATCGATACCTGGTCCAATAGGGCCAGAAGCCCCTACGGAGGCCATTTGCAACCGTTGGTGGTTGGGAATCCACCGCCCCACGCCGTCCGAAGGCCAGGCCATGAACGCGGCGGCCAGTCGTAAACCGCCGATTCGTGGCCCTTCGGAAAGGAGCGGGGTGTGGCGCTCGCGACAGCTTGTACCGGGCGCTCGATGTGGGCACGCTGGTCGTGCACGGTGCGTCGGCCGACTGATGACTTTGGACCCTGGTCACATGACTCGGCCGGCCCCAGGATGGCCTAGGCGTGCGCCTCGATCCAGGGGTCTGAGACGGTTGTCGCCCCAGAAACAACCAGAGGCGGGTTGATGAGCAAGCACAAGCATCACGGCAAGCACGGCACGATTGACGGGAACGGTGCGGATGCCAGGAACGGCAGAGCCCGAGAGGGCGTAGTGGGGGAGGGCCTGGCCAAGGGCAAGGCCCATGACGCCACATCGGGTCCAGACGGGGATGTTCCTGCGGGCACCGCAGAGGCGACGAAGATGAAGCGCAAGGAGTACGAGCACGAACTGCGACATCTGCATGGCGAACTGGTCGCGGTCCAAGAGTGGGTCAAGAACACCGGGGCCAAGATCTGCATCGTCTTCGAGGGTCGCGACACGGCCGGCAAGGGCGGCACGATCAAGGCCATCACGGAACGAGTGAGCCCCCGGGTGTTCCGCGTGGTGGCGCTGCCCGCCCCCACGGAGCGCGAGAAGTCCCAGATGTACATCCAGAGGTACCTGCCGCACTTTCCGGCTGCCGGTGAGGTGATGATCTTCGATCGCAGCTGGTACAACCGAGCTGGCGTCGAGCGGGTGATGGGCTTCTGCACCCCCGAAGAGACCAAGCGCTTCTTGGAGCTGGCGCCAGGGGTCGAGAAGGCGATGGTCGACTCGGGGATCCTGCTGCTCAAGTACTGGCTCGAAGTCAGCCCTGACGAGCAGACACTGCGCCTCCAGAGCAGGATCGACGACCCGAGGAAGATCTGGAAGCTGTCCGACATGGACCTACTCGCCTATCAGCGCTGGACGGAGTATTCAGTTGCACGCGATGACATGCTGGCCGCTACCGACACTGCCTGGGCACCCTGGTGGATCGCTCATTCCGACGACAAGAAGCGGGCGAGGCTGAACGTGATCGCCCACATGCTCGACCGCATCCCCTATGTAGCCCTCGAGCACCGGGAGGTCGAACTTCCCCATCGCAAGACAAGGGACGACTACCGGCAGCCCAATATCCCGCTGCGCTACATTCCGACGCCCTACTGACGCGTGACTTGGGTCAGCCGTCGGATCTTGCCAGCAGGTCGTGCCCACGGATGATGGCCACCAGGTCCCGAGCCGAGATGTCCCTTGCCTCACGCTTTTCGGCTGCGGTCAGGTTTCCTCCGGGAACCAGTAGCCGCAGGCCGCGCGGATGGATCTGGAATTTCAAGGGCGTGTCGAGTTCGAGTGCCTCGCCGTCTATTCCCGCATAGACCTTCGGGCTCTTCGACCGGACTTCGAACTGTTGGGTAGTGAACTCGTGCCAGAAGCGGCTCCGGCGCCGCTGGCCGACTGCGGACAGAGTGAAGACCTGTGCCGCTTCGGCCCCGGTGCGGGCGGAGATGGCGACGACCCCGAGCTTGCCCGTGTCGAGTCGTCGGCGCTGCGAGGCATCGAGTGTCGCACCGAGCACATAGGGGTTGTTCGATACCTGGATCAGGAATGCTCCGTCCACTTCGCCCCGGCTCGGATCTGTGAACTGCAGGTCGAACGGCTCCTGGGTCCGGCCCAATAGTTCAGGAAGGAGAGTCTTCGTCGTCTCTGACTTGGCATCCCGGTAGCCCTCCTGCTGCACGATGGTGGCGTAGACCCCTAGCGATACGTTGTTGACGAAGAGCCGATCGCCGACGGTGGCGTAGTCGATGCGTCGTTCGAGCCCGTCACGGAACCCGTTCAGGCTGAGGCGAGGATCTTCACGGTCGATCCCAAGGTCGAGGGCGAAGTGGTTCCGGGTGCCCGCCGACACACAGACGAACGGCAAATCGTGCTCGATGGCGATCGACGCCACCAGCGCTTGGGAGCCGTCCCCTCCAGCCATCCCCAGGCAGTCGGCACCTCGAGCGATGGCATCTCGGGCCAGCTGTTCGAGGTCAAGGCCTCGCTCCAGCATGATGACCTCGACTCCCATCTCACGGGCCAGGTCCGCCAGGCCGAACCTTTCGACCTTGCCTCCGCCTGACCAGGGGTTGCAGATGAGCACCGGGTGCCGAGGAAGACTTACGGAGACCGGTCGCAGTTCGTCGTGGGCATGGAGGTCGCGCACCAGCGCCGCTCGGCCGAGGCCGATAGCACCGGCCAAGAGAATGCCGAAGATCACCAGCCGGATGCCCACCTGGTCGCCTTGGGGCGTCGCTCGTATCAGAGCCGCCACCATCACGGCCACGCCAGCGGACGCGCCGACAATGCCGATGGCCCGCCGGGGCATCCGTTCGGTGATCGCCCACCATCCGCCGGCGACGGCGAGACCAAGTCCGATGATGGCCAGAACCAGGAAGCCGGCGTTGCTTACGACGAATACGACGATGACCACGGCGAGGAGCAGCCCGCACGTCAGCGATCCGATGGCGAAGGCACGCTCACGCCCACTGATCCGACTCGAGGTCGACGTCATCTCAGGTACCCCCATTCGGGTACGCATAGCGCTTCTACTGGTACTCGACCTCCGCCGTGATCGCCCATGGCGTCACCGTAACCCGGGATGGTTTACGGCAGTAGGGTCAAAGGCCCATGGTGGCCAGAGGTCGCAGGCCTCAGCCCAGGGGCTGGCGTGGATCGGTACCGGAGGCTGGACGCCGCACATGGGTGCTGCCCGCTAGGTTGGCTTCGTGCCCGTGGACTCCCTGTCGTTTCGGGCAGTCGCCGTTCGTGCCTGCCTGCTGATCTTGGGCTGGGTGGTCCTAGTAGCGGTGTTCGTCGGCGCCGGTCATGTGGTCGTGGGCTCCAGAGCTATCAACGGGTTCGACCGACACATCACCACATGGGTAGTGGCCCACCGCACCCTGGCACTCGATGTGTCCATGCGGATGATCACGTGGATCGGCTCTTGGATCGCTGTTGCCGCCACCGCTGTGGTGGTGCTCGTGGCCGTGGTGACCAAGCGGCTCATGGCCGTGGCCCTGGGGTTGCTGGCGGTGATCTGGGCCGGTGAGAACGCTGCCTTCAACGTCGTCAAACACCTCATCGGTCGACCACGGCCACCACGGGGCATATGGCTGGCGGGTGCGGGCGGATGGTCGTTCCCTTCGGGCCATGCTGCCAATGCCACCGCGGTCTGCGCCTCGGCGACGATCGTTGTCTTCCTCGTGACGCGGCGGGGGTGGGTACGCATGGCCATGGCGGCTATGGCGTTCCTCGTTGTTGCGTTGGTCGCGTTCTCGCGGGTGGAACTGGGGGTCCACTGGACCACCGATGTGGTGGCCGGAGGATTGCTGGGCGCAGTATGGCTGGCGCTCGTGGTGCTGATATTCGCTGGCACACTTCGGCGCAACGTCCCCGAACCCGATGGGACGCTGAGCCGAGGGGACGGCGGGTCCTCCGGTTCAGCGGCCGGCATGCGATAGTGCACTGATGGCGGTCATCGTCCACCTGTCGGACATCCACTTCGGCGCACACCTCCAAGGTCGGGCCGAGTCGTTGCTGACGGACATCGAACGCCAGGAGCCCGACCTGGTCGTCGTTTCCGGCGACCTGACCCAACGGGCCCGGCGGGGTCAGTTCGAGCAGGCCCGAGCTTTTCTCGATCTGCTGCCCGGCACGGTCGTCACTGTTGTGGGCAACCACGACCTTCCGCTGGTCAACCTGCCTCGACGCTTCGCGTCCGAGACCCGGCGCTACGAGCGCTACATCACCGAAGAGCTGGACCCGGTGGTGACGGTGGCCGATATCGCCGTGGTGGGCCTCGACACAATGCCGGCGTGGAGATGGAAGGCCGGTCACGTGTCACCGCGGCAAGATGCGATCGTCCGGGACGTGCTTGGAAGTGCACCAGCGGGGGTGTGGCGGCTGTTGGTCACCCACCATCCGGTGCTGCCCGCCCGGCTGTCCGGGCTGATCGGGCGAGATGGCCTGGTCGCTGCCTGCGCCGAAGCGGAGGTGGCACTCCTCTTGTCTGGCCACACGCACACCCCAACTCACGATCTGGTGGACCTCGATGCACCTGGAATCCATCGCCATGCACTCGCTCTCGTCACCGGTACGGCCATCAGCAGCCGGACCCGTGGGACGGGCAACGCCTACTGCGTCATCCGCCTGAGTGGGCCGATGACGGCGGGCGCCGAGATCACCGTGGAGGTGCGGGAGCCGAATGAGACAGGCTGGTCCGAGCGGCAAACGTCACACTTCGCTTATGGCCCGGACGGGGTGGTCGTTGGTGGTGACCCACCAGGCTGACCAGGGAAGCTGATGCTCGTACATCAGGTTCGGTGGCCTTCACTCAGTCGAGGATGGGTATTGCGATGTCGTTTCGCCTGATCGGCCGCGTTCTCGATCCGCGGCTCCATGTGAGGGACTCCCGCCCCAAAAAGTATCAAGTGATACCCTGGCGCCGTGACAGCCCGTTCGCCCAGTGGATCACCGGAACAGCAGTCGAGCGGTGGTCGTGAAGGAATCGCCCTTACCGCCGCTGGGTCCATCTCCTCCTCGCCCGGCAAGCCGTACCGAAAGGGTGCCCCAAATGTCGTTGTGATCGTCCTCGACGACACGGGGTTCGCCCAGTTGGGCTGCTATGGGTCCGACATCGCCACGCCGTCCATCGACGGCCTGGCGTCGCAGGGCGTCCGGCTCACCAACTTCCACACCACGGCGGTGTGCTCGCCCACCCGGGCCTGCCTGCTGACCGGACGCAACCATCACCGGGTAGGTGTCGGCATGCTCCCGGACCTCCCGATGAACTTCCCCGGGTACACCGGGCGCATCGCGAACGAGGCGGGGACGCTCGCGCAGATCCTGGCGGAAGACGGCTATGCCACCTTCGCGGTCGGCAAGTGGCACCTCACTCCCCGCGATCAGCGGTCACCGTCGGGCCCGTTCGGCAACTGGCCCCTCGGCAAGGGCTTCGAGCACTACTACGGCTTCCTCGGTGGCGATGCCAACCACTGGGCGCCTGAGCTCGTCAGGGACAACAGCTACGTGGACCCTCCCCGGACTCCGGACCAGGGCTACCACCTGAGCGAGGACCTTGCCGACGAGGCCGTCAAAGGGCTGCGCGAGCTGCACCGCAATCAGCCGGCACGGCCGTTCCTCCTGTGGCTGGCGCTCGGCGCTACCCACGCCCCCCATCACGTGACACCTGAATGGAGCGATCCCTACCGCGGACAGTTCGACGCCGGATGGGACGAATGGCGGAGCCGGACGCTCGAACGGCAGATCCACCTAGGCATCGTCCCCCCGGACACCGTGCTGCCGTCCCCGTCGGAGCATGTGCCCGACTGGGGAAGCCTCGGAGCCGACCATCGCCGCCTCTATGCCCGCATGATGGAGATCTACGCCGGGTTCCTCACCCACGCCGACGCCCAGATCGGCCGGGTCCTCGCCGCACTCGACGATCTCGGTGCACGAGAGAACACCATCGTCATGCTGATGTCGGACAACGGGGCATCGGGCGAGGCCGGGCCGCACGGGTCGGTCAGCGAGTTCCGATTCGCCCAGGGCCGTGACGAGGACGTCGAACTGAACCTGGCGCTGATCGACGAGCTCGGTGGGCCGCGTGCCTACAACCACTATCCATGGGGGTGGGCGGAGGCCGGAAATACGCCAGCGCGGCGGTTCAAGCGCTATACGTTCGAAGGCGGGATCCGCGACCCGTTCATCATCTCGTGGCCGGCCGGTCTCGCTGCCACCGGCGAGATCCGCAACCAGTACTGCCATGCCGTTGACGTCCTGCCGACCGTCCTCGACCTTGTTGACCTCGAGGCGCCGGTCACGATCGCCGGCGCCGAGCAGATGAGCTTCGACGGCGTGACGTTGCGACCGATGCTGGCCTCACCCGACGTGCCCGATCCACGCACCAGCCAGTACTACGAGTGCTGGGGAAGCCGGGCCATGTACGAGGACGGCTGGAAAGTCGTCACCGACCACATCAACCAGCTCACCCACGCCGAGCGAGAGCTCATCGCCGGCAGTAGCGACTTCGAGAACGACCACTGGCACCTGTTCGACACCCGCAACGACTTCGCCGAGAACCACGATGTCGCCGAGCAGTATCCCGAGATCCGAGACCACCTCGTGGCGCGCTGGTACGAGGAGGCCGAGCGGAACGAAGTCCTGCCCCTGAGCGATGGGGTGATGGACCGTATCGCCCACCTCTTCCTCCCCTGGCCCACCGGTGCCGCCCGTGTCGAACTCCGACCCGGGGAGCGGGTGTTCGAGGACAACGTGCCCGTGCTGTCCCGCGGGTTCACTATCACCGCGCATCTCGATGAAGCGCTTGGCGCTGATGCTGTGGGCGTCCTCGCCGAACAGGGCGACTACAACGGCGGATGGGTGTGGTTCGCAAAGGAGGGCACGCTGACCTTCGCCTGCAGCTTCGTAAGCGAGTACGTCACGAGGATGTCGGCGGCGCTCCCGGTCGGCACGAGCGAGCTGCAGATCGTGGGACGCCGTTCGGGCGACGGCATGGACCTGGTCCTCGCTGCCGACGGGGAACGGGTTGCCGACACCCGCCTCGAGCATCCCTGGCCGGGTCTGTGGACACCGAACTCCTCCGCATCGTTGCTGGCAGGATTCGGTCGGCCCTTGCCTGTCTGCGACGGCTACGACCCCCTGGTCTCCTTCAGCGGAGCCCTCGGACGACTGGTCGTCGAGGCCGACGGCGGGTCGTCGTTCACCGAGTTGGCCCACCAGGTCGAGACAGCGTTCCGGAACCAGTGATCACCGACCTGCGAACGGTGAAGTCGTGACGGGCACCGTCACCCGGGGTAGGGACGTCCCGGGGCGTCGCGGTCGCCCAGCCAATACCTCCACCGATGACACCGTGGCGGCAATGCTCTCCTCGGCACGGCGCCTCTTCGCCGCCCACGGCTACACGGCCACGTCGAACCGGGCGGTCGCCGCCGATGCCGGACTGGCCCATACGGCTATCTACAACCACTTCGGTTCCAAGGCCCGCATGTTCGGCGCCGTCTTCATCGACGTTCAGGACATGCTCATCGCCGAACTCGACCGATCGGCTCAAGAAGAGCCGACGGGGCCACCGTTCCCCCGAGCGCTTTTCGGGGCTATTGAGGGGCTCCATGCCGCAGACCCGAGCTATGTCGGATTCCTCGCCTCGATGTACGTCGAAGTGCGCCGTCATCCGGAGCTCCGCGAGATCTTCCAGGGAGGGTCGCCGTTCCCCATCGTCGACGTGCTGCGGGACCTGGCCATCCGGTCCCAGCCCTCTACGCAAGGCAGCACCGGCGAGGAGCCGATGTGGTTCTGGATCGCCTTCGCCCTCGGGCTCGCCCAGATCAGCGCCCTCGCTGACGCCGAAAGCTTCGCTACGACCCTCGCCGCACTTCGTCGACAGGCGGCCGGAGCGGCTCCCATGTTGTTGATCGCCAACGGGTCCCCGGACGAGTCTGCCCGATGACCGGTTCCGATGCCGACATGCCCATTGCGATGGTGTTCCCGTCCGAGGTTGCAAGCCTCACGCCCGAAGTACTGAGCGCGGCTCTGGCCATCCGCGTACCGGGGGTCATTGTCGAGGAGGTGGACATCGTGGCGACCAAGCTCTGCGGCGATGGGTTGGCCTCCACCGCGGACCGGGTCATCATCGACCTGACCTATCTGCCAGGTACGAGCCAAGGACTGCCCCGCAGGCTCATCCTCAAGACGATGCTCGCATCACCGAGGGCCCCGGCGGCAATGTACCTGAACGAGGTCCGTTTCTACCGCGATATCCGCCACGAACTCGACATCGAGTCCCCGATGGCATTCGCCAGCCAGTTCGACCGGACCACCGGGCGCTTCGGCCTTCTGCTCGAGGACCTGACGGAACGCGGAGCCCGGTTCCCTTCGGCCCTCGATCCGGTGAGCCTCGACGAGGTGCGGTCGGTGCTGGGCCACCTGGCACGGCTCCATGCCCAATTCTGGAACAGTCCCAGGTTCGCAAGTGACCTCAGTTGGGTGGCCACACCCGTGAGTGGTGGGATGTTCGACGTCTTCGACATGATCGGTCTCGACCTCATCGAAGACCAGGTGTCACGGCACCCGTTCAAGGCGGACCTGATCGCCCCGCTCGGCCGCAGCCTCCCGCAGATGTGGGAGCTGCTGTGGAGGGTACAGACCCGGCACTCCCGCGGACCGACGACCCTCCTGCACGGCGACCCGCATCTCGGGAACACCTACCTGCTGCCTGGCAGCCGAGGAGGACTCCTCGACTGGCAGCTGATGATGCGGGGGAGTTGGGCACACGATGTGACCTACCTGCTGGTCACGGCGCTCGAGCCCGAGGTGCGCAGGGCCCATCAGGACGACCTTCTCCTCGAGTACCTCGACCTACTGGCCTCGGCCGGGGTCGAAGAAGTGCCGTCGCCGTCGGAAGCATTCGAGCAGTACCGCATGGCGGCGCTGTGGGGATTGGTGATCGGGTGGCTGATCTGCCCGCCGGAAAACTACGGGGAGCCAATCACTGCTGCCAACATCATCCGCACCGTCACCGCCGTGCGGGACCTCGAGACCATTGCCGCCATCGAGGACACCCTGCCCGGTGCCTGAAGATGCCCGAGATGCGAAACCGACAGCCGACGGCACAGAACGGAGCCCCGTATGACCACGACCGATGGCCTCCACTCCGACGGTCGGATTCCCGAACCCGGTCGCCTGGCCGATCGGGCGGCGATCCAGGATCTCGCCACTGCGTACGCCTACGCCGTCGACGACCGTGACTGGACACGGTGGGAAGCGTTGTTCCTACCTGACGCACTGGTCGACTACTCCTCGGCTGGCGGCATCGCCGGCACCCCCGCTGAGGTCGCGGCCTGGATGCCCGGGGCGATGGCCATCTTCGCCTTCTGCCTCCACACCACCTCGACCCACGAGATCAACTTCACCGGTCCGGACCATGCCGAGGGGCGGGTCCACGTCTTCAACCGTAACGGCGTCGAGTGGGAGGGTCGGCCCGAACTCTTCGATGTCGGGGCCGTGTACCACGACACCTATGCCCGACACGGCGACGTTTGGAGAATCGCAGGTCGTGTCGAGCACACCACGTATGTGGCTGGCGGGGCATTCGCCGACATGATCCGCGGGATCGCCCGGGCGGCGCAAACCGGGCGGCCGCCGCCGTTCGGCTGATCTCCAGCGACTCCCCGGAGGGGGTTCGAGGACAGTCCCATCACCTCCACCAATCGTTGTCGTCGGCATCAACATGGCCATCCACCTTGTGAGGTGGCTTTCAGGTACCGACCGAGTTCGCCAGGTGCGGCGAGGGAGTGAGCACGATCCGCATCCGCTTGCATGGCAATATGTAATACACATTGGTATACTTGACGTATGGCACAACTCGTCACCCGTGTAGATGAAGCGCTGATTCTGGAAGTTGATGAACTGGTTGCCCGAGGGGCAGCATCGAGTCGATCCGACTTGGTCAGGATGGGACTAGAGCGCATCATCGATGAGTACCGACGACAGAAAGCCGGGGAGCAGATCGTTGAGGCCTATCGACAAATCCCCGAGACGGGTACTGATCTCAACGGACTCGATGCCGCCACTACGACGTTGATCGAAGAGGAGCCATGGTGACGATCCCTCGACAAGGAGACATCTGGTGGGCAGAAATCGAATCTGCTCGCCGTCCAGTGTTGGTGGTTACCCGCTCAGAAGCAGTGCCCGTTCTGACGGGCGTGGTGGTCGCCCCCGTCACGAGGACAATCCGTTCCATCCCCACCGAAATCCGCCTCGGCACCGACGAGGGGCTCAGCACCGAGTGCGTCGCCAACTTCGATGGCCTCCAGCGCATTAAGCGAGCAGTGCTAACCACCAAGATTGGTGAACTCGGCCTTCGAGCCACCGAACTATGCGAAGCCCTGCGCATGATGAGTGACTGCTAGGTCTCGTCCTCGGAACAGAGGCGATGAAGGAGGTGCGGAAGTAGTCCCGTCACCTCCACCAGAAGTTCTTCGTTCGAACCCAGTTGGAGTCGACAAAGAACATCAGCCGTCACAAGAGCCCAGGGGCAACTATCGGAAGGCCAATGCTCTGAGCGGCGTCGAGGAGGCGCTGGTCGTATCCGAGGAATCCATGCAGATCACCACCCGATCTGTGGGCTACATGTTCAGCGGTGGCGAGGTGGATGGCGTCAAGCGACCGAAGGTCGGGATCCTCGTACCCGGCGGCGCGTGTCAAAACGGCCTGCGACAGCGTGATGATACCGATGCCAGCGAGTACCTCTGCAGCACGGCCCAATTGCAGTGGTTCGGTGCGCCTAGTCGCCCGCATCAACTCCACCTCGATGAGCACGGACGAAAGAAACGGAATGGTC
>CAIVIS010000291.1 GCA_903906055.1 uncultured Acidimicrobiaceae bacterium
CTGGCAGCATCTGACGGTGGAGTGTTCTCGTATGGCCAGTTCGGCAGTGGCTCCTTCTTCGGATCGGCTGGCAACCTCACGCTGAACAAGCCGGTCGTCGGCATGGCGGTGACGCCTGACGGTGGTGGCTACTGGCTGGTCGCTTCCGACGGTGGCATCTTCTCCTACGGGGACGCCACCTTCTACGGATCCGCTGGCAACCTCACGCTGAACAAGCCGATCGTCGCCATGACGGTGACGACTGATGGTGCTGGCTACTGGCTGGTTGCCTCCGACGGCGGAGTCTTCACCTACGGCGACGCGCTGTTCTTCGGATCGGCTGGCAACCTCACGCTGAACAAGCCGGTGGTCGGGATGTCATCGACGGTGAGTGGCAACGGCTACTGGCTGGTCGCTACCGACGGCGGCATCTTCGCCTACGGCGACGCCGTCTTCTACGGCTCCACGGGTGGCACCACGTTGAACAAGCCGGTCGTGGGTATGGCCGCTGACTGCGGTGGCCTCGGCTACTCGCTGGTGGCCGCCGACGGTGGAGTGTTCTCCTACGGATCGTCCAAGTTCCTCGGCTCCACCGGCGCTATCACGCTGAACAAGCCGATGGTGGGCATGAACGTGGCTGATGGTGGCAACGGCTACTGGCTGGTAGCCACCGACGGCGGCATCTTCGCCTATGGAAATGCTCCCTTCCTCGGCTCCACCGGTGCGATCACGCTGAACAAGCCGGTCGTGGGCATGGCCGCCTCGGGAGTGGTCCCCACCTCCGCAGCCTGACCAACACAGACTTCAGTGGTACCAAGGACCGGGGGCTTCGGCCCCCGGTCCTTGTGCGTGCGGAGTGATCCGCGGATCGACGGGCACACAGGGTCGCTCGCGGGCCGTACGATGCATCCATGACCGACAGCACCATTCCCGGAGATCCCTCTGAAGCGCCCCTGGTGGGCATGAAGCCCCGCAGCTTCGCCGTCACCGACGGACCGACCCGGGCGCCGGCTCGAGCCATGCTGCGGGCCGTCGGGATGGGTGACGACGACTGGGACAAGCCCCAGATCGGTGTGGCCTCCTCGTGGAACGAGGTCACCCCTTGCAACATGCCGCTGGCCCGACTGGCTCAAGAGGCCAAGCACGGCGTGCGCGAGGCGGGCGGATTCCCCCTCGAGTTCGTCACCATCGCCGTCTCGGACGGGATCTCGATGGGCCACGAGGGCATGCGGGCCTCGTTGGTCAGCCGCGAGGTCATCGCGGACTCGGTCGAGACCGTCATGCACGCCGAGCGCTTCGACGGCATGGTCACCCTGGCCGGGTGCGACAAGTCCCTGCCCGGCATGCTGATGGCGGCCGCTCGCCTCAACCTCCCGAGTGTCTTCGTCTATGGCGGATCGATACTTCCGGGCCGGGTCCGCGACCGTGCCATCGACATCACCTCGGTGTTCGAGGCAGTAGGCGCCAACGCCGTCGATGCCCTCTCCGACGAGGAGCTCTCCCTCATCGAGCACAACGCCTGCCCGACCGAGGGCTCGTGTGCGGGGATGTTTACCGCCAACACCATGGCCTCGGTGGCCGAGGCGCTGGGGATGTCGCTGCCCGGTAGTTCGTCGGCCCCTGCTGTCGACCGTCGCCGCGACGACTCCGCCCAGGCCGCCGGGCGGGCCGTGGTGGAGCTCCTGCGGGCCGGAATCCGACCCCGGGACATCTTGACCAAGGAGGCGTTCGAGAACGCCATATCGGTGGTCATGGCCCTTGGCGGCTCCACCAACGCCGTGCTCCACCTGCTGGCCATCGCCAACGAGGCACGAGTGGATCTGACCCTGGACGACTTCAACAAGGTGGCCGCCCGGGTGCCTCATCTGGCCGACACCAAGCCAGCCGGCAAGTACCACATGTCCGACATCGATCGGATCGGCGGGGTGCCGGTAGTTCTGGCCCAGCTCCTCGAGGCTGGACTGCTGCACGGGGACTGCATGACCGTCACCGGCCGCACCATGGCGGAAAACCTGGCCGACCTCGATCCGCCTGCCCCTGATGGCGACGTCGTCCACCACCTGTCGGACCCGATCCACGCCCACGGCGGCATCGCCGTCTTGAAGGGCTCGCTGGCGCCCAAGGGTGCAGTGGTCAAGGTGGCCGGGATCGACAAGCTCCACTTCGACGGCACCGCCCGAGTCTTCAATGGCGAGGCCGAGGCCATGGAGGCCATCCTGTCTGGCTCGATCCAGCCCGACACCATGGTGGTCATCCGCTACGAGGGACCCAAGGGCGGTCCTGGAATGCGCGAGATGCTGGCCATTACTGGAGCCATGAAGGGCGTGGGGCGGGGTGCGGACTGCGCCTTGGTCACCGACGGCCGGTTCTCGGGGGGCACCCACGGGTTCTGTATCGGGCATGTCTCGCCGGAGGCAGTCGACGGAGGACCGATCGCCCTGGTGGCTGACGGCGACCGGATCGTCGTGGATGTGGCCAACCACACCATCGATCTGCTGGTGGACGACGCCGAGCTCGATCGACGCCGGGCCAACCTGAAGCACCCCGAGCCCCGCTATACGCGGGGCGTGCTGGCCAAGTACGCCCGCCTGGTGACTGGAGCCGAGCACGGGGCGGTCACTGAGCCATAGGCGCGTGGCGAAGGGGATCGGGCTCGGGGATCGGGTCAGATGGCAGACACTGAGCATCTGGTACTTGTCGAAGCCGGTTCGGCGTGTCAGAATGTCCGCACTATGAGTACCGCCATCCAAACCTTCGACTGCTTGGTACCCGTTTCGTAGCGCACGCGACGTTGCTTCGCCGTGTGCGCTTTCCGACCTCCCAGATGGGAGGTCGTTTTCATGTCCGTCCTTCGGTGAGATTCCAGGGGTCGGACGGCACCGAAACTTCCTCTTCAATCCGCCTCACCGTTCACACCGACCATCGCCACAAGGGAGCACCCGATGGAACTCACCGGAGCACAGGCCCTGATCAAGAGCCTCGAGATGCAGCACGTGGAGGTCATGTTCGGCCTCCCCGGAGGTGCGATCCTGCCCGTCTACGACCCGATCCTCGACTCGTCGATCCGGCACATCCTGGTCCGCCACGAGCAGGGTGCCGGCCACATGGCCCAGGGCTACGCTCAAGTCACCGGACGCCCTGGTGTGGCCATCGTCACCTCGGGCCCCGGGGCCACCAATGTGGTCACCCCGCTGGCCGACGCCTACATGGACTCGACGCCGCTGGTGGTCATCACTGGCCAGGTGGCCACTACCTCGATCGGCACCGATGCGTTCCAAGAGAGCGATATCACCGGGATCACCATGGGAATCACCAAGCACAATTGGCTGATCACCGATGCCGCCGACATCCCCCGGATCGTGTCCGAGGCCTTCCACGTGGCCACTACCGGCCGCCCGGGCCCGGTGCTCATCGACATCCCGAAAGACATCGCCCAGTCCACCATGGAGTGGTACTGGCCCTCGCCAGGAGACCTGGACCTGCCGGGCTACCGTCCGGTGACCGAGGGCGACCCTGCGCTCATCCGTGAGGCCGCCGAGTTGCTGCTGACCGCCGAGCGACCCGTCATCTATGCCGGAGGCGGCATCTTGAAGGCCCGAGCGGCCGACGCCCTCCGAGAGCTGGCCGAACGCACCGGCATCCCGGTGGTCACCACCCTGATGGCCCGGGGCTGCTTCCCGGACTCCCATCCACTGTGTCTGGGCATGCCTGGCATGCATGGCAACTACACCGCCGTCACGGCCATGCAGAAGTCGGATCTTCTGATCGCCCTAGGCAGCCGGTTCGACGACCGGGTGACCGGTCGGGTGAACGCCTTCGCCCCCGAGGCCAAGATCATCCACGTCGACATCGACCCGGCCGAGCACCACAAGGTCCGGCGGGCCGACGTGGCCATCGCCGGGGACTGCCGCCTCGTGATCGAGGAGCTCCTCATGGCGCTCGAATCGCTCGGCCTCAGCCACTCCGATGCCACCCGGGGTGGATCGGGTGGAACCCCCTCTGACGCCGTGGCTGGTGCTACGGCGGCCGCCGGATCGGTGGCTGCGGGCTTCCCTCGCGAGGGGCTGGCCCCGTGGCGCTCGGAGCTGAGTGCGTGGCAGAAACGCTTCCCGCTCGTCTACGACCAGCAACCCGGGGCTGGACCGCTGAAGCCGCAGTTCGTCGTCGAGCAGCTGCGGGATCGCACGCCCGAGGACACGATCGTGGCGTCCGGTGTGGGTCAGCACCAGATGTTCGCCTCCCAGTACTGGCAGTTCGACCATCCCTACACCTGGGTGAACTCGGGCGGCCTCGGCACCATGGGATTTGCCGTCCCCTCGGCCATCGGCGCCAAAGTGGGACGCCCGGACAAGATGGTGTGGGCCGTCGATGGGGACGGCTGCTTCCAAATGACCGCACAGGAGCTGGTGACGGCCAGCTCGGAGCGCATCCCCGTGAAGATCGCCATCTTGAACAATGCCTACTTGGGCATGGTTCGCCAATGGCAAGAGATGTTCTATGAGGAGCGCTACTCCGAGGTCTACCTGTCTCCCGACCTTCCCGACTACGTGGGTTGGGCCGAGGCCATGGGCTGCGTCGGCATCCGAGTCGAGTCCTCTGACGATGTCGGTGCGGCTATCGACAAGGCCAACTCTGTCGACGATCGCCCGGTGGTCATCGACTTCCGGACCGACGCCTTCGAGAAGGTCTACCCGATGGTGGCCGCTGGCGCCTCCAACGACGACATCATGGTCGACCCGTCGCAGGTTGGAGGGAACCCCGCATGAGCATGTACGGAACCGACAAGCGCCACCACACCCTGACGGTGCTGGTGGAGAACAAATCTGGTGTCCTGGCCCGGGTGGCGAGCTTGTTTTCGCGTCGCGGCTACAACATCTTCAGTCTGGCCGTCGCCCCCTCGGACAATCCGAAGTTCAGCCGGATCACCATCGTGGTCGACGTGGAGTCCGCTCCGCTCGATCAGATCATGAAGCAGCTCGACAAGCTGATCCCGGTGGTGTCGATCCGCGAGCTCGACCCAGCAGACGCCCGTGAGCGCGAGCTGTTGCTGGCCACGGTGGAGGCCGGTCCTGACACACGTGGACAGGTGATCCAGTTGGTAGGGGTGTTCGAGGGCAAGATCGTCGACGTGGGCCCAGCCCACCTGTCGGTGATGCTGGCTGGCGCACCGTCCAAGCTCGACGACTTCGAAGATCTGATCCGGGGGTACGGCATCGTGGAGATGCAGCGGACCGGCCGGGTCGCATTGCCTATGCTTGACCGAGTCGATCACCGGGGCCAACCGGCCACCGGGACGGCAGACACCACAGAAAAGGCAGGTTGACAGAAGATGGCCACGCTCTATTACGAGAAGGATGCAGACGCCAGTCTCATCGGGAACCGCAAGGTGGCCGTCATCGGCTACGGCTCCCAGGGCCATGCCCATGCGCTCAACCTGTCCGAGTCCGGGGTCGACGTACGCGTCGGTCTGCGTGAGGACTCCGCCTCTCGGGCCAAGGCCCAAGAGGCCGGCCTGAAGGTCCTGTCGGTGGCCGATGCCACCGCCGAGGCCGACCTGATCATGATCCTGCTGCCCGACACCGAGCAGGCCCGGGTCTACGAGGCCGAGATCGCCCCGAACCTGAACGCCGGAGACGCCATCTTCTTCGCCCACGGCTTCAACATCCGGTTCGATCTGATCAACCCCCCCGCCGACGTGGATGTGGCCATGGTCGCGCCCAAAGGACCGGGCCACCTGGTGCGGCGTACGTACACCGAGGGCGGCGGCGTGCCAGCCCTCATCGCCGTGTCCCAGGACGCCACCGGTAACGCCCACGCCCTAGCGCTCTCCTATGCCCACGGCATCGGTGGCACCCGGGCCGGCGTACTCGACACGACCTTTGCCGAGGAGACCGAGACCGATCTGTTCGGCGAGCAGGTCGTCCTGTGCGGCGGCGTGACCGCCCTGGTGCAGGCCGGCTTCGAAACCCTCGTCGATGCGGGCTACCAGCCCGAGTCGGCCTACTTCGAGTGCCTGCACGAGCTCAAGCTCATCGTCGACCTGATGTACGAGCAGGGGATCGCCGGTATGCGGTACTCCATCTCGGACACGGCCGAGTACGGCGACCTGACCCGTGGCCCCCGGGTCATCAACCAGGGCGTCAAGGACGAGATGCGTCGGATCCTCGATGAGATCCAGGATGGTCGCTTTGCCGCCGAGTGGGTGGCCGAGAACGCTGCTGGACGCCCGAACTACACCGCGCTCAAGCAGGCCGGCCAGGAGCACCAGATCGAAAAGGTCGGTGCTGAACTGCGCGACATGATGCCGTTTGTGACCGCGGGCAAGCAGAAGGTCCAGGACATCTCGGGAGGCTGAGCCTCCAAGGGAAGCCCTGGATCACGGGCTTCCTCGAACACGGAATTGACGAAGGCCCCGCCGATCGGTTCGGCGGGGCCTTCGTGCGTCCAAGA
>CAIVIS010000292.1 GCA_903906055.1 uncultured Acidimicrobiaceae bacterium
AACTATCTCTGCATGTACGCCATGCAGTCGGAGGACATCATGTGGATCATCGGGGGACTGCTCTTTCTCGTCATCTGGATCGCCATCGCCTTCTGGCCGGCACGGGTGGCCCGTCGCAAGGGGCACAGCTGGCTCGGCTACTTCATACTCAGCCTGTTCTTCTTTCCGCTGGCCCTGATCCTCGCCTACGTGGTCAAGGACAAGTCTGGCGGCATCGCCTGATATGAACCGCATGTCCGGAGTCATCCGGAGCCATCCGTTGTGGGCGGATCTGCCGGCCCATGCAGGTGACTTTGCCGATGCAATAGGGAGTTACGAGCGCATCGGTGGGCGGACCATATGCCTATCTAGCAGATGCAATTGCCTATCATTTGCTTCCCAAAGGCCTCCTCGGCTCGTCTATAGTCAGTAATCGCCAACAGGCGACACAAGCACTCCGGATCCACGGCGAAGAAGGATCCACAGGCGGAAGGAATTAGGCGTGGCCATCGATCGGGAGTTGTCCCCTTACGAGATCAGTCTGTGCGCAGCCATGACTGCACGACGCGATGCGGCACATCGTCTGAAAGTCGCTCTTGAGCACGACATCGACAGCCACGACGATGGGATCGTCGGTGTCAAAGCCGGCCGGGCGATGGAGATCATGGTTCCGCCCCTGGCAGGGGTGATCCGCCAAGAGATGAGCGATCTCATCGGCGAGTTCGAGGCCGGCCGCCACCAGTTCCGCCTCGCCCTAGTGGCCGTCGGCATGGACAACGGCATGTCGGCCCGTCAGATCGCCGATTCGTTCTCCTTCTCCAGGCAACTGGCCAGCCGCTACCTCAAAGAGGCACGAGACTTGTGGCCTGACTTGGAACATCAGAGACCCATCTTGCCGCCCGCAGTCTGATCGCTGCGCCGACCGGCCACCGGTTTCGCCAAGGGGCGGTATTGCGCCGAGGCCCGGAAGGTGGTTTGCTATTGGCACTCGACACCCACGAGTGCCAACGATCACGGAGGAACACCTGATGGCCAAGCTCATCACGTTCGACGAGGAGGCCCGCAGGGCCCTCGAGACCGGAATGAACAAGCTCGCCGACGCAGTCCGCGTCACTCTCGGCCCGAAAGGCCGCAACGTCGTCCTGGACAAGAAGTGGGGCGCTCCCACCATCACCAACGACGGTGTGTCCATCGCCAAGGACATCGACTTGGAGGACCCCTTCGAGCGCATCGGCGCCGAACTGGTCAAGGAAGTCGCCAAGAAGACTGATGACGTAGCCGGTGACGGCACGACCACGGCCACCGTCCTGGCTTGGGCCATGGTGCACGAGGGCCTGCGCAACGTGGCCGCCGGTGCCAACCCGATGTCGCTGAAGAAGGGCATCGAGGCAGGAGTCGAGGCCGCAGTGACGTCGCTCCGGGGCATCGCCAAGGAGACTGACTCCAAGGAGCAGATCGCCCAGGTCGCTTCCATCTCCGCTGCGGACACCGAGATCGGCCAGATGATCTCGGAGGCCATCGACAAGGTGGGCAAGGACGGCGTCATCACCGTCGAGGAGTCCCAGACCTTCGGCATGGACATGGACCTCGTCGAGGGCATGCGCTTCGACAAGGGCTACATCTCCCCCTACTTCGTCACCGACCCCGAGCGCATGGAGGCTGTCCTCGAGGACACCTACGTGCTCCTCGTCGGCTCGAAGATCACCGCCGTGCGCGACCTCCTGCCGATCTTGGAGAAGGTCATGCAGTCGGGCAAGCCGCTCATGATCATCGCCGAGGACCTCGAGGGAGAGGCCCTGGCTACCCTGGTGGTCAACAAGATCCGTGGCACGTTCCGCAGCGTCTCGGTCAAGGCCCCTGGCTTCGGCGAGCGTCGCAAGGCCATGCTCCAGGACATCGCCATCCTCACCGGCGGCCAGGTCGTCACCGAGGAGATCGGCCTGAAACTGGAGAACATCGGCATCGAGCTGCTGGGCACGGCCCGCAAGGTCGTCGTCACCAAGGACGAGACCACCATCGTCGAAGGCGGCGGCTCCCGTGACGACGTCAAGGGTCGCATCGCCCAGATCAAGGCCGAGATCGAGAACACCGACTCGGACTACGACCGGGAGAAGCTCCAGGAGCGTCTGGCCAAGCTGTCCGGCGGCGTCGCCGTGATCAAGGTCGGAGCCGCCACCGAGGTGGAGCTCAAGGAGAAGAAGCACCGCATCGAAGATGCCGTCTCTAC
>CAIVIS010000293.1 GCA_903906055.1 uncultured Acidimicrobiaceae bacterium
CTGCGTGGTTATCTGCTCCATCGAGAACTTCGATCCGATGGGAGTCCACACCGGCGACTCCATCACCGTGGCGCCAGCGCAGACCCTGACCGACGTCGAGTACCAGGAGATGCGCGACGCCTCGTTCGCCTGCATCCGACGCGTAGGAGTGGAGACCGGCGGTTCCAACGTCCAGTTCGCCGTCGACCCGTTGACCGGCCATCAGACCGTCATCGAGATGAACCCCCGGGTATCCCGGTCGTCCGCCTTGGCCTCCAAGGCCACCGGATTCCCGATCGCCAAGATTGCTGCCCGTTTGGCCGTCGGCTACCGACTCGACGAGATCACCAACGACATCACCGGGGCCACCCCGGCCTCGTTCGAACCGGTCATCGACTACGTCGTGACCAAGATCCCCCGGTGGGCGTTCGAGAAGCTGCCGGGTTCGACCGGCGAGCTCGGCACCCGGATGCAGTCGGTGGGCGAGGTCATGGGCATCGGCCGGACCTTCCCGGAATCGCTGCAGAAGGCGGTCCGTTCGCTGGAGCAGGGGCGGTCCGGACTGAACGCCGACCCGTCGGAGTCGGCCGTCGACGACGTCGCCGTCGAACAGCTGCTCGACGACGTGGCCGTGGCCACACCCGAGCGGCTCTACCAGCTCGAGTCGCTGCTGCGCCGCGGGGTGTCGGTCGAGGACCTCAACGAGGCCACCGGCATCGACCCGTGGTTCCTGTCCGAGATGGCCAAGATCACCGACGCCCGGATGGCCCTCGATCTACGGGTCACCCTCGGGACCACCGTGGCCGATCTGGACCGTCGCGACTGGCGCCGCATGAAGCGCCTCGGGTTCTCTGATGCCCAGTTGGCCCACTTGCTGGGTGACGCCGTGTCGGTGGCCGATGTGCGGGCCGCACGGGTGACAGCAGGCGCCCCGGTAACCTTCAAGACGGTCGACACGTGTGCGGCCGAGTTCGAAGCCCACACGCCGTACCACTACTCGACCAGCGAGGACGAGGACGAGATCCAGCCCTCGGATCGCCCCCGGGTGATCATCCTCGGTTCCGGTCCCAACCGGATCGGCCAGGGGATCGAGTTCGACTACTGCTGCGTGCACGCATCGATGGCGCTGCGCGACGCCGGGTTCGAGACCATCATGCTCAACTGCAACCCCGAAACGGTCTCCACCGACTACGACACCTCGGATCGGCTCTACTTCGAGCCGCTGACCGACGAGGACCTGGCCAACGTCATCGAGGCCGAGCAGGCCGCATCACGCGGCGAAGGCCGCTTGGTGGGTGTGATCGTGAGTCTGGGAGGTCAGACCCCGCTGAAGCTGGCGGCCGGTATCGACGAGTCCCTGGTGCTCGGCACCTCGCCCGCCTCTATCGACCTGGCTGAGGACCGCGAGCGGTGGAACGCACTGTGCGGGAGCCTGGGCATCCCCCAGCCTCCTGGGGGAACGGCCACCACGGCAGCCGAGGCTGTGGTCGTGGCTGGCAAGGTCGGATATCCCGTACTGGTCCGCCCGTCCTATGTGCTCGGTGGCCGAGCCATGGAGATCGTCTACGACGACGATCGTCTGATCGAGGCAGTCGAAGCCATGTCCGGCGTCGGCGGCTCGCTGGGCCGTGAGGGCGGAGTGACCGCAGACCGGCCCGTATTGGTCGACCGGTTCTTGGAAGATGCCGTCGAAGTCGA
>CAIVIS010000294.1 GCA_903906055.1 uncultured Acidimicrobiaceae bacterium
CCATGCTGACAGTCGGTCGATTCCACCGTGTCCCTGTCATCGTGGGGGCCAATCGCGACGAGGGCCGACTCTTCGTGGCCCTCCACCAGCTGGAGCTGGGCACCCCGTTGACTGCGGCTGCGTGGGCGGGACAGGTCGATGCCTACTTCGGCCCGACTGTCGGGCCCTTGGTGCGCAAGCGGTACCCGCTGGCTGACTACCCCGATGCCGGTGCCGCCTTTGGCCAAGCGGTGGGGGACGCGGTGCTGGCTTGTCCGTCAGTGGCCACTGCCCAGATCTTGAGGCGGTGGGTGCCGGTCTACGAGTACGAGTTCGACTATGCGTCCAATCCGTTCATCCTGGGCACGCCAGGAGTCACCCTCGGGGCGTTCCACTCGGCCGAACTGCCCTACGTGTTTCAGCGGACCACCGAGACGAGCGGCAACTTCACCTTCACTGCGACCCAAGAGCAGTTAGCGACCACCATCAGCGGGGCATGGGCCCGGTTCGGTGCCACCGGTGATCCGTCGGGTGGGGGGCTGGTCTGGCCGAGGCTGACGTCTTCGTCGGGCTCGTACCTGATCCTCGACTCGCCGACGTCAGTGGCCAAAGCCATGAAGGCGTCCCAGTGCGCCTTCTGGGCCTCGACCAGGTGGTCGGTGACCGGAACGCACCAGCCGCCTTCGGCAACGACCTCATCGACCTCATCGATGTCACCAAACTCATCGACCTGACCCGGGATCATTGGCCAGAGCCCACCGGTCCCTGCGCCAACGCGAACCCCTGACCGACCCGGTCCGCTGCGCCCCTCGGCAACGGACCGGCCCCTACTGGTCGGTCAGGTGAAGGTGTACCGGTCAGCGGTCACCAGCGCAGTGGTGCCGGCCGGGGTGGTGACGGTGACATCGACGGCACCAGTGGCATGAGGCGGTGCGGTCACGGTGACGATGGTGCCGGCCGAGTTCACGGTGAACGTGGTGGCCGGCGTATTCCCGAACTTCACCGAGGTGGCCCCGCCCAGGTTCACTCCGGTGATCTTGACCGAGGTGCCGCCCAAGTGGGTGCCGCTGGCCACCGAGAGCGAAGTGATGGCGGGGGCGATATAGGTGTACTGGTCAGCGGCCGACGTGGCGGTGGTGCCGCTCGGGCTGACCACGGTGACATCCACCATGCCGGCACTATGAGCCGGTGCGGTGGCCGTGATGATTGTGCCGGCGGCGTTCACACTGAACGTGGTGGCAGCAGTCGTGCCGAACTTGACCGACGTAACAGTGCCGAGCATCGTCCCGTTGACCTTGATGACGGTGCCACCGGTGACGGTGCCGCTGGTCGGTGAGATCGAGGTCACCACTGGAGTGACGTAGGTGTACTGGTCAGCCACGGCCGGAGCACTGGTGCCGCCCGGGGTGACGACCGTGATGTCCACCGTGCCGGCGCTGTGAGCCGGGGCCACTGCAGTGATGTAGATACCGGATGAGGAGACCGTGTAACTGGTGGCCGGGGTGGTCCCGAACAGCACCGAGGTGGCTCCGGTCATCGAGGTGCCGTTGATCTTCACGCTGGTAGCGCCGCTGGTCGGGCCGCTGGTCGTTCCGAGCGAGGTGATCGTCGGCCCCGTGTAGACGTACTGGTCAGCGGTGACGACCGGGCTGTTGCCACCCAGGGCCGTGAGGGTGATGTCCACCGTACCGACCACGTGGGCCGGCGAAGTGACCGTCACCAGGGTTCCGGTGGCGTTGACGCTGACCGCGGTGCCCGGGGTGGTGCCGAATCGCACCGCGCTGGTGGCCTGGAGGTCGGTCCCAGTGATCTTCACCACGGTGCCGCCGCCACCCGGGCCGGTGGCCGGTGCCACGGCCGTGATGGCCGGCACCACGTTGGTCACAGTCCAGGTGAAGCTCTTGGTACCCGAGAACTTCGGAGTAGCGCTGTCACCGGCGGTGACCACCACGGTGTAGGTGCCAGCCGCGGTGGGGGTGCCGGACATTGTTCCGGTGGTCCGATCCATGACGATGCCGGCCGGAAGCCCAGTGGCCGTCCAGGCGAAGGTGATGGCTGGGCTGATCTGGGTGTCAGTGGCGCTCGGAATCACCGAGGTGACGGCGTGGTTGGTGCTGGCCGACTGGTTGGCGATGGAGGCCACCGTCACCGTGTTGGTGACCGTCCACACGAACGAAGCCGACCGGGTAAATCTGGCCGAGTCGGTGGCGGTCAGCTGCACGCCGAAGTAGTTGCCGGCCGTGGTCGGTGTCCCCGTGACGGTGCCGGTGGTGGTGTTCATGGTCAGCCCAGCGGGCAGGTTGACTACCGACCAGGACACGATGGTGGCTGTCGACGACGAGTCGATGGCCGACGGCACGAACGAGGTGATGGCGGTACCGGTCACCGACGTCGGTGCGGCCGGCAGGGTGATGGTGACGACGTTGGTGATGGTCCAGGTGAATGAGGTCGTCGCGGTGTATCCGGCCGAGTCGGTCACCGTGATCACTACGGAGTAGACGCCGGCCGTGGTGGCCGCTCCCATCAGGGTTCCCGAATCTGGGTCGATGGTGATGCCAGCAGGAAGCGTGCTGCCGCTGGAGTAGCTCAAGGTGGCGCTCAGCGACGAGTCAGTGGCCCCGATGATGGTCGGAAGCAGGGCCAGACCGGATGCCTTGGTCATGTTGCCGGGGTTGACCACGGTCACGATGTTGGTGGTGGTCCAGGCGATGGAGAACGATGCCGAATAGCCTGCGCCGTCCGTGGCGGTCACGGTCACCAGTGTCGATCCGGCATCGGTCGGCACACCGGTGATGGCGCCGGTGGTGGCATTGATCGACAGACCCGACGGCAGGCCGTCAGCCGTCCATGTGAGGGTGGCAGACGACTGGGTGTCGGCACCAGAGGAGCTGACCGTGGTGATGGCAGAGCCGGTCGGCGTGCTCTTGGAAGAGGGGCCGGAGACCGACACGGTGTTGTAGGTCCCCCACGCATAGGTGGTGGAACCCGAGAACGCCGAGTTGTCGGTGGCGGTGATCGTCACCGTGTAGGTGCCAGGTGTGGTGGGCGTGCCGGTGATCGTCCCCGTCGAGGAGTTCATCGACAGGCCAGCCGGCAGGCCGGAAGCACTCCAGGTGAACGTGGCGTTGGTGTCCGTATCGGTGGCCGACGATGCCAGCGGAGCGATGGCGCTCCCGGTCACGTTCGACTGGTCACCGGGGGCGGACACGGTCACACCGTTGGTGATCGACCAGGAGAAGCTGGTCGAGCCGGAGTAGCCCGAGTCGTCGGTGGCCGTCAGCGTGACGGAGTAGATGCCGGTCGCACTCGGCGTACCGGTGACGGCTCCGGTCGAGGAGTCGATGCCCAGTCCTGCAGGCAGACCAGATGCGCTCCAGGTCAGCGTGGCACCCGAATCCGTATCGGTGGCTGAGGGGGTCAGGGTGACATCAGTCCCAGTAGGCGATGCTCGGTTGACCAGCGTGGACACGACCACCGAGCTGTTGACGGTCCAGGTGAACGCGGCCGACCCGGCGTGCCCGGTGGTGTCACTGGCCAGAAGGCCGACCGAGTAGGTGCCCGGAGTGGACGGGGTACCGGTGATCGTCCCGGTGGTGGAGTTGATCGACAGCCCGCTAGGCAGGCCAGTGGCCGACCAGGTGATGGTGGCACCGGAATCCGTGTCGGTGGCACTCGAGGTCAGCGGCGTGATGGCCGAGCCGGTCAGGTTGGACTGGTTCCCAGGGTTAGTGACGCTGATGGTCGAGGAGATGCCCCAGGTGAACGAGGTCGACCCGGTGAAGCCGGCGCCGTCAGTGGCGGTGATGGTCACCGAGAAGACCCCGGCTGTAGTCGGGGTGCCGGTGACAGCGCCCGTGCCTGAGTTGATCGACAGACCAGCGGGCAGGCCCGAGGTGGTCCAGGTGAAGGACTGGCCGGACTGGGTGTCGGTGGCCGAGTTCGACAACGTGGTGATGGCCGCACCGGCTGGCGACGTCCGGTTGGACTTGGACGAGACGGCAACGGTATTGGTCGTCGTCCATGTCAGTGCGGCCGAACCGGCGTGCCCAGTGGTGTCCGAAGCGACGATCAGGACCGAGGCCGATCCTGGAGTGGTGGGGGTGCCGGTGATCGTCCCCGAAGAGGAGTTGATCGACAGACCAGCAGGCAGCCCGGTGGCCGACCATGTGATGGTGGCAGCGGTATCGGTGTCGGTGGCACTCGAGGTCAGCGGTGTGATGGCCGAACCGGTGGTGCTGGCCTGGTTGCCCGGATTGGCCATCGTGATCGAAGAGGTGAGGGTCCAGGTGAACGAGGTGCTGCCGACGAAGGAGTTCGTGTCCGTGGCGTAGATCACCACGGCGTAGGCGCCACCGGTCGTCGGGGTTCCAGTGATGGAACCGGTGGAGGAGTTGATCGACAGACCAGCAGGCAGGCTGGAGGCGGTCCAGGTGAACGACTGCCCGGACTGGCTGTCGGTGGCCGAGTTCGTCAACGTGGCGATGGCCGCACCAGCGGCGCCTGACTGATTCGACTTGGATGCCACGGTCACGGTGTTGGCGATGGTCCACGAGAACGAGGTCGACCCGGCATACGTGGCTCCGTCGGTGGCCGTCACTGTTACAGAAGAGACCCCGGGGGTCGTCGGCGTGCCGGTGATGGACCCGGTGGAGGAGTTGATCGACAGACCAGCGGG
>CAIVIS010000295.1 GCA_903906055.1 uncultured Acidimicrobiaceae bacterium
ACGTCCACCACGTTGGCGATTTCGGGGATGGCCTCACGCAAGATGACCTCGATGCCCTGGGACAGCGTGGCCTTGGCCATGCCGCATCCCTGACATCCACCGCTGAGGCGCAAGTAGACCGATGAGTCCTCGACGGCCACCAGATCAGCACGCCCTCCGTGGGAGGCGATGCTCGGATTGACCTGCTCTTCGAGGACGGCGACTACTCGCTGTGCGAACGGGTCGGTCAGGTCGACCTCAGGAATGGAGCCCAGGCCGGCCAGCGTAGGGGCAGGCGGGGTGTTCGGATTGACCACGACCAGGCCGCCTTCGCCCGATGCGTCGGTCACGAAGTCCAGCGAGGCACCCTGCAGGCGGGCCACGCTGTCGGCCGGCACCACGACGGGGAGCTGCAGGTCGGGCTGCACGACGTCGCCGTTGCCGGCATCGGCGATGGCCTGGAAGTACATGTCGTAGGTAAAGGCGCCGTCGGCCTCGCCGCTGACCTCCAACCACAGTGCGAGCGTGTCGGACTCGGCCTCGTTGGCCAGAACCTCGAGCACGGTGGCCCTCGCCTCGGCGGTGATCGTCAACACGGTTGCGATGTCCTCACGGTCTTCACTCATGCCTGTCATCATATGGCCGTGTCCCCCTCCCACAAGCACGTTCCCGACGACGCCCACGAATGGGTCAGTTTCGACGACCCCGATGAAGAGCGGACCTGGATGTTCGACGTGACCTTCCTGGCCAGCGGATGGACTTGCATCTTCGGGTCTGGATGCCAGGGAGTCCTGACTGGGCCAGCCCCCGAACTAGTGCAGGGCTGCTGCTCGTATGGGGCGCACTTCACGGGCAAAGAAGATGCCGACAAGGTAGCCAAAGTGGCCAAGACCCTCGGGCCCGAACGGTGGCAGTTCCACGCCAAGGGACAAAAAGGGGTCATCAAGAAGCTCCCCGGAGGCGACTTGGGCACCCGCTTGGTCGACGACGCCTGCATCTTCCTCAACCGTCCCGGCTTTGCCGCCGGAGCCGGATGTGCATTGCACCTGGAGGCCGAGGCCCGAGGGGTCAGCCACGTAGAGCTCAAACCCGAAGTGTGCTGGCAGCTTCCGCTGCGCCGCGAGGATGAGTCCACGGCAGACGGTCGGGTCACCTCGGTGGTCCGCCAGTGGGACCGCAAGCACTGGGGAGACGGTGGTGCCGACTTCCATTGGTGGTGCACCGAAGACCCGGCTGCGTTCACCGGACACGAGCCGGTGTATCGGACCATGCGCACAGAACTCGAGACCATGGCTGGTACCAAGGTGTACAAACGGTTGGCTGCCTACCTCGACGAGCGCACCGCGCCCAAGGCCAAGGTCACCCTGCTCCCCCATCCGACGGTGCGTCGCTGAGGCGTTCGGACTGAGTGCCTGGCGGCACTGAGGCGTTCAGACTTAGCAACTGGCTGCTAAGAGCCCGGCGGCAACTACTCGGCCAGCGGATCGTCCTCGTCCTTGGACGTGTCCCGAGGGGTATTGCCGAGGATCTCGTCGTACTCGTCCTCGGTGGCCATGCACCAGGTGGCGTGGGTGTCCTCGGGTTCCGCGTTGCATTCGGGGCAGCGACGATTATCCGTCGCCACTGACCGCTTGAGGCTCCGCGCTTCTTCGAAGCGGCGATGGCGTCCCTTTTTCACGAGCCCAACTCCTTGCCCCACCAGGGGTGGACTGTTCCCGGCACATGGAGCGCCTGGGTCACCACCGAAGAACTATGGACCGATTGTAGTGCGGCCCACGCGCGGTCGTGGCAACATCGATTCAGGCCGGCGCCGACCAGTAGTGTCGGGACATGGCCGACGAATTCGATCCCGCAGACATGGTGGCACGGTTCCGAGCCCGGGCCGAGGCCGTGCGCAACCGGGGAATCCCGCCCATCGAGGGTCCGGACCGGTTGCGCTACATCGAGCAGGCCCAGGACGACTTCATGGACTACGCCATGTTGGGCGATGCCGCCGCCACCATCGAGGACGGCGTCCTGGTATTTCGGATCGACCTGCGCCAGAGCGGCGACTCGCCAGGCGCATAGTCAGACGGGTTCGACTGCCTCGCCTTCAGCACGCACCGGCCTGACTCGGATTCAGCCCCCGTAGTTCATCCGGGTGTCCCGCATCGACAGCACGGCATCGTCGGTGGCGCGATCGGCGCTGGCTGGCGACAGACGATCCGACTCACCGGCGTCTTCCACCTCGCCGACCACGAGGACATGACTCGCAGCCCCTGCTGCGGTGTCGGCATCCCACACGTGGACCGACCGCACCGAGCAGACCAGCCAGCCCACGGCAGCCGACAGGCAGGGCAGACCGTTCCTTACCTCGAAGACCGCCTCGCCCTGGAGCGACGTGGCTACCCCGGTGTCATCGACGTCCATGTCCCGCACTGGTTTGACGAACCGGCGGACCAGGCCCCGGTCGGATCGAGCCAGCAGGCTGACGCTGAACGAACCACCGGCATCGATCAGCTCTCGTGTCAGCGAATCCGACTCCACGGCCACAGCCACCAGCTTGGGTGTAGTGGCCACCTGCATCACCCAGTTGGCCGTCATCAGGTTGCGGCGGTCGCCGGCTCGACTCCCGACCACGAACAGTCCGGTCGGCATGGCCCACAAGACCCGACGGCGCAGACGGTCGAACTCGTCGTCTTCGGCCGGTTCGGGTGCCCCCGTTGCTTCCCTCGCATCGGAACCCGGCGTCATGAGCCGCCACCGAACGGATCGCCACCGCTTTGCGGTGCGGTGGTATCGGTGGTCGGTGTCTTCCCGGTGATCCGCTTGACGTGCGCCACGACCGCATCGAGCAGTCCGATCAACCGGGTCCGCTCGGCTGCCGAGCGGGCCATGAGCGTACGATCGCCGTCTGCCCCGTGGAAGCAGTCGTTTCCGGCCGCAGTGGCATCCTCGTAGGCCGCGTTGAGCTCCGTGGTGAGCTGATCGTCCGGGGTCGGCAGGTTTCCGATGCCCGTCTGGGCCTCATTGCTGAGAAGCGCGCATACCTCCTTGATGGCGGACGGCACGTTATGGCGAGCGAGGGCCAGGTCTACGTTTCGCGAGGCGACATCCACGTTGCCGATGCCCGAGCCTCCCCCACCTGCATTCATCCAAGAGGACACTCGCTGGGCAGGGCTACCGGACTGCTCCTGGCCGGCGCAGCCTCCCAGTGATGTCACGACCACCACGGCAGCCAGAGCCACAAGCGCGCTCCGCAGCCAGCGGAGACTCGCCCGTGGCTGCCGTCGAGTCAGATGCATCAGGCCGGGTAGCCGGTCCAGTCCGGGCTCCATGCCGAGTCCATCTGGCGCAGGAACTGCGCACAGCGCTCCTCCTCGGCCTGCTCACCGATGGCACCAGCGGCCGAACGGAGCCCGTCGAGGCAGCGCAGAAACCCTCGGTTCGACTCATGAGACCAGCGCACCAGTCCCGAGCCCTTCCATCCAGATCCCCGCAGCGCATCGAGCCCGCGGTGGTACCCGACCCGGAAGCAGGCATAGGCCTCGACGTCGTCCCGGGCCAAGGAGCCGAGTGCGGCCCAGGCATTGAGTGACCGAGGCTCAGTTCGCACGACGTCGGACACGGCGTGGCGCCGACGCTCGCTGGGCTGAGCCATTGCCTCCGCCAGGGCAGCGCGCAAGGCCGGGGGCTCTTCGGGGAGCACTGTCTCCGGCAAGCCGGTGGTCAACCGGACCGCGGACACGTCGGACTGATGACTACCGGGGGTGCTCATGGCCGTCAGTGTAGAACCCCCGCTAGCGCGCTCTCCCGCGCGTGCTGCCCGGACCCGCACCTCAGCTGCGCGGCTCAGCTGCGCGGCTGAGGGGCCACTTAGGTGAAACGGACCAGGTGGTGATCCTTCTTGCCCCGCCGCAGTACCAGGTACCGCTCAGCAATCAGATCGTCGACACTCAAGACCCGGGTCACCTCGGACTCGCGTCCGTTGTTGATGTAGGCACCGCCCTGGTCGATGGCTGTGCGCGCCTGGCTCTTCGATCCGACCAAGCCTGTTTCGGCCAAGAGGTCGACCAGGAGCAGCCCGCCGCCAGCTAGTTCGGACCGGGTCCGGTCCGTCGAGGGGGCCTCGGCGAACACATCGAGCAGCGTCGCCTCGTCCAGGCCGGAGAGTGCTCCGCCGAACAGTGCGGCGGCGGCTTGTTCGGCCCGGGTCGTCTCGTCCTCGCCGTGCACCAGGGTGCAGACCTCCCGGGCCAGCACCCGGTGCGCCTCCCGGCGTTCGGGGTGCTCCGCCGTGGCCTGGTCGAGGGTGAGGAGCGCATCATGAGGAAGGAAGGTGAAGTAGCGGAGGTAGGTGCCGACCATGGCGTCCTCACACCGCAAGAAGAACTGATAGAGCTGGTAGGGCGAGGTCCGCCTGGCATCGAGCCACACGGCCCCCGACTCTGTCTTGCCGAACTTGGTCCCGTCAGCCTTCAGCACCAGCGGCGTGGTCAGCCCGAAGGCCTCGCCTTGGCGGACCTTGCGGATGAGCTCGATGCCCATGGTGATGTTCCCCCACTGGTCGCTCCCGCCGATCTGGAGCGTGCAGCCGAAGTCGTCGAACAACCGCTGAAAGTCGTAGGCCTGCAGCAGCATGTAACTGAACTCCGTGTAGGAGATGCCCTGGTCGGCCCGGGCGAGCCGTGACTTCACCGAGTCCTTGGCCACCATCTGGTTGACGGTGAAGTGCTTGCCCACATCGCGCAGAAAGCTGAACAGCGGCATCGGCTTGAGCCAGTCGGCGTTGTTGACCAGCACCGCACCCGAGTCGCCTCCGCCCCGGCCGAACTCGACGAACCGGGACAGCTGGCCGTGGATCCCAGCCAGGTTGGCCTCGAGCTGCTCCTCGGTCAGGAGCGAGCGCTCCTCGGATTTACCGCCCGGGTCGCCCACGAAGCCGGTCCCCCCGCCAGCCAAGGCGATGGGTCGGTGGCCTGCCTCTTGGAGGCGGCGCAGCGTGCACACCTGCAGTAGGTGGCCGACATGGAGGCTGTCGGCCGTCGGGTCAAAGCCTGAATAGCCCGTGAGGCGGTCGCGGTTGAGCCGCGCTCCGAGTTCGGGGTCGGTCATCTGGTGGATCAACCCCCGGAAACGGAGGTCCTCGACGAAGTCGGCCATGCACACAGACTGTCATGCGGCCGGGCCGGAGCCGGACACTACGATCGCGGAGGGCACGAGCGTCGTGCCATGCGACCGAAGCATGCGACCGAAGCATGCGACCGAAGCATGCGACCGAAGCATGCGACCGAAGCATGCGACCGAAGACTGGGACTGAGGACAGCTACCGATGGTGAACCCGTATCTCGATGGGAACTTCGCACCGGTCCTCGAAGAGAGGACCGACGACCGGGAGCTCGAGGTCACCGGCGTCATCCCTCCGGACCTAGAAGGTCGGCTGCTGCGCAACGGACCCAACCCGGTGTCGACCCCGTCCGACCCGGCCGACTATCACTGGTTCTCGGGCGACGGGATGATCCACGCCATCTCCTTGGCCGGAGGGAAGGCCACCGGCTACCGCAACCGATGGGTCCGCACCCGGGCATTGGCCAACAAGGTGGCCACCGTGCCGCCCAAGGGACCGAGCGAGGCGATCGACGGTCCGGCCAACACCCATGTCATCCGCCACGCCGGCACCACCATGGCCCTAGTGGAGTCCGGCTTTCCCCACGCCCTCTCCCCTGACCTCGACCGAGCCCGCATCCACGACTTCGCCAGCACCCTGTCCTCGCCGATGACCGCCCACCCCAAGGTCGACCCGGCCACCGGTGAGCTGGTCTTTTTCGGCTACGACCCGTTCGGCCCGCCGTTCCTCCGCTACCACGTGGTCGACGCCGCTGGACAGCTGACCCGTACCGAGGACATCGACATCCCCCGGGCCACCATGATCCACGACTTCGGAGTCACGGCCACCCGAGCAGTATTTCTGGATCAGCCGGTCGTGTTCGACATGGATCTGGCCGTCCAGGGCCGCCCGCTGCCGTTCCGTTGGATCCCCGAAGCGGGGTCACGGGTGGGCGTGATGCCACGCAGCGGCGGCAACGACGACATGCGCTGGATCTCGATGGATCCCAGTTATGTGTTCCACATCGTCAACGCTTTCGACGACGGGGATAACACCGTCCTTGACGTGGTCCGCTACGACGCCGTGTTCGAGACCGACCCGGGCGAGGCCATCTCGCGGTGCGCCCCCTCGCTGCACCGATGGACCGTCGACCCGGCCGCCAACCGAGTCCGCGAGGAGATGCTGGACGACACCCCGGTCGAGTTCCCACGGATCGACCCAGCCGTGGCTGGCACTCGTCACCGGTATGCCTATGTGGCCAGCGAGGGTGGCGACCCTGAGCATCCGACCTTCGAAGGCCTCATCAAGTACGACCTGGGCCGCGACGAGGCCACCCGCTTCGATCCCGGGCCCGACCGGTCACCCGGCGAGCCGGTCTTCGTCCGAGCCGCTGATGGCACAGGTGAGGACGAAGGCTGGGTGCTGTCGGTGGTCTTCGATGCCAGCCGGGGCGCCAGCGACCTGGTCATCTTGGACGCCACCTCGTTCGCCGGCCCCCCGGTGGCCACGGTGCACCTCCCGGCCCGGGTGCCGTTCGGATTCCACGGCTCCTGGATACCCTCCGACCCGCCAGCGGCCAGCTCCTGAACTGCTGGCCCCTGAACTGCCAGTTTGGGTCGATGACACCCACTCCCCACCGGTCCGTGAGAAACTGACCGGACACGATCAAGTGGTCGACGCCTTTCGGACTCCCCTTCGAGTCGACCATCATCGAACCGACGGTTCGGTCGCACGGACCTCACCAGCTCCTCCACCTCACCACCACCCTCACCACCTTGCCGACCGACGACCCCACACCACGACGCCCCACGGGGAGACCCGCGTCCCAGCCGACGGGACGGTCTCGCGGCACCACACCTGGGTCGAGCCGCCAGGGCTCCGAGTTCAACAGCCCCATCCTCGGTGGCGAAGTCGTCGTGCCGAGCCGAAGCGAGCTCCACCGGTCGAGACGCAAGCGCCGCAGCACCGGCGAACGGATCCTGCGCTGGCTCATCGTGTTGGTGGTCCTACTGCTCGTGGCCGTCGGCCTCGGGTTTGGCTACTTCAAGTACCAGTGGGGCCAGATCGTTTCGGCCCCGTGCGCCAACTGCGTGGCCGAGGCCACCGGCGCCCCCTACAACCTGCTCCTGATCGGCTCCGACAGCCGGGTGGGCGAGACGGCCGCCCAGGCCCAGAAGTACGGCACGGTGAACGCCACCGGGGGCCAGCGAGCCGACACCATCAAGATCCTCCACATCGACCCCGGAGCGACCTCGGCATCCACGCTGTCGATCCCCCGAGATACCTACGTCACCATCACCGGGCTCCCGGCCAACTCGCCCCTTTCCACCCAGAACAAGATCAATGCCGCCTTCTCCGGTGGCCCAGACGCCGTGGTCAAGACGGTGGAGAACACGTTCGGGATTCCCATCAGCCACTACATCGTCATCAACTTCTTCGGGCTACAAGATGCGGTCAACTCCCTCGGGGGGATCGCCCTCAACTTCCCGTACCCAGCACGTGACCGCGACTGTTCGGGGGGTGTCTGCCACAACAACTCCGGACTCGACGTCCCGGTGGCTGGCTGTCAGGTGCTCAACGGCGACCAGGCCCTCAGCCTCTCTCGGTCGCGCTACTACCAGTACTACGCCAACGGCTACTGGCACTCGGACCCCACCTCGGACCTCGGGCGGATCCAGCGCCAGAACTTGGTGATCGCCGCTGCCCTCAACAAGGCCAAGTCGACCTACAACCCGCTGAAGCTGAATTCGCTGTTGTCCTCGGTGGTCCACGACTTCTCCAAGGACAACAGCCTGTCCGTTCGTGACTTGTTGGCCTTAGCCGAGCGCTACCACGCCTTCTCGGGCTCGTCGCTGCAGTCGTACACGATGCCCACCGAAGGAGCAGTCACCTACCACGCCGGCGACGTCGAAGTCGTCCAGCCTGATGCGGCCGCCGTCACCATCACCCAGTTCCTGGGTGGGCCCTTCGATGCCATCACCACACCGCCACTCGGACAGTCGGGCAACCCGCTCGAGATCACGCCTCCGCCGACCACCACCACGACCTCGACTAGCGCACCCCCGGCCACCACGCTCCCCCACTCCTCGTCAGCCCCCAAGGGGACAACACCCGCCGCTTCTCCAGGCGCACCGCCCTCGTACGACCCGACGCCCTGCTGATGGGCGCCGGCTGATCGACTGGTCCCTTACGTCGTGTCAGCCGTCGACGGCGGCAACGATGGCGGCGTTGATCCGGTCGTGCTCGACCACATTGGCCGCCCGATCCGGTAGCCGCACCCGGATGACCGTCCCACCACCCCGATCCGCACTGCGGGCGAGTGCCGCGGCCAGCGCATCAGAACCCGACTCCTGATCGATCTCCTCGACCGTCCAGCCGAACCCGGCGGCCACGGCCCCGACGTCGGCCGACTGCGGCGTGGCGAACAGTTGCTCGAAGGTATCGCCATCGAGCGTCGTGGCTGGAGGCAAGAACGAAAAGATCCCTCCCCCGCCGTTGTCGGCCACCACCACAGTCAACGGCGGTGTCCCCCCCGACGGGCCGACCAGGGCCGACACATCGTGCAGGAAGGCCAGATCCCCCACTAGGACCACGGTCGGACCATCGGCCATAGCGATGCCCAGCGCCGTCGACACCACCCCGTCGATTCCGTTGGCCCCCCGGTTGGCGAAGACTCGGCTCGGCGGCGATACCTCCGATCCGAAGGCTTCGACATCTCGGATGGGCATGGAGGAGGAGACCATCAGATGGCTGCCGGCGGGCAGTACCGCCGTCAGGCGACGAGCCAGTGCCGGCTCGGTCCACGCCGCGTCGACATCGAGTGCGACATCGATGACCCGTCGGGCACGAGCCTCGGCCTGCGCCCACGACGCTGACCACGACTCGTCCTGTGCTGCCATCGGGGCCAGTGCGTCGACCAGTCCCTCGCACGTCTTGGTCGGGTCGCATCGGACCAGGCGTTCAGCACCATGCTCGGGGTCGGTCCACCGCCCCGACGGGTCGACAACGACTGAAGGAATGCTCGCAAGGAAGGTATTCACCACCTTGGATGCCCATCGATCACCCAGGTGCAGCGCCACATCGGCCCGGTGGGCGACCGCGAACCCGGGGGCCCGCAGGATGGCGTCTGCCGCCGTGACCACCCGGCCGGCCCCACGACGCAGACCCGACCGGGGATCAGCCAGCACCGGCCACGACAACGCTTCGGCCAGACCCAGGACAGCGTCAGGGTCGCCACATCTGGCCCCAGCGACGATGACCCCGCGCACTCCTCGTGCCCGTCCTCCCGTCCCCTGCTGATCGCCAGTCAGGTCGCCAACCAGATCAGCAACTAGCTCGGCAATCAGATCGGCCGAGGGGTCCACCGGCCCTGCAGCCACCCGGTGCCACGGCAGGCCATCAGGCCGACCTTGCGGGATGCCGCCCCGCTCCGCGTCTCCCAACAGCGGCTCACGGAACGCCAGGTTGAGATGGACCGGCCCCGGACCGCTCGGCCCAGCCACCGCCTCGGCCACCGACCGGGACCCGAGGGAGCGCCACGCAGAACGCGACCCGTCGTCAGGGACGCCCGGATCGGCGAACCACCGCACGGCTCGCCCATACAGGTGCACCTGATCGATGGTCTGAGGTGCACCCACATCATGCAGCTCGGGTGGACGGTCGGCGGTGCAGATAACCATCGGCACACCGGCTAGGTCCGCTTCGACCACGGCAGCATGGAGCTCGGCTGCCGCCGTCCCGCTGGTCACCACTACGACCGCTGGCATGCCGGTGGCCATGGCGATCCCGAGGGCAGTGAACCCGGCCGATCGCTCGTCGAGCCGAACGTGGAGAGTCAGCCTCGGCTCGGCCGCGATGGCCAGGGCCAGCGGGGTCGACCGCGACCCGGGGCAGACCACGGCGTGGGTCAGTCCGGCCCGCACCCACTCGTCCACCAGGGCCGCGCAAAATGCCGCCTGTCGATCGCCATCGCCGGAGGGCCCGGGTGCTGTCGATACGCTCACTGTCATCTCCTATGCCCACATCTGACGCCAGCGGACCCGGTCAGGCGCCCGCACTCCACATCCACCAACAAAGTCACGGCCCGCGCCTCATCCTGGCCCACGGCTTTACCCAGACCGGAGCGGTGTGGGGCGGACTGGATGGTCTCCTGGCCACCAGCCGCACCGTGGTGGCGGTCGAGCTGCCCGGCCACGGAGGCTCGGCCGCCGTACGTGTCGATCTGCCCACTGGTGCCGTGCTCTTGGGCGCCGCATGTGGCGCCGGCGACTATCTGGGGTACTCGATGGGTGCACGCTTCTGTCTCCACCTGGCCCTGGCCCGTCCCGACCTGGTCCGCCGCCTGGTGCTGATTTCGGGCACGGCTGGCATCGAGGATGCAGGCGAGCGAGCCGAGCGTCGTGCGACAGACGAGGCGCTGGCCGACCGCATCGACCCTGCGGTTGGTACATCCACGGACACGATTCCGGAGTTCGTCACCCGCTGGGTGGCCAATCCGATGTTCGGCACCGTGCCGCCTGCAGCACAAGGTCTCGGCGAACGACTGACCAACACCCCCGACGGGCTGGCCTCCAGCCTGCGGCTGGCCGGCACCGGAACCCAAGAGCCGCTGTGGGACCGCCTGGGTGAACTCACGATGCCGGTGCTGGTGGTGACCGGTGCTAACGATGCCAAGTTCACCGATCTGGGCCGGCGCATGGTCGAGAGCATCGGCGCCAATGCCACCCACGTGGTCATAGCGGACGCCGATCACGCACCCCACCTGCAGCGTCCTGGTGTCGTGGCCGCCGCCGTCCAGTCGTTCTTGGACGCGCCGATTCCCGACTGAACCCGCCTTGGGCAGTGATCCAGCCGAGGTTCCCCAACCCGGGTGGACGCCGTGTGTCATCCGAGCAGGGCCGTCGCCGGTAGCGTCATCCACAACGCCGCGGCCAACAGAACACCGAAGACCAGTTGTAAGCGCCCGGTGGCAGCCAAGACGGGCAACAGGGCCCGGCCCTCGGCATCGCTCAGGGCCAGTCGAGTGGGCGCCAGGGCCAGCGGTGCGGCCAGCACGGGCAAGAACAGACCCCACGGCCACGGCGTGTGCACCACGCCGGCCACGGCCAGCACACCCCAGACGGCCACGCTGGCGAACGGCAAGCCCACACAAGCCACGTAACACCACCCGCCGGCACGCCGACCGACCCGCACGGCCAGAGTGCGCTTGCCGGTCTGGCTGTCCGTGCCGATGTCACGGAGGTTGTTGGCCAACAGCAGTGCGGTGGCCAACAGGCCGACCATGACCGCAGCCGCCCAGACCTGCCAGACGCCCAGCCGCAGTGTCTGCACGTAGAACGTCCCGACGGTGGCCACCAGGCCGAAGAAGACGAAGACGAATACCTCGCCCAGGCCCACATAGCCATACGGCCGAGGACCGCCGGTGTAGAACCACCCCGCCAGCAGACAAGCCGCCCCGACCAGCAAGATCCACCACGAGGTGGCCCAAGCCAATCCGAGTCCCACCAACGCGGCAATTCCGAACGCCATGAACGCCGCCCGCTTGACCGCGCCTGGCGTGGCCAGTCCGGTGGCCGTCAGCCGCACCGGACCCACCCGGGCATCGTCGGTCCCCCGGATGCCGTCCGAATAGTCGTTGGCGTAGTTGGTGCCGATCTGGATGGCCAGGGCCACGATCAGTGCGCCCAGTGCGCACCACCAGGCGTTGATCGAGGGGGTGAACTTCTCGGCCACGAAGGGTGCTTCACCGAGCACACCATGGATGAGATGTCGCGCGTGCGCCGCTGCCGTCCCCACCACTACCGGCACCACGGCCGCTGGCAACGTACGTGGCCGAGCGCCCAGCCACCACTTCTGCACCGGTCCTGGGACAGGTGGCGCCGATGCCGAGGAACCGGCTGCGCTCACGGCCTGCGAGGGAAGCGGCCGAAGTCGGGCGGGCGGTGCTCCTGGAAGGCGTTGCGCCCCTCTTGGCCCTCTTCGCTCATATAGAAGAGCATGGTGGCATCGCCTGCGAACTGCTGGAGACCGGCCAGGCCGTCGTCGGCGGCGTGCAGTCCACCCTTCAGCATCCGCAGTGCCAGCGGCGACAGCGACAGCATCTGGCGACACCAGGCCACCGTCTCAGCCTCTAAGTCGGCCAACGGCACTACCTCGTTCACCAGGCCCCACGACAGGGCGGTAGCGGCGTCGTACTGGCGACAGAGGAACCACACTTCTTTGGCCCTCTTGAGTCCGATGGAGCGGGCCAGCAGGCTGGCGCCATAGCCGCCGTCGAAACTGCCCACCATGGGTCCGGTCTGGCCGAACCGAGCGTTGTCGGCGGCGATGGTCAGGTCGCACACCAGGTGGAGGATGTGCCCCCCGCCGATGGCATAGCCAGCCACCATGGCCACCACCGGCTTGGGCATGCGACGGATCTGGATCTGCAGGTCGAGCACGTTCAAGCGCCCGATGCCCTGTTGGGCCACGGCATCGTCGCCGATGTAGCCGTCGTCGCCGCGGATCTTCTGGTCGCCGCCCGAGCAGAAGGCGTCCGGGCCCTGGCCGGTGAGCACGATCACGCCGATGGACGGATCGTCACGAGCCACATTGAAGGCGTCGCTCAGTTCGAACAGCGTCTGGGGCCGGAACGCGTTGCGTACCTCGGGCCGACAGATGGTCAGCTTGGCGATGCCGTCTCCCACGTCCATCCGGATGTCCCGGTAGTCGCCACGGGACTCCCATCGCGGCAGATCCATGGTGCGGAACTTGTCCACCGGATCGATCGGAGGCCCGCTGATGACCGTCTCCGCCTGGGATTCTCCTGCTCCGGTACCGGCGCCGTCGTGCTCGGGTGCAACCATTCGACCATTCACTCCTAGAGTCGCTGCTCGTACGGTCGCCTAGGCTACCCGCATGGGTGAGTTGATAGCGCTCGATCTGCCCGCCGGCCCCGGATTCGTCGAGGCGCTCCGGCGCGCATGGGACGGCGGTGACGCGGTGCTGCCCATCGACACCAGGTTGCCCAAGGTGGCCACCGATCGCCTCCTCGATGTCCTCCGTCCGGCCCGCGTCATCTCCCCTGATGGCATCCACGCCCTGGCTGGCTCCGTGCCCACCGAGCCGGACGATGCGCTCGTGGTGGCCACCAGTGGCACCACTGGCGAGCCCAAGGGCGTCGTGCACACCCATGCGTCGGTGGCGGCCTCGGCTCTGTCCACCTCGGCCGGCCTAGATGTCGACCCGGCACGCGACCGATGGGTGGCGTGTCTGCCGCTGGCCCACATCGGCGGACTCTCCGTCATCACCCGGTCCTTGGTCACCGGCACCCCGTGCACAGTCCTGGAGCGGTTCGACCCTCGAGCCGTGGAGGACGAGGCCCGCCGAGGCGCCACCCTGGTCTCACTGGTGGCCACCGTGCTGGAGCGCACCGACGTATCCGGGTTCCGTGCCGTGCTACTGGGTGGGGCCGCTCCCCCATCCGTCCTGCCCAGCAACGTCGTCGCCACCTACGGCATGACCGAAACCGGCTCTGGGTGCGTCTACCACGGCCGGGCCCTCGATGGCGTGGAGCTCCGCATCGGCGACGGCACTCTGGGATCCGAGGGCGAGGTACTGGTGCGTGGGCCGATGCTGCTGCGCGCCTACCGCTACGGCACCGACGGCGATGGCGACGGCATCGACGGCGCCGGCATCGACCCCCGGATCGAAAACGGCTGGTTCCCGACCGGCGACGGCGGCCGGCTCGACGAGGACGGAACGCTCACCATCTTCGGCCGTATGGCCGAAGTCATCGTCACCGGGGCCGAGAAGGTATGGCCCGGTCCGGTCGAAGAGGTCCTGGCCACCCACTCCTCCATCGCCGAAGTTGCGGTGTGGAAGCGCGCGGATCCGGTGTGGGGCGAGCGGGTGGTGGCGTACGTGGTCGTGGCACCTGGTGCGTCCCTACCGGAGCTCGGCGACCTGCGCGAGTTGGTGGCGGATCGGATCGCCCGTTGGGCTGCCCCTCGTCAGTTAGTGGTGGTCGACGCACTCCCCAAGACGGCGAGTGGCAAGGTGCGCCGGGCAGATCTGGTCTGACGGGAGTGGCGCTACCAGCGGCCCGGCACCCCAGACCTAGGACAGTGAGCCACTGGCGATGCAAAGTGAGCCGCCGTCGACCACCAGGGTCTCCCCCGTGATCCACGAGGCGGCATCCGAGCACAGGAACAGCGCGGCGTTGGCGATGTCTTCGGGCTCGCCCAGCCGGCGAGTAGGCAGTCGGCGGGAGATCTTCTCCTCCCCGGCCTCCCACAGGGCTTGCGCTAGCTGGGTCTTGACCAGGCCGGGGGCGATGGCGTTCACCCGGACCATGGGGCCGAGCTCACCGGCCAACTGACTGGTCAGGTGGATGACGGCCGCCTTGGTGACGTTGTACCAGCCGATGCCACCCTCCACGGTGAGCCCACCGATGGAGGCGATGTTCAGCACGGCCCCTCCGCTCTCCGCCATGCCGCCGTGCCACGCCGCCTGGGTCCACTCGAGGTAGCCGGACTGGTTCACCCGCACGGTCTTGTCGGCCCGCCCCTGGTCGATGTCGATGATCGGGCCGTAGTACGGGTTGGTGGCTGCGTTGTTGACCAGGATGTCGACCTGGCCGAACCGCTCGACCGTGGCGGCCACGCAGGCTGCCGCCTGCTCGGGATCCCCGGCGTTGGCCACCGACCAGGCCACCTCGCCGGTCTGGTCGACCCGAGCCGCCTCGATGGCGGCGGCCGACTCGGTCAGACCCTCGGCCCGACGCGACGAGAGCATCACCGAAGCCCCGGCATCGACGAAGGCTTGGGCGATGGCCCTACCGATCCCCCGAGAGCCACCAGTAACCAGAGCCGTCTTGCCGTCGAGTCGTAGGTCCATGGGCGCAGACCCTACCGGCGGTCAGTGATCCTTCGCCTCGAGTGGCCCGTGAGTACGCTTGCACCGATGGCTAGCGTCAACCCGGGAAGCCAGTCAGGCGCTACCAGCCCGACCACCGTCACCGCCTCGGAGCCGGGTGGCGCCACCGAGTCGAGGTCCATGCGGAGTTCGCGGCTGGTCCTGCTGGCGGTGCTCGGAGTGCTGGCGCTCGGTGGCCTTCTGATCCGGGTGTGGATGCTGGGCCACGACTACATGAACTCCGACGAGGCCACCGTCGGTCTCATGGCCGGCGAGGTCCTGCACGGACATACCTACGCCTTCTACTGGGGCCAGGGGTACGGCGGGGTGGAGCCCTATGTGGTCGCCGCCGTCTCGGCGGTGTTCGGGCAGTCTCCGCTAGCAGTGAACGCCACCCCGTCACTGTTGGCCGTCATCATCTCCGTGCTGATCTGGCGCATCGGACTGCGCCTCTTTGCCGACATGGCCGCCCTGTGTGCTGCCGTGATGGCCTGGATCTGGTCCGAGTCCACCGTGTGGAACTCGACCAAGGAGTTGGGGCTCCATCAGATCTGTGCGGTGATGGGATGCGTCGTGCTCCTCGAGGGACT
>CAIVIS010000296.1 GCA_903906055.1 uncultured Acidimicrobiaceae bacterium
ACCCGCAATGGCGTGCCTGTGGCGGAACTACGCCCGATCCAGCAGACCCGTCGGACGTTTGTCCCTGCGTCTGAACTCCTACTGCTGGCCGCCGCCGGTCCACGGATCGGCCCCGAACGGTTCAGGGCAGATCTCGATCGAGTTGTAGATCAGAGCCTGTAGGTGTCCGCGGGCCTACTCGACACCTCGGTTGTCCTTGACTGGGACGACCCGGCTGTAGCCGCTGTCCTTCCTGAAGAGGTCGCCGTATGTGCGATCACCCTGGCTGAGTTGGCCGCGGGCCCACACCTGGCTACCTCGAGTTCCGAGGGCGCACGCCGCCAAGCTCGTCTCCAGCAGGTAGAGGCGACCTTTGAGCCGCTCCCCTTCGATGCCCTTGCTGCTCGCAGCTACGGACAGATCGTGGCCGCCGTGGCCGAGGCAGGGCGCTCACCTCGACGGCGCGTAGCCGATCTACTTATTGCCGCCACTGCGCACGCCAACGGCCTTGTGCTCTACACCCGAAATCCCGATGACTTCGCTGGTCTCGGCGATCTTGTCCACGTAGTCGCCATCTGACCACTGAACGGCCATCGATGAACGGCCACCTAACTGGTGGAGGAGCGCCGTTCGTGCACCTGCTCCGATCGCAAACGCGAGGATCCAGGTCAGGCTCCAGGTCAGGTCATGAGGCGATCGGGTGAGGTGGGCGGGTTCATTGCGCTGACCGGTTGAACCCGCCACCAAGAAGCTCGCTGCCGGTTCTATTCCGACGGCACTTCCGGCTCGAGCTGCGTGGCGTAGACCCGTAGGTCTGCATTGGTGAAACGGCCAATGGGCTCATCGAGTCGGACGAGCCACTTCTCGCCGTCCCTGGCGACGACCGTCGCTGCCTGACCGTGAAGATACAGGGGTCGGAGATTGTGGCCGAGGCGGACACGGTCGCCAACCTTGAGCCGGCTCGCCGCGATGAGTTCGGCGACGGCATTGAGCGCGGCGACGCGTGCATTGACCAGCGTCGCGATCTCATCGAGGTGATCGTCCAAGGCTCCGATGCGGAGGGCAACGAAGAGTGGCTCGACGTCGATCCCGGTGCGCGGCGTCGCGTCATCTGCCAACGGGTCGATGAGAGACTGCGCGAGTTCCGACCGTTTCGGGCGGAGGGGCGGTGTCGTTCGGGGCCTCTTGTGCTTCGCCATGAGGACAGTCTTGTCGAAGGAGGACAGGCCACCACACGAGGTCGCCATCAGGTCCGGTGCAGCCCGGCGGGGATCCAGGCCGGCCCCTCCCGTAGCGGGTGTGATCCGGCGAGGACGGACCCGATGCAGGGCCAACCCTGGCCGGTATGGCCAGAACGGCCAGAGGATGGGCCCTGGTGGGGCAGCCGAACAACAGTCACCACCGGCTGGCCAGAAGGGTCGCGCGCTGAACGCAACTGGCATGACATCTGCAGCGTACGATTCTCCCGTGCCGAGAGACCAGCGCTCCGTTCGGGAGGTCCTTCGTTCCACCGAAGGGGAAGTGCGGAGACAATGAAGTACGACGAGATCGCGCGACTGAGGAGCGACCATCCGGCATGGGCACTCCTGCGCTCGAACAACGTTGCCCTGGTCCTGAGTTTCCTTGGCAGGGTCTACGTCGACGGAAATGCCAGTGGGATCGCGGCGAGCGACCTCATCACTCAGTTGGACGATGAGTTGTTCGCCCTCAACCAGCGGCTCGGGGAAGGCACCTTTCCTCGGTCGGCAAGTGCCTACCTCGACGATTGGGCATCACCCGAACACGGCTGGCTGCGCAAGTACTACCCGGCCGGTGCCGATGAAGCCCATTTCGATCTGTCCCCCGCGGTAGAGAAAGCACTTCTCTGGGTCCAAGATCTGCCAGCGCGCGAGTTCATCGGTACCGAATCACGCCTGAACACGATTTTCGAACTCCTGCGTCAGATGGTTTTTGGGGCCGACAACGACCCCGAGCGACGCCTTTCCGAACTTCAGCGACGACGAGCCCAGATCGATGAGGAGATCGCCGCTGCCCAGCGAGGTGAGCTCGCCATGCTCGACTCAGTAAGTCAGCGCGACCGATACCAGCAGTTTGCCCGCACTGCTCGTGAGCTGCTTTCCGATTTCCGACAGGTCGAAGAGAACTTCCGTGGGCTCGACCGCACATTGCGCGAGCAGATCGCAGGGTGGTCAGGGTCCAAGGGCGCACTCCTCGACGAGGCGCTGGGTAGCCGAGCCAGCATTGCCGAGTCGGACCAGGGCCGTAGTTTTCAGGCCTTCTACGACTTCTTGCTGTCCCACCACAAGCAGACTGAACTCACCGATCTGCTCGAGCGGCTCCAGCAGATCGAGGACCTCGGGGGTCAGGACGGACGCCTACGCCGGGTTCACTTCGACTGGATCGACGCCAGCGAGCGCACTCAGGCCACCGTTCGTCTGCTCTCCGATCAGCTCCGCCGCTTCCTCGACGATCGTGTGTGGCTCGAAAACCGACGGGTCTTCGACCTGCTCCGTTCGATCGAAGGCAAGGCACTGCGCGTTCGCAACCAATCCGAACAGGTCGTCCCTATGGAGCTCGACGACATCGGCGTCACCGCCGGACTACCCATGGAGCGTCCACTGTTCCGTCGCTCGCGCCGGAGCCGACTCGAGGTTGAATCGCTCGAACATGGGGACGATGACTTCGATGCCTCGGCCATGCTGAGCCAGTTGTACGTCGACCCGGACACGCTGGTGCAGCGGGTCCTCGGTTCGCTCGGAAGAGACGACCAGGTCGGACTGCGTGAGGTGGTCGCAGGCGAACCGCTCGAGCAGGGCTTGGCGGAGCTGGTCGGCTATCTGTCGCTGCAGGAGCCCGGGCTCACCGTCGTCTTCGACGAGGAGCGCCGTGATCAGATCATGTGGAGCTCCGGGGAAGTCGAGCGAGCAGCCGACTTGCCCGCGGTCTCCTTCAGTCGGGACAGGTCGGAGCCGTCGTGACGGACAAGCCGATCGACGCGGTCAACGAGCCGACGGACCTGTCGTTGGTGGTGGTCCATCTGATGAAGGGTCCGCTCTACAGGGATGTGCACGAGAAGCAATGGGGTCTCTTGCTTGGGCTGAGGAACCAGGTGGGGGACTACGTCTCGGTGCTCGGTTTGCACGTCGTCGTCGACGAGGCAGAGGGATATGCCTACTTGCGTAGTCAGGTCGTCGATGAGGGTGTGACCGAATTCCCGCGATTGGTGGCGAGGCGCACTCTGCCCTTCAAGGTGAGCGTGCTCCTGGCCCTGCTGCGTAAGCGCCTGGCCGAGTTCGATGCCAGCAGCGCTGATGTCCGCTTGGTCCTCAGCCGCGACCAGATCATTGAGCTCCTCCGCCTGTTCATGCCCGATTCCACCAACGAGGCACGGTTGGTCGACAACATCGACACCACCATCAAGAGAGTCTGCGAACTGGGTTTTCTGCATCCGCTCCGAGGCGAACAGGACCAGTACGAAGTGCGACGAATTCTCAAGGCGTATATCGATGGGCAGTGGCTGTCCGAGTTCGACGCACGACTGGACGAGTATCTGTCTGATCTGGACGAGTCGGAGATCCCAACGTGACGTCCTCGCTCTTCAGCCCGATTGAACTAGAAGATCAACACTCCGACCGGTTGCCGGGCTGCCGGCTACAGCGCCTCGAGGTCTATAACTGGGGAACCTTCAACCAGAGGATCTGGTCGTTCGACCTCGCCGGTCGCAACGCACTCCTCACTGGAGACATCGGCTCTGGAAAGTCGACCCTGGTCGACGCCATCACTACCCTCTTGCTGCCAGCGAACAAGATCTCCTACAACAAGGCCGCGGGCGCAGAGACCCGAGAGCGCGATCTTCGCTCCTACGTCCAGGGGCACTACAAGTCGGAACGTAACGAGACGACCGGTGCATCACGTCCGGTCGCCCTTCGTGACGACCGGCAGTACTCGGTGATCCTCGGGGTGTTCGCCAACAATGACTTCGACACGACGGTCACGTTGGCCCAGGTCTTCCGGACAAGAGATGTCGGCCAGCCCGAGCGGTTCTTCGTGGTCTCCGATACCGAGTTGTCGATCCTCGGAGAGTTCGCGGAGTTCGCATCTGAGTTCTCCGTATTGAAGCGAAGGCTGCGTGATGTCGGGGCCCGCCTGTACGACACGTTCCCCGAGTATGGACGGGACTTCCGCCGTCATCTCGGAATCGAGTCCGAGCAGGCCATGGAGCTCTTCCATCAGACGGTGTCCATGAAGGCGGTCGACAATCTGAATGATTTCGTCCGCAGCCACATGCTCGAGCCCTTCGACATGGCTGGTCAGATTTCCGACCTGATCGACCACTTCGACAACCTGACCCGGGCCCACGACGCAGTAGTGCGCGCCCGCGCCCAGATTGAGCTCCTCGAGCCTCTGGTAGCTGATATCGAGGAGCATGATCAGCTGTCCGAGCAACGAGCCTCGCTCGAGCGCGAGCAGCAGGCCCTGCCGCTCTACTTTGCCGACCGGATGTGTCAAGTCCTCGACATCGAACTCGCCGCGCTAGGAACCCGGGCATTCGAGCTCAACGAACTGCTCGATTCGATCGAGTCGGCAATCGGCTCATTGCGCCAAGAAGAGAGCCAGCTGCGCCTCCAGATCGCCGGAAGCGGGGGAGATCGCCTCGCCGCCATCGACCTGGAGATCGGACGGCTGAACAAGGAGAAGCCGGTCCGCAAGGACAAGTTCGATCGCTACAACCATCGATTGGCAGAAGTGGGCATGGCGCCGGTATCGGAGGCAGTGCAGTTCGCTGCCACCCGCGCCCTTGCGGCATCTAGGAGAGAAGAGCTGGAGAGCGAACAAGTTGGCCTCCAGAACGACCTGAGCGAGCGCCGGTTCGAACAACGCTCGGTGGACGAAGAGTCCAAACAGGTCAACGACGAACTGCACAGCCTGCAGTCCCGGCGGAGCAGCGTGCCGCGAGCCAGTCTCGAGCTGCGCCAGAGGCTCGGGGACGACCTCGGTATCGATCCTGACGACCTCCCCTTTGCCGGAGAGCTCATCCAGGTGCTCGACGAGGCCCGTGAGTGGGAAGGCGCAGCGGAACGAGTCCTGCACTCGTTCGCACTCTCCTTACTCGTGCCCGAACACCACTACGAAGCCGTAGCCGGGTGGATCAACGAGCATCACCTCGGCACGCGGGTCGTCTATTTTCGGGTCCCTCCCCGCGTGGCCCGGTCCACACCGGTGGAGCGGTCCTCCGCACACCCACTCCTGGTCGACATGCTCGAGATCAAGCCCGATACCGGGGTACAGCAGTGGTTGGAGGGCGAGCTCGCCCGTCGTGCCAACCATGCCTGCGTAGACACGCTGAGCGAGTTCCGTTCGGCCCGCAAGGCGGTCACCCGGGCGGGGCAGATCAAGGACCGAGAGCGGCACGAGAAGGACGACCGCAAGAGGATCGACGACCGTCGTGAGTACGTGCTGGGGTGGACCAACCAGGCAAAGGTGGATGCACTCGTGGTCCACGCCACCTCGCTCCAAGAGCGGCTGGCTTCGGCCACGCAGGTGATCGCCGACCTCGTCGGGCGCGAAACGTCAGCATCATCCCAGCTCCAATCATTGGCCGGGCTTGCAGAGCATCACCGATGGGAGGAGCTGGACTGGACGGCGTTGGTCAACGAGATCACAGCACTCCGGGCCGAGCAGGACCGGATCGCCACCTCGTCGGACACCCTGGCCCTCTTGACTGCCGAGCTCGAACGTGTTCGACGAGAGGTGAGCACCTACGAGGGAGAACGAGATGGTTTGCAGCGCGAGCGGGGCGCCGTGGAAGGGCGCCAACGATCAGCGGAGGTCGACCGCAACCGCTTCGCCACGTTGCTGGCCAACAGCGAGACACTCGAAGACGCGGCTCTGTCGTTCCCGTCCATCGACAAGTTGGTGGCAGGGCTGTTCAAGGACCAACCACCTGATGCAGCCGCGCTCACGACCGCTCAACAACGGATCGGTTCCGACATTGCCGATGCACTCAATGGGATCACCAGGCAACGGGGGAACCTCGAGGTGCGCATCGTCCGTGGGATGGGCGGGTTCCGGACGAAGTACCCGACCGAGACGTCCGAGTTCGACGATTCCATGGGCTCGGCCGACGAGTACCGTCAACTCCACCAGCGGGTGGCCACCGACGATCTCCCCCGGTTCGAACGGGAGTTCAAGAACTATCTGAATCAGAACACGATCCGCGACATCGCTGGGTTTTCGGCTCGGCTCAACAAGCACGAACGGGTCATCCGCGACCGCATCGAAACCATCAATGACTCGTTGAAGGGCATCGACTACAACGAGGGCCGCTACATCCGGCTCGTACCTGACCAGACACCGAACACCGAGGTGCGCGAGTTCCGGGCCGAACTCCGGGCCTGCACAGACAACGTGGTCGGTGCCGTCACCAGCGATCAGTACTCGGAGGAGAAGTTCCTCCAGGTGAGGAAGATCATCGAGCGGTTCAAGGGTCGTGAAGGAACTGCTGATCAGGACCGTAATTGGACCCGCAAAGTGACCGACGTCCGTCAGTGGTTCGTGTTTTCTGCATCCGAACGCTGGCGTGCCGACGATACCGAACACGAGAGCTACACGGACTCGGGCGGCAAATCGGGGGGGCAGAAGGAGAAGCTGGCCTACACGGTGCTGGCTGCATCGCTGGCGTACCAGTTCAAGTTGGATTGGGGCGCCGAGCGATCGAAGTCCTTCCGTTTCGTCGTGATCGATGAAGCGTTCAACCGGGGCTCCGAGGCCTCGACCCGCTACGCCCTCGACCTGTTCACCCGTCTCGGACTCCAACTGCTGATCGTGACTCCGCTGCAGAAGATCCATGTCATCGAGCCACATGTTTCCGCCGTGGCATACGTCGACAATCCGAGCGGCAGTAACTCGCGTCTCCAGGGCCTGACCATCACCGAGTTCCGGAGCCGACGCGAGGAGCACGGCAGCCGTCCTGATCCTCGAGAACCTGACGGTGTGTCGGTGGTCGACGCTCCATGACGGCCTGGACGAGTGTGGATGACCTGGTTGCGACGCTCCGCAAGCGCTGGAGCGCAGGCCGCTACTTGCGTGAGTACGCCGAAGGGCTGACGTGGACGCCGATCGAGCTGCCGGTGAAGTCGCCGTCGGCCGATGAACTACTCCGTCGATTCGACGACGTCGTGCTCTGGGCCGAGCGATTCCAACGGGAGAGCCGGACCAGAGCCGGGGCGGCACTGTTCGCCGTGGAGTACCGGACCATCGGAGGGAAGAGTCTGGGATCGAACTCAGTACCGGCACGCATCCGGATCGAAAGCTTCGCGCAGCTGTGCGCCCTGCTGGGCACGACGTCCGAAGTGCGGAGCCTCGACGAGATCATCGACCAGACGAAGCACGCGGTTCCTGGACTCGTGCCTTGGGTGCGTGCTCGGCCGCGCAAGGCGATCGACAACGAAGCCGTCTGGAGCGGTCTGCTCGCCGTCGTCGCCTGGATCATGGGTGCGAGCACCGAGGAGCTGTACCTGCGCCAAATTGACGTCGAGGGTGTCGACACCAAGTTCGTGGATCTTCACAAGAAAGTGCTCGACGAGCTACTCACCGAGGTGCTGCCCGAGGGACGAATCGACGCTCAGTATCCGGCGGGCGAGTTTGCCCGTCGCTACCGTTTCTTGGCCAAGCCGGACTACACCCGCTTTCGTGTACTCGGATCTGAGCCGGCCTTGCCCGAGGCGTGCACCGAGTACACGTTGCGGACCGAGGAGCTTGCGTCACTGGAGCTGACGTCGCGATTTCTGTTCGTGGTGGAGAACGAAATCACCTACCTGGCATTTCCTCGCGTGCCCGATGCCCTCGTGGTGTTCGGTTCGGGGTTCGGACTCGCCTCGTTGCGTCCGCTCCCGTGGCTGGTCGGCAAGGAGATCGTGTATTGGGGCGATATCGACACGCATGGATTCGACATCCTCAATCGGCTCCGGTCGCGGTTCGACTCGGTTCGATCGATCCTGATGGATGAAGCCACGCTGCTAGCGCATCGGAGCCAGTGGGTAGCTGAGCCCAGCCCGACCAACCGGCCGCTCGCGAATCTGACCGAGGCCGAATCGGCTCTCTACGGCGATCTGGTCGAAGACCGGTTCGGTGCGGCCATCCGCCTCGAGCAGGAGCGCGTCCGGCCTTCGTTGTTGGAACGGGAGCTGCAGTCTCTGTCGGCCTGACTAGAAGTCGAACCGACCCACTGATGACCTAACGGCATGTGTCCTATTTGACGGCCACAGGCCGTGAGGGCTTGCCCTTGACGAGTGACCCGTGATTGGTCTGTCCGCTGCCTTCACTTCCGAAATTCCCCCGCCGGGCTTGATGCCAGCCATGGGGGCATCGAGTGACGTCTGGCTATACGCCATCCATTGGAATCACGACTGCGCCGAGCAGTGATGCCATCTCATCAACGAGGATTCGTCCCGGCCCTTCGACCAGTGCGATGCTGCCAAACCCGACTCGCTGCCACCCGCCGCGCCCGCTTGGGTAGCGGTCTCCAAAGAGGATCACCACTTCGACGGGCATGGCTTGGATCAGTTCCGCCTGCCGTGAGTGCCAGATCATCCCGTGCGCATTCGAGTAGCGCAGGTAAAGCGCTCTCGCGACGCGCCTCGTGCACGGGTAGTGCTCGGTGGGAGTCGATACGAGTGCGCTGCGATCCACGCCTACCGCTCGGAGCGAGTCGTCGCGAAGATCCACCAGCACCGCCGACGTCGGAGCAAGGGAAGCACACAAGTTCATCCGGCGCAGATCCGCCTCAAAGATGATGCGATCGGCCGATTGGTGGATGTCGTGAAATACGGTTTCGAGGAGTGCCGCAGGACGCTCAGTGGCCAGATACGAGGTAGGAACAGGAGTGCCAGAGTCGTCGACGAAGGGGGCAAACCTGGTGTCCCCGTTGCCCGGATTGAACTCGTCGTAGCCCCACGTACTGTCGTAGCAGCGCCACCAGGGGGCATTCGTCTGCAGGTCTGTCGTCGTGAAGGCGACGTCGTCGCCAAGGTCGCCGACCGGGCAGTGCTTGGGATCGGGGCAGGCAAGCACTGCGCCGGATTCCGTCATCGGCGCGCCGCGAACCTCTTCGCAGCACCTAGCGCCCGTGCGGGCTCAACGGTCGCCACGTCGCTGGGTGTTGATCCCGATAGCAGAGGCGTACCGGAGGTCAGCCAAATCCACATCTCCCACTCGCTGACGTTGGCGTTCCCCAACACCTCAAGGAGCGGCGCCAGTTCTTTACGAAGCGATCCCGAGTCTCTGAACTGGAAACCAGGAACGATCGTGCGACCCCGCTCGCGTACGGTGAAGAGCTTTCGCGACGTGCGCTGGCGAGAGAGCCACGTTCTCGTCGTGCTCACCTTCTCGTCACCACGAAGTTCCGCGAGGGTCTCGTTCGTGAAGTGGGGTGTTGCCAACAGCGACGCACGTAACTGCACCAGGTGCCGTGCCTGATCAAGCGACGCCGCGGGCACCTGGTCCACCCGCGCCTCACTCATGACCGCGACCAACGAGTGCCGGTAGTCAGCAGACGTCCTGGATTGAAACGAGCGGGCGGCATCAAACAGCTGAAGCGCTTCGATCATCTCGGCTCGGGTGACACCTTCGATCTCCACGTGCCCGTCGTGCTCGACAACCGAGTACGTCATGTCGACCTCCTATTGCTCGCTCGGTAGCAAGTGTAGCACCGCTGAAAGATAGCCTCAACTGTTACAGTACGCCACTGCCTGTGCTGCGCCACACGTTGCCCACCGCATCGGGCATCAGCCCTATTCAGAGCCGGGAGAAACGAGATACAGCCTCTATGAGGGAAAGGGGAAGGGCTCGTCAGTGTTTGTGCTTGCGCCGCTTGCCTGACGACGGCTTCGGTCGCGGCCTCGTACCGGGAGCCGTGACCCGGCCCGTCGCCTTGGGTCGAGGCAGGACTGCTGGGCCACGGCCGAGCACTGCCTCGCGCTCGGCCTTCGTTCGAGCGTTGAAGTCCACCATGAATGCTTCTACGGCCTCGGGGTCATCGATCTGGACCCCTTCGGCAGCGGCGGCGGTCCAGAGGCGCTTTCCGAAGCTGAAGAGCGAGGGGTCAGCCATATTGCGTCTGAAATGTGGCTCGACCACGTCGAGGTGGGCGAGGAGCATGTCGATCGGTTCGCTGTCGGCATCAAGGAGATCGGTCTCCGCCAAGAAGGCCAAGAACGCCCGGGCTTCGGTCATGACATCGCCGAGTTCTTCCTTGTCAGCCATCACTTTGGCCGGGTAGATCTCGGTGTAGATCTCGGCGAGGTCGTTACGCGTCCAGTGGGTGAGACGGCCATCGAGGAAGCTCCATTTGTAATGAATCGGCCCCTCGGGGGCGTCCAGTTCCACGGCGCTTCCGGTATCTGCACACCACGCAGCGAACCGTTTCTTCATCTCGACGCGGGCGATCTCGTAGTCCTCTTCGGATTCCGGGGCCCAGTTGACAGGAGCAGTGTCTCGGGTCATCTTTCCATCTTTGCCCACCAGGGCCAGACGGTGCATCCCCTCCAGATTCAGGAGTCGATTTCGGTCGCCTCGGATACCCAGTAATACGGTCCGGAGTGATGTGGATCACTCACGTTCCCAACCCTGAGAGCGGGGTGGTGTGGTCCAATGGACCGGATCACGTGGTGGAGCGCCAGGATCGACGAATGCCCAATAGGACATGCTCGGATCTGACCGGCACCTGGCACCTGGCACCCGGCACCCGGCACCCGGCACCTGGCACTAGGACCAGGGACACGCCAAAGGTGAACGGTGGTCGTCGATACCATGTCTGATACGTAAGATTGGTAGTATCAAAGATATGGCACGACAGAAGGCAACCATCACACTGGACCGCGACAAGGCGTCTGCCGCTCGGGCGCTACTCGGTGTCGGATCCACCTCGGAGGCGATCGATGTGGCGTTGGACCGGCTCATTCAAGCCGAGCAGTTGCAAGCCGACATTGCTGCCTACCGAGCAGTGCCGCCGACGTCGGACGAGGTGGCCCTGGCTTCGTTCGGTGATGCCGGCACCCTCGGTGACGACACCGACTGGGACGCCTTGTACGCCGACGACCTCTCGTGACCGCCGCCGCCGTGCGTCGCGGCGAGGTGTGGCTCGCGGAGCTCGACAAGATCCGTCCTGTCATCGTCCTGACGCGAGACCCGTTGGGGCGGCTGCTCCATTCAGTGATCGTTGCTCCAGTCACCTCGACCATCCGGGGCCTGTCCACTGAGGTGACCCTCGGGCGTGAGGACGGAATTCGACTCCCATCAGTAGCGAACCTCGACAACGTGCAGCTTCTCTCACGTGATCGATTCCACAAGCGAATCGGACGAGCCCAGCCGGCCACCATGAAGGCAGTATGCGTCGCCCTTTC
>CAIVIS010000297.1 GCA_903906055.1 uncultured Acidimicrobiaceae bacterium
CCGAGTGCCGGCCCATCTCGCCCTCGGTGTGGCGGACCGCACGGCCAATGTTGTCGGCCTGGAAAGTATCGAGCTGCAATTCAGCACGTACACGCTGTCCCCCTGGCTGTCCAAGATCGAGTCACAGCTCAACGACTACCTGCCGCCCAACCAAACGGTGGAGTTCGACCTGTCTCGGCGTGTCCGAGGCCCGTCTATCGAGCGTGCCCAGCGCCACACCCTGGAGCGCAACGGCGGCTGGAAGAACATCGACGAGATCCGGGCCGAGGAGAACCTGCCGCCATTGGCCGACGGCATGGGCCAGGACTATTGGAGCCCGCTGAACTTCGCCCCGGTGGACTCGCCAGTGTTCCAAGACCCCGCACTCTCATCCGGTGGTACCGGTGGCGGCATCGAGAACAGCCCGAAGGCCCCACCCGCACCGAACACCGGAGGCTTCTGATGTCGTGGACCCGCACCCGGCGGGGATTCACCCCGGACCCAGGCGTGGACCCGGTCGACTTCGTCAACCAACTGCCCGCTGCGGGCGACGATCCGAACAAGATCGCCACCATTTGGCCCGTGGCCGGCGCAGTACCGACGGTCAAGGATGTCAAGTTCGGCCTGGCGCAGCCCGCCACCGTCAACATCATGGACCTCACTGCCTCGGGCAAGTACCTACGCCGGGACAAGTTGCTCTGGCATGTGCAGAACCCAGGCATGCGCCACTACGTCAACCAGTTCACCGTCGACGCTGAGGGTAAGCCCTGCGTGCTGCTCGCCGCAGCTGACGGCCTGACCATCATCGCCGACGGCCACCACTTTCTGGCGTCGGGGATCATCCTCGGATTCACCACCGCGTCGGCCATGTGCCTACCTACTACCGACCCGACCTACTAGGAGCCCCATGTCCGACGTGATCGTCAAGAGCGAGCCGCTCACCTACGAGCGCAACGCCCCCCACTCGTTCTTCCTCGATGTGGCCCGAGCCAGCACCCTGAAGGATGACGACGCCATCAAGCGTCTCAGCCGCCATGCGGTGGAGACCCGGACCAACCCGAACGGGACCCTCGGCACGGGTGGAGAGTTCAGCCCCCCCGGCTACCTGATTGAGAATTTCGCTACGGCCGCCAAGGTGGGCCGGAACTTCGCCGAACTGATCGGCAGCCAGCCGATTCCCCGTGGCGTCTCTACGGTCAACATCCCGAGGTTCATCGGCACCAACATCCTGGGCCAGAACACCGCCATCCAGGCCACCCAGGGCGCAACGGTCACCGAGTTTGACGACACGACCGGCTATTCCACCTCGGCGGTGGCCAGCATCGCCGGCCAACTCGTCGTCAGTCAGCAGTTGTTCGACCAGGCCGGTGGCCCCGGCTACGACGTGATGGCCTACACCGAACTCACCAAGGACTACAACGCGGTGCTGAACGGGCAGCTCATCAACGGCTCGGGTTCGTCGGGTCAGCTGCTCGGCCTCGCTAACTTCACCGTGCCGGGTTCCAACACCACATCGGGTGCAGCAGTCCCCGCCACCACGACCACCATGATCGCCGTCCTGTGGCCGCTCATGGGCCAGGTCGCCGCCAACGTCGGCAACAACCGAGGCCACCGCCCCGAGTTCTGGCTAATGGCCCCCCGCCGCTGGTTCTCCATCGCCGCCAGCCTCGACAACCAGTCCCGCCCGATCGCATCCCCGAGCAACACCGCCCCGGAGATGAATTCCGGCCCCGGCCCACACGCCGTGGCCAACATCATGGGCATCCCGGTCTACACCGAGGGCGCTATCCCAGTCGGTGCCAGCGGTGCCACCGCCGACACCATCTACTGCGGACGCTCGGGTGACATGTACCTGTTCGAGAGTGACCCGATGATCCAGACCTCGGTTACCGCAGGCAGCGGGACCCTGCAGGTCAAGTTGCTCATGCACCGCTACGCCGCCTTCGTCGGAAACCTCTACTCGTCGTCGCTGGGATCGGTCACCGCCATCCCACGCCCGACCGCCTACTAGGAGCGTCATGGATCTCGACACACGCAAGGCCAAGGCCGGCATGATGAGCGGCCGGGAGGCCCGCACTATCGCCGGGACCGAGATCAGGTCCACCACCGATGGATCGACCATGACCCTGAACGGCTACGCCAGCGTCACGGGCGTCGGCTACGACATGGGCTGGTACCAGGAGCGAATTGCACCTGGGGCATTCATGGAGACTCTCTCGAAGCAGCCAGACGTACAGCTGCTGATCAACCATGAAGGGCTTCCTTTGGCCCGTACCGGCCGGAACATGACGCTCACCGAGGACGAGACGGGCCTGCACGTTTCTGCCTCGCTCGACGCCAACGACCCCGACGTACAGCGACTGGCGTCGAAAATGTCGGGCGGTCTGATCGACCAGATGAG
>CAIVIS010000298.1 GCA_903906055.1 uncultured Acidimicrobiaceae bacterium
CACCACGGCCATCGCCCCGTTCAACCAGGACCAGGTCGACCTCAACTTGTTCAACTTCGCCATGTACAACCAGACGCTGATGGGAACGGTCTTCGGCTCGTGTGCCCCCCGGGTCCAGATCCCCAACCTGCTCCGCCTCTATGAAGCCGGCATGTTGAAGATCGACGACATGATCACCCAGGAGTACACGCTCGACCAGGTCCAGGACGGCTACGACCACCTCGAGGCCGGTGTCAACATTCGCGGCGTCGTGAAGTTCGACGTCTGATCGACTCAGATCCACACCGGGCGACCGGTAGCACGATGCCCCGGGGGGTTCCCCGGGGCATCGTCGTGTCCGGGGCGAGTGAGGTGCCGCCATCAGTCCCCCCGTGTCACTCGTTCCGGTCGACCTCGTCGCGCAAGATGGAGTGCATCACGACGTCGATCCGCGCGTCGGCGCCTTCCCAGTAGGAGCGCAGCACACCTTCGGGACGCAGGCCGAGCCGCGTGGCCAGGTCCAGGCCCGGTTGGTTCTCCTGGGCGACGAGTGCTTGGACTCGTCCGAGCCCCAGGTCGGTGAGGCACCAGCGGATCAGCAGGCCCAAGGCTTCAGTGGCGATCCCCCTCCCACGGCAGCCCGCAACGACGCCACAGCCGACCTCGCCTACGAGATGGTCACCGATGACGACCATGACCTCACCGAGATAGCGGTCGTCCCCGACATCAGCGATAACCAGGTGGAGCATGTCGCCGTCAATTCGATACCGCTCGAACTCGGCCAGCACGCTCACCGGGTCCAGAGCCGGCAGCGGAGGCACCCACCGGGCGGTGTCCGGGTCCTCGCCGAAGGCGACGGCCGCGTCGAAATCGATGGACGCATAGGGGCGGAGGACGAATGTCGCACCCCGCAGGGGCGGGTCGGGGTAGTCGAGCAGCAGGGCGATCTCCAAAGGGTAGTGCGCACCGGTTCCAGCCTTCGAGGAGGCCCGCAGCAGCCTCCCGAGGTAGCACCTGCCTCATGCTTCATCAGATTGGGCATCGGCTACGATGGGCCTGCGTCCACGGGCTCTCCGCTGGACGAATGGACGAACGGAGGCTCCTGTCATGATGAGAAGAAGGCCCCTCAGGCGAGCAGCGGTAGTAGGTGGCGTGGCTGCAGTCGCACACCATGCTGGCAAGAACGCCGGGCAGGCAGAAGCTGCCCAGCAGCCCGAACAGCAGTACCAGCAAGCACCTGCCCCCCAGCCGGCCGGACCCGACATGGTCACCCAACTCGAGAGCCTCAAGAAGCTTCTCGATGACGGAATCCTGACCCAGGCGGAGTTCGACGCCCAGAAGCAGAAAATTCTCGCGAGTTCCTGAGGAGGGAGCATTCATATGGCAATGGGACCTGTACAGATGTTGGTGCTCGGTTTTTCCGAGCCCGAGTTCACCGGAAAGATCGCCGCAGAGTTGGACAAGCTCCGCGAGCACGAGTTCGTGCGCATCGTCGATGCGCTCGTAGTCAGCAAGGCCGATGACGGCACCATCAGTGCGCTCCAGGTGAGCGACCTGACCACCGACGAGGCCATGGAGATGGGCGCCATCGCCGGTGCGCTGGTCGGCCTGGGCGCTGGAGACCCCGAGGACGGAGCATTGCTGGGGGCAATCGAAGGGGCCGATGGTCACCTGATCCCCGACGAAGAGATGTGGTTCGTGGCCGACTCGATCCCCAACGGATCAGTCGCCGCCATCCTCCTCCTCGAGCACCTGTGGGCGATCCCACTGCGCAACTCCATCGTCGAGGCGGGCGGCATCGCCCTTACCGACGAGTGGATCCACCCGGCCGACCTGGTGGCCGTCGGCCTCGAGGCCGCAGGACAGTAGTCGCACCTCCTCGACGAGGCGGCCCATAGGGTCGCCTCGTCGAGCCGGGGGTCGGTCTGCACCCTCGAGACGCAACGCCTCATTGGCGGAGTCCGTTGCTACGGTCTGCCCATGCACCGGACTCAAGCGGTACTCCTCGCGATGGTGGCGGCGGTAACGCTGGCCGCCTGTAGTAGTTCGTCGGCCAGCCAGCCCACATCGGCCCCCTCGACGACCTCGGCCGCCACCCACCCGTCGCCAGCCCCGGCTGTCGCCGTCGTCGACGGCGATCCGCTGACCCTGAGGACACCCCAAGGCATCGTCCATGGATCGATCGGGGACTCGGCTCGACAGTTCCAGGGCATCCCGTTCGCGGCCCCGCCGGTCGGTGCTCTGCGCTGGCAGGCGCCGCAGCCAGCCACCCCATGGGCATCCACCCTCGAGGCGACCCGTCTATCCAACCTCTGTCCGCAGATCATCCCCATCATCAACGCCTATGAGGGGAACGAAGACTGCCTGTACGCCAACGTCTTCGCCCCAACAGCAGTGCCAGCTACGCCCCGGCCGGTCATGGTGTGGATCTACGGGGGCGGCTTCACGGTCGGCAGCGCAGGTGATAACTCGGCTGCCAACTATGCCGCCAAGCACAACATGGTCTCGGTCAGCTTCAACTACCGGCTCGGGTCACTGGGATTCTTGGCGTTACCGGCCCTGGCCGCAGAGAACCCCACCCACTCGACCGGCAACCTCGGCCTCCTCGACCAGCAGGCCGCCCTTCGGTGGGTTCGGGACAACATCGCGGCCTACGGCGGGGACCCGAACCAGGTCACCATCTTCGGTGAGTCGGCCGGTGGCATGAGCGTCTGCGTGCATCTGGTGTCGAAGGCTGCCGCTGGACTGTTCGAGCGAGCCATCACCGAGAGCGGGCCCTGCACCCTGCCAGCCGAACCGCTGGCCACCGCCGAGAGCCAGGGAGCAACCCTCGGCGCCTCCGTGGGGTGCCCTTCGGGCTCAGATCAGTTGGCCTGCATGCGTACCAAGCCAGCGGAGCAGATGATCCAGACGTTGCCGCCCGACCCGTCGTTCCTCTTCGGTGACGGTTCTCACTGGGGACCGGTGGCCGACGGGGTCACCGTGCCCGTGCACGCCACCGCCTTGTTGACTGCCGGCCGATTCCACCGTGTCCCTGTCATCGTGGGGGCCAATCGTGACGAGGGCCGGCTCTTCGTGGCCCTCCACCAGCTGGAGCTGGGCACCCCGTTGACCGCAGCTGCGTGGGCGGGACAGGTGGACGCCTACTTCGGCCCGACTGTCGGGCCGTTGGTGCGCAAGCGGTACCCGCTGGCCGACTACCCCGACGCCGGTGCCGCCTTCGGCCAAGCGGTGGGTGACGCCGTGCTGGCCTGTCCGTCAGTGGCCACCGCTCAGATCTTGAGGCGGTGGGTGCCGGTCTACGAGTACGAGTTCGACTACGCATCCAACCCGTTCATCCTGGGCACGCCAGGGGTCACCCTCGGGGCGTTCCACTCGGCCGAACTGCCCTACGTGTTTCAGCGGACCACCGAGACGAGCGGCAACTTCACCTTCACTGCGACCCAAGAGCAGTTAGC
>CAIVIS010000299.1 GCA_903906055.1 uncultured Acidimicrobiaceae bacterium
CCAAGATGACTGCGGCTGCTGCAGCCGCGAGGACCACCGGAATCCGGTTTCTCCTGGTCTCCGCGGCGGCACGTTCCTGCGCAGTCCTAGTGGTCGAACCTGACGGAGCCGGACGCTTCACCGGTGTTGCCCGCGTGATGATCTGACGTTTTGTTGCCGTCGTGCGCTTGGCTGCGGTGGGCCGTTTCGCCGCGGTAGGTCGTTTGGCTGGCGCAGGCTTCTTCAGTGCCGCAGGCTTCTTCGCTGCCGCAGCCCGCTTCACCGGCACAGCGCGTTTTGTGACCACAACCCGCTTCGTGGCCACAGGTCGCTTTGCTGGCACCGCCCGCTTCATCGGCGCCGCCCGCTTCACCTTCACCGTGGCTGCGGCGGCAACCGCCGGCTTGGTCCGGCGTCTGGGTGCCGCGGCTGTCGGCTTGGCCCGCTGGCTAGTGGGCGCTGCGCTGGCGGGCTTGCGCGAGCGGCTCGGTGCCGCTGGCCGGCCGGTCGGTCGAGATGTCGCCGCCGTGCGTCGAGCCGGCTTGGATTTGGCGTGGAGCCGTCCGCTCATCGAGCAGCACTCCAAGAGGCCAGGGCAGCCCCACCCATGAACGCGGCCGACTCACCGAGCTGCTCCTCGATGCGGAGCAGCTGGTTGTACTTGGCGACGCGGTCCGAACGAGCCGGCGCACCCGTCTTGATCTGCCCGCAGTTCGTAGCGACGGCCAGGTCGGCAATGGTGGTGTCCTCGGTCTCCCCCGAACGGTGCGACATGACGCACGCATACGAGTTCTGAGTGGCCAGTTCCATGGTCCCGAGGGTTTCCGTCAGTGATCCGATCTGGTTGACCTTGATCAGGACAGCGTTGGCGGTACCGGTGTCGATCCCCCGGCGCAGCCGCTCTTCGTTGGTGACGAAGAGGTCGTCGCCCACCAACTGGACCTGCGCGCCCAAGGCGGCGGTCAAGGCGGCCCAGCCCTCCCAGTCGTCCTCGGCCATGCCGTCTTCGATGGACACGATCGGATACCGACCCACCAGATCGACCCAGTAGGCCACCATCTCCTCGGAGGTGAGCGTGCGTCCCTCGCCGGCCAGAACGTACTTGCCATCGCGGTAGAGCTCACTGGTGGCGGGGTCCATGGCGATGGCGATCTCGTCACCAGGTACCCGACCTGCAGCCTCGATGGCTTCGACCAGGATGCGCACCGCGTCTTCGTTGGAGTCGAGGTTCGGAGCGAACCCACCTTCGTCACCCACGGCGGTGGACAGGCCGCGCTCGTGGAGCACCTCGGCCAGACAGTGGTAGGTCTCCACTCCCCACCGCAGCGCCTCGCTGAACGACGCTGCACCCACCGGCATGATCATGAACTCTTGGAGGTCGATGGAGTTGTCGGCATGAACGCCACCGTTGACCACGTTCATCATGGGGACAGGGAGCACGTGTGCGTTGGCCCCACCTACGTAGCGGTACAGCGGCACCTCGAGTTCGTCGGCGGCGGCCCGGGCCGTGGCCAGCGACACACCCAAGATGGCGTTGGCGCCCAATCGAGCCTTGTTGGGGGTGCCGTCGGCATCGATCATGGCCAGGTCGACGGCGCGCTGGTCGAGTGCGTCGAACCCCTCGAGGAAGTCGGCGATCTCCCCGTTGACGGCCGCTACGGCCGCCAGGACACCCTTGCCCCGGTAGCGGTCGCCACCGTCACGCAGCTCCACGGCCTCGAAGGAGCCCGTCGAGGCGCCCGAGGGCACGATGGCCCGGCCGAACGCCCCAGAGTCGAGGGAGACCTCGACCTCTACCGTCGGATTGCCACGGGAGTCGAGAACCTCCCTGCCGATCACCTGTTCGATAACGCTCACTGTGGGGGGTCACTCCTGCTCTTGGTGTCGCAAACGCTACCACCCAGATAGCGGCGGACCAGGGAATTCGTTGGCAATTGCTCACCCGTGGCCAGGAGCGGTCGGCGACTCAGCCCCGTGCTTCGACCTCACTGCGGAACGCACGGGCCCGAGCCAGCAGCGCCGTCTCCGGATCCACCCCGAGCGCCCGGGCCACTCCTACGGCGGCAAAGAGCACATCTCCCACGGCCTCAGCTCGGTCCCGGGCCCCACCTTCGCCGTCGGCCAGCCGGTCTGATTCCAGGTCGGCGTGGCTCAGGGCATCCACGGACTCGGCCACCCGGACGGCGTCCTCGGCCAGTCCGGGAAGGACCATCCCGATAGCCACCGCCTTGCGCTGGAGCTTGGCCGCTAGGGCGAGTGACGGCAGTGCGGCAGGGATCCCCTCGGTGACACTGGTGCGACCCTTTTCGGCCTTCTTGATCGCCTCCCAGTTGACGGCCACATCATCGGCCGTCTCGGCTGTCACGTCGCCGAACACGTGGGGATGCCTGCTCACCAGCTTGTCGTGGACGCCCCGGGCCACATCGGCCAGCGTGAACCGTCCCTGCTCGGCGGCCAACGCGGCATGGAAGTAGACCTGGAAGAGCAGGTCCCCCAACTCCTCTTCGAGGTCGGCCACGGCCTTCGTCTCCCGGTCCGCCATCTCGGGGCCCTCGGCCCCAGAGTCGATATCGGCATCCACGCCAGACAGGGCCTCGATCGACTCGAGGACCTCGTAGGACTCTTCCAACAGGTGTCGGCTGAGGGATGCGTGCGTCTGGCGCTGGTCCCAGGGGCACTGTTCGCGAAGCGTGCGGACCAGTTCGTCGAGAGCCACGAGTTCAGCTGCCACCGGAGACTCCAACTGCGGGATCCACAGCGACGTCAGGTGATCGGGCTCGAACGACCGGTCGATGTCGGCCCACGCCTCGTTCCATACCCGCTCATCAGGAAGGCCCAGGTGGTGGAGGACGGTCACCGGTCGTTCGGGGGGTGACTCCACCGACAGCTTGACGTCGGAGAGGACCTGACGACTCCAGCACTGGGCGACCAAGAGCGGACCGCGCTGGCCGGCGGCGTCGATGGCGAACCGCTCGGCATCGACGATGCGCACGGCGGTGGCCACCGGATCCACCCCTAGCCGGGCGAAGGCCAGGTCGAGGAAGGACACCGACGGGTGGACCTCGACAGTCACCTGCCCGGACACCACCCGCGGGTCGGCGGCCAGCAGTACGACGGTGCGCTCCGCCACGGTGGGCGATCCGGGAACGGCATAGACGACGGGCCCGCCGGCCACAGCCGCATCGACCAGATCGGCCACGATGAGGCGGTAGACGTCGTCGAAGGTGTCCAGACGCTCATAGTGGTGATCGAACGACCGGGCATCAGGGAAGGCTGCCGCGGCCGGGTGGCGGGTCGTGCGCAGGTACACCTGTGCGGCAGTGCGCAGCAGTTCGGTGGTGCCAGCGGTGATCAGGTCGCTGCCAGCCGGACCGAGGCCGACCACATCGATGCGGGGGCCGCCGTCCACGTCGTCGGTCAGCCTGCCGCGGTAGCAGCGGTCGCGGCACCGGCACCGGCACCGGCACTACCAGGCACTGCGCCCGATGTCTTGGCTGGTGCCGTCAGCGGCGACGGCTGCAGATAGCGCGGGTCGGGTGTGGGCGGGGCCGTGATCTTGACGCCGGTCCACGTTCCATACTGGGCATTGACCGCTATCGACGAGTGGCGGGCAAATACCAGGAGTTCCGTCGTCACCCGCTTGATGTTGGCCGCCGTATGCAAGAGCTGCTGGCGGACCAGCGATGCCGCCGAACTCAGCGGCTCCACCTTCTGGCTGGTGACCTCGTAGACGACCCAACTTCCGTTGGCGGTCTGGATGGGGGTGACCGGCTTGCCCACGGTCACCGTACTCAACTGCAGAGCCTGCAGTACTCGCGCTTCGGTGAAGTTGCAGCCCAACTGGCCCCCGGTCGACGCTGTCTGGGTGTCGATGGACACCTTGGTGGCCAGGGCATCGAAGGCTGCCCCACCGTTGAGGTCGATGACCACCTGGTCGGCTTCGGCCTGGGTGGCCGTGGCGATGTCGCTCACGCAGTCGATGGTGAACAGGTCCCGATGGGCGTCGTAGTACTTCGTCACGGCCGCATCCGACTGATCCGCCCCTAGGGCCAGCAGCCGGTTATCGACCGCCTGATTGGCCAGCTCGATCGAGCGCAGGCTTTCAGGCAGGGCGGCCAACAAGGTCTGGCCGGTATAGGGGCGGCCATCGGACCGCTGACACCGGGACAGCACCCCGGCGGCGGATGCCTGCTGCACCATGGCGGTGATCTCGCCCTCCAGGCTCGATGCGTATGCACTCTGCGACGAGGCCAGATCCGAACCCGACAGGTGGATGTGGCGGGTGGCGGCAAACTGTGCGGCCACCAGGTTGCCCACCGAGTTGCTGAGGACGGCCCCGGCAAAGTTGGTCTGATACGTGCCGCTGCCCCCGCTCCCTTCGCCAGAGACGGTGAGCGCCTGGGGGTTCTGCAGCTCGAGGAGGCACTGGCCGGCTTCGGTGCCGCTCAACGACTGGAGTTCGGTGTTCAGTGATGCCACCGTGACGGTGTCACCGTTCACCGTGGCCGCGATCGGTGCGGTGCCGCAGGCAGATGCCAGTGCTCCCACCGTGAGGATGGCTGTGGCTGCGATCAGACCTGAAGAGATGCGGTTCACGGCGAAGATGCTAATAGCACTGCGCCCGCACCTCTGATCGGCCACATGGCGGCCGCCGATCGGGCATCCGTCAGTCGGCAGGCACCAGCTCGCGCAACAGGGCGACGAGTCCTGGGGCATAGCCCCCGCTCGACCGGTCCGGAGCCACCGGAAAGGTCAGCCGCTGGGCCTCGGGCTGGTACGAGCCCCCGGGGGCGATCCGGCGCAGGCGCACCTCGGCCGATGCCGGCAACGTGACCGGGGTCATCTTGACCACGGCGCGTCCACCCGGGCCACCACGAGGGCCGAGGCCTTCGCCGGCGAATCGGGGCACCGACACCGACAGGTCGTTGATCCCCAGCCGGAGGCACTCGACTCGCAGCAGCGCTACCTCGAGCAGGGCCGTGGCCGGGGCGGGTAGCACGCCGAACCGGTCCTGCCACTCGGAGCGAACATCTTCCACCTCGGCAACGGTGCGCACAGCCGACAGCCGGCGGTAGGCCTCGAGACGGACATCTTCGGCTTCGACGTAGTCCGGAGGCAGATGGGCGGCATCGGGCAGATCGACCGACAGCTCGATGGGCTTGGGGCGGACTTCCCCCTTCAACTCCGACACCGCCTCGGACACCATCTGCACATACAGGTCGTACCCGATGGCGGCGATGTGTCCGGACTGATCGCGCCCGAGCAGGTTCCCTGCACCCCGGATCTGCAGATCGCGCAGGGCGATCTTGAACCCCGAGCCGAGTTCGGTGTGGTCGCCGATGGTCCGCAGTCGTTCATAGGCCGTCTCCGACAGGACCTTGTCAGCCGGATGGAACAGGTAGGCGTAGGCCCGCATGCCAGCTCGTCCGACACGGCCCCGCAGCTGATGGAGCTGACCCAGGCCGAGCAGGTCGGCCCGATCTACGACCAGCGTGTTGACCGAAGGCATGTCGATACCGGACTCGACGATCGTCGTGCACACCAGCACGTCGTAGGAGCCCTGCCAGAAGTCGAGCACCACCTTTTCCAGGGTGCCCTCATCCATCTGTCCGTGCGCCACCGCTATCCGGGCCTCGGGGGCCATCTTCTGCACCCGCTTGGCCGTGGCATCGATGTCCTGGACCCGATTGTGGACGTAGAAGACCTGGCCCTCGCGGAGGAGCTCTCGGCGAATGGCCTCGGAAGCCGCTGCTTCTTCGAACTCGCCGACGTGGGTGAGGATGGGCCGCCGGGCGGCGGGCGGGGTGTTGACCATCGACAGGTCGCGGATACCGGTCAGGGCCATCTCGAGCGTGCGCGGAATGGGACTGGCCGTCAAGGTGAGTACATCCACCCCCTCGGCCATGGCCTTGATCGTCTCTTTGTGGGTGACCCCGAATCGCTGCTCTTCGTCGACGACCAGCAGCCCCAGCTTGGCGAAGGTGATGTCCTTGCCGAGCAGCCGGTGGGTCCCCACCACCACGTCGACCGAGCCGTCGGCCAATCCGGCCAAGACTTCGGCCGCCTGGGCGTTGGTCAGGAATCGGCTGAGGAGGGCGACCTTCACCGGAAAGGGCGCATACCGGTCGGCGAACGTCTGGGCGTGCTGGCTGGCCAACAAGGTGGTCGGGACCAGCACCGCCGCCTGATAGCCGTCCTGGACGGCCTTGAACACAGCTCGGATGGCCACTTCGGTCTTACCGAAGCCCACATCGGCGCACACCAGGCGGTCCATGGGGATCGGCCGCTCCATGTCGGCCTTGACGTCCTCGATGGCTCGCAGCTGATCCGACGTCTCCGTGAACGGGAACGACAGCTCCAACTCGGCCTGCCACGGGGTGTCAGGCCCAAAGGCATGCCCGGGCACCTCGAGGCGTTTGCGATAGAGCTCGACCAACTCCTCGGCGATCTCGTGGACCGCCGAGCGGGCCTTGGACCGGGCCTTCTGCCACTCTGATCCACCTAACCGGCTCACCGACGGTGAGTCACCCCCGGTATAGGGCGTGAGCAGCTCGATCTGGTCGGTCGGCAGGTAGAGCCGATCGCCGCCCCGGTACTCCAGTAAGAGGTAGTCGCGGGTGGCGCCACCCATCGTCCGGGTCACCATGCCGCCGTAACGGGCCACCCCATGCTGGCGGTGGACGACGTAGCTGCCCGGGGCCAGATCGTCGAAGAACCCGTCGACGGGACGGGCTCTGGTGCGAGCCTGGCGGTGGGGCCGCGTCCGTCCGGTGACGTCGGACTCGGTCAGGACGGCCACTTTGCATCCCGGCAGGACGAACCCTCGGTCCACCGTGGCCACCACGATCTTTGCCCCGGCCACAGCCAGGTCGTCGCCCGGACCCGCCACCGGGACGAGCAGCCGCTCCTCGGCCAGGAGGGCCGAGAGCCGGTCGGCCCCTCCGGCCGTGGTCGAGCACAGCACGACGGCATACCCTGCCTCGGACAGGGTCCGTACCTGGCTGGCCAGTCGGGTGCCGTCGCCCAAGATCGGCTCCCACCCGCGGCTGTCGATATGGGGGGCATCGGGGCCCTCGGGCGAGGGAACGAGGGAGACGACTGAGGCCGACGTGCCGGTCAGCAGCCGGTCGAAGGGGGTGTGCAGCCGAGGGGCATCGCCTCCGGCCTCGAGTCCCCACGTATCGGCCAGGGCATCGGCCAGGGCCGACTCCTCGTCCAGCAGCTCGCCAGCACGGTCGCGCACCCGTCGGGGTTCGACCAGCACGACCTGTGCATCGTCACCCAGGAGGTCGCACAGCAGCTCCTCGCCATCGACCAGCCACGGAAGCCACGACTCCATGCCGTCGAACAGCTCGCCGTGGGCGATCCGGTCCCACTGGTGTCGTCCCCACGGAGCCGAGCCGACCAGTTCGCCAGCCCGCGTCCGCATGGCTTCATCAGCCACCAGCTCGCGGCAGCCGAACAGCTCGACGGACTCCAGGCTGTCGGTGGAGCGCTGGTCGGCCACGTCGAACCGGGTGAGACGGTCGACCTCGTCACCCCACAAGTCGATCCGTACCGGCTCGTCGGCCGTCGACGGAAAGACGTCCACGATGCCACCGCGTACGGCCAGCTCCCCGCGGTGCTCGACGAGCGACTCGCGTCGGTAGCCCATGGCGACCAGATCGGCCACCAGCTGATCGACCACCACTTGGTCTCCCCGCGACACCACTACTGGGCGAGCTGCAGTGCGCCACGGCCCCAGTCGCTGCAGCAGGGCCTTGATCGGCGCCACCACGATGTCCGGTACCGGTGCACCACTACCTCCACCGAGGGCCCACAGGAGTTGCAGGCGCATACCCATGGTGTGCACTTCGGGGCTGACCCGTTCGAACGGGAGGGTCTCCCACGCCGGAAAGAGCTCGACCACTGGGGGCCGGTGCGATCCCTCGGCGTCGTTCTCCACTGCCCGTCCTTCGGCGAACACGGCAAGGTCGTGGGCCAGCTGCGACGCCGAGGCAGCAGTCGGAGTGACCACCAGAACTGGACGTCTGGATCCGAGTCGGATCAGGCCGGCCAGCACGAACGCCTGGGCCGGTGTGGAGACAGCCAGCGTGGCGCCTCGCGTACCGACCACCTGGGTCATGGCGGATTCGTTACGTAGCAGTGCGGGAAGAGATTGCAGACTCACCTGCAAAGGGTACCGGGGAGTCGATGGGGTCCCGATCGGCGATTGCCCGTCCGACACGGTCAGACCTACTCGGCGGTGTTGATCCTGTTCATGGCGACCTCGACCCCGTGAGTGACGATCAGCTCGATGGCATCGGCAGCCACCTCTGCAGCCACGGCGAGGTGCTCCCGCTCGTCGGCGCCGGGCCGCTTGAGCACGTAGTCCGCACCGCTCTGGCGGCCGGGTGGCTTGCCGATGCCGATCCGTACTCGCAGGTAGTCGGCGGTATGGAGGTGGGCGTGGATGGACTTGAGTCCGTTGTTGCCGGCCGTGCCGCCCCCGACCTTGACCTTGACCCGGCCCGAAGGCAGGTCGAGCTCATCGTGGATGATGACGAGACGTTTCGCCGGTCCCGGTTCCGAACCCGAAGTGGTGTCCTCGGCGTCGGGGCCACCATCGATCCCGGCCCGTCGGACGAGGGGAGCCACGGCCCGGCCGGACTCGTTCATGTAGGTGAGCGGGACGGCGCACAGCACGGGATGCTCCGCTATGCGGATCTGTCCGACCCGGGCGTGGAGACCCTTCTCCAACTTGAGCGAGCCATGGTGGCGGGCCACCAGGCGTTCGACGGCATCGGCCCCGATGTTGTGGCGGGTGCCCTCGTATTCGGTACCCGGATTGCCGAGCCCGACCACGAGCAGGTCCATGGTCGCACCCCGGCGGGGGCCGCCCGCCCCCTCGCGGCGGCGGAGCAGGGCTTATCCCTCTTCGGATTCGGCGTCGGCAGCCGGTGCGGCCGCTTCGCCCGCTTCGCCAGCGTCGGCGGCGGACTGGACCCGGGGCGGGTTACCGGCCACGACGGTTGCGCCAAGATCGGTCTCGAGCTCGACTCCGGCCGGAATCAGAATGTCCGAGACGTGCAGCGCTCCACCGATGGTGAGCGACGAGATGTCGATGTCCACCGAGTTCGGGATCTCCGTCGGCTTGGCCTTGATGTGGAGGGTGAACAGCTGCTGGTCGACGATGCCGTCGCCGTGTCCGACCTCTACGGCCTCGCCCACCAGGTTGATGGTGACCTCGGCGCTGATCAGTTCGTCGCGGCGCACGATCAGGAAGTCGATGTGGCTGACCGTGTTGCGCACCGGATGGTGCTGGATGTCACGGGCCAAGGTGAGGTGGTCCGTGCCGTCGACGTTGAGCGAAAGCAGGGTGTTGAGGCCGGACTCGCCCGACATGGCGATCTGGAACTCGCGTCCGACGACCGCCACCGAGATCGGGTCGGTACCGTGTCCGTAGACGACGCCAGGGATCTTGCCCTCGGCCCGCAGGCGGCGGGTGGAACTAGATCCGAGCTCGCGGCCGGTGTGTGCGGTGAGTGTGGTTTCGGGCATGCGGGGACTCCTCGGGAGGTACAGAGACGAGCACAGGGACTGCGCCGATGATCGTGCGCTAGGCACGGAACGAAGGCGATCGCTGCTGACGGCGACCATGATAGACCCAAGGCCGAAGCCCCGGCCACACGACCTCGCTATACCCTCCTGGAGCGACTCAGATGTCGAGCAGAACGGACGTCACTTCACGGGTGCTGGCTGCTGGCCAGGGACCACTTCGAGCTTCTGTCGACCCCGCAGTCGATAGCCAGGGAAGTCGGAGTCAAGGGTGAATATCCTGCGGTGGCCTTGTTCCTCCGCCAGAGCCCTAAGCGTGGCATCAGCCAAGTCCATGGGGGTGTCTGAATACTTATCCATCAGATACGCGGCCCGATCGACGGCGGACCGGGACAGGTCGGCAATCACCAAGCGGCCCGTCTGCACCAGACGCCACAGACTTCGGCGCCCAGGGGCGCCACCGGACACAGTCCCCGCTACATCGGCAAAGCGCTCACTCGGGCTGCCTGTTCAACGTGTGGTCGGCTCGAGTCTCGGCGGACCTCCGGATGAACTCGGACACCGACTCGCCAAGGGCGGCCGCTGCGCGCTGGACCTTCTCGTGAAGTTCCGGGTCGAGTCTCAGGCTTCGCACACCCAGGTGGTATCACGCACGACTCCACCTGTATTACACAAGAACAGAGCGGGTCCCGCCCCTAGGCCAGGTTCTCGCCGCCGAAGATCTCGGAGACCGAGGTGTCCTCGAACACGGCATCGATAGCCGACGAAATGAGGTTCGCCACGGACAGAACTTCGAGCTTGTCGAAGCGTCGGTCCTGAGGGATGGGGAGGGTGTTGGTGACGACGACCTTGGTCAGGGCCGAGTTCTTCAGGCGGTCGATGGCCGGATCGGACAGCACGGCATGGGTGGCCATGCACCAGACCTCGGATGCCCCTCGAGCGGCGAGCAGCTCGGCAGCGGCCACGATGGTGCCGGCGGTATCGATCATGTCGTCGATGAGCACGCATTGGCGTCCTTCTACCTCACCGACGACGTGCAGGGCCTCGACCTGGTTGGCCACGCCGCGCAGGCGGCGCTTGTGCACCACAGCCAGGTCAGCCGTCAGGTGCTGACTGAACCGCTCGGCCACCTTCACTCGGCCGGCATCAGGAGCCACCACCACGAGGTCGTCGCTCAGGTGCTTACGCATGTAGTCGATCATCACCGGTGCCGCCGTCAGATGGTCGAAGGGGATGTCGAAAAAGCCCTGGATCTGGCCGGAGTGGAGGTCCACACTGACCACCCGGTCGGCCCCGGCCACCGACAGCATGTCGGCCACCAACTTGGCCGTGATCGGCTCGCGTCCCGTCGCCTTACGGTCCTGGCGCGAGTAGCCGTAGTAAGGACATACCGCCGTGATCCGCTTGGCCGAGGCCCGCTTGGCGGCGTCGATCATGATCAGGTGCTCCATGAGCGAGTCGTTGACCGGCCCGCAGTGGGTCTGGACGATGAAGACGTCGCTCCCCCGGATGGAGTTGTCGAACCGGCAGTGGATCTCACCGTTGGCGAACTCCCGAAGATTGGCCTCGCCGAGCTCGACGCCCAACTTCGAGGCGATCTCATGGGCCAACTCGGGGTGGGAGCGGCCCGAGAACAGATCGAGGCGACGGCGCGGGGTGAATTCCATGAGGTGAACCTACCGCGGCCCGGCGCCGCTATCTGAAGGGGCCGGACCGACGGCGCCCCCCGCGGGGACTTCGGTGCCCTCGGCCAGCACGGCAAAGGGCCCGACACGAGCATCAGCACCGATGACCGAGCGCCGACAGACACTCGAGGTGATGACTGCGCCTTCACCCACTGTGGTGTCGACCAGGCGGGTGTCTGGGCCCAACTCGGCATGCTCGCCGATCACACAGGCACCTTGGAGGATCACCCCAGGCAGGAGAACGACGTCGGTGCCGAGCGTGACATCGGTGTCGATGTAGGTCGTCTGCGGGTCCCACATGGTGACCCCCCGGCGCATCCACCGCTCGTTGATCCGATCGCGCAGCTCGGCCTCGGCCACGGCCAGTTGGGCCCGGTCGTTGACGCCGGCCACTTCCATGGTGTCCTCGACGACGACCGAGCCGACCCGGTGGCCAGCCTCGTAGAGCACCTCGACCACATCGGTCAGGTAGTACTCGCCCTGCGCGTTTGACGGGCTGAGTCGGCGCAACGACGGTGCCAGCACGCTCCGCTTGAAGCAGTACATCGAGGTGTTGACCTCTTGGACGGCCAGTTGCTCATCGGTGGCATCCCCGTGCTCGACCACCCGAGCCACGGCATCGTCACGACCGCGAACGACCCGGCCATAGCCGGTGGGATCGTCCAGGACGGCGGTCAACAAGGTGGCGGCATCATCGTTGTCACGGTGGGTCTGGACCAGCCTGGCCAGCGTGCCCGGACGGAGCAGTGGGGTGTCCCCCGGCAGTACGACCACATCGCCGTCGTCCCCGTCTTCGTCATCGGGGAGCCCGGTGAGGGCGACTGACATGGCGTCCCCGGTCCCCCGCTGCTCTACCTGCTCCACGAACTCGATGACCATGCCGGGCGGGGCGTGGTCCACCAAGGTCTTGGTCACCCACTCGGCCCGGTGTCCGACCACTACCACCACTCGGGTGACCGGCAACTCGGCCAGAGCATCCAGCACGTGGAGGATCATCGGCCGGCCGCACAGCCGGTGCAGGGGCTTGGGTCGGGCCGAGCGCATGCGGGTCCCGTGTCCGGCCGCCAGCACCACCGCCGACAGCGGGCGGGCCTCGGCGTCGGACCGGGACGTCCCGACCGACGGCGACTCCCAGTCGTCGGCGCTGCCCTGGGGATAGGTCCGGATCACCATGACGCCACCACCGTGGGGGCGCCAGCGGGGGCACGATAGAGGTCGGCACGCGGCGCAAAGGTCATGGGCCTATTCTTCCCACGTCAGCCGGTGTCGTGCGACCCCGGCCCCAAAATCACCCCTACCAGGGGAAGAGACCACATATGCCCGTACTCCCCACAACCATCGACACCGACTCGGACTCCTTCAAGGAGAACGAGCGCGCCCTGTTCGAAGGCCTCGACTTGGTCAATGCCGAACTCGCCATCGCTCGAGCCGGCGGAGGCGAACGCTATGTGGCCCGCCACCGCGAGCGGGGCAAGATGACGGCCCGTGAGCGCATCGAGCTGCTGCTCGACCGGGATGCGCCTTTCTTGGAACTGTGTCCGTTTGCCGCCTGGGGCACCGAGTACACGGTCGGTGCGTCGTCCATCATCGGGATCGGCGTAGTAGAGGGCGTCGAGTGCCTCATAAACGCCACCGACCCCACTGTTCGCGGCGGGGCCATGAACCCGTGGTCGTTCCGCAAGGGCGCCCGCTGCTCGGACATCGCACTGGCCAACCGGCTCCCGTCGATCAGCCTGACCGAGTCGGGCGGTGCCGACCTCCCGAGCCAGGCCGAGCTGTTCATCCCCGGAGGGCGTGCCTTTCGCGACATCACCCGCCACTCGGCCGCCGCCATCCCGACGGTCGCAGTCGTCTTCGGCAACGCCACCGCCGGCGGGGCTTACGTGCCTGGAATGAGCGACTACGTGGTGATGATCGACCAACGGTCCAAAGTGTTCCTCGGAGGCCCGCCCCTGGTGAAGATGGCGACCGGCGAGGAGTCGACCGACGAGGAGCTCGGGGGTGCATCCATGCACGCCCGGGTGAGCGGCCTGGCCGACTACCTGGCCGTTGACGAAGTGGACGCCATCCGGCTCGGGCGCCAGATCGTGAGCCGGCTCAACTGGCGTAAGGGCGGGCCCGGGCCGACTCAGCCAGCCGACGAACCGGTCCACGACCCCGACGAACTGCTCGGGATCGCCTCGGCCGACCCCAAGATGCCCTTCGACCCGCGTGAGGTCCTGGCCCGGGTGGTCGACGGCTCACGGTTCGATGAGTTCAAGCCCCTCTATGGATCCAGCCTGGTCACCGGATGGGCCTCGATCCACGGCTACCCGATCGGCATCCTGGCCAACCACCACGGTGTCCTCTTCTCCGAGGAAGCCCACAAGGCCACCCAGTTCATCCAACTGGCCAACCAGATCGACGTGCCGCTCCTCTTCCTCCAGAACACCACCGGATTCATGGTGGGCAAGGAGTACGAGCAGGGCGGGATCATCAAGCACGGAGCCATGATGATCAACGCTGTCGCCAACTCGTCGGTCCCCCACTTGACCGTCAACATCGGCGCCTCCTACGGGGCCGGCAACTACGGCATGTGCGGCCGGGCCTACGACCCCCGGTTCCTGTTCGCCTGGCCCAACGCCCGATCGGCCGTCATGGGACCGGCCCAACTGGCCGGAGTGCTCTCCATCGTCGGGCGCCAGTCCGCCGCATCCAAGGGTGTGCCCTTCGACGAAGAGGCAGACGAGGCCATGCGGGCGCTGGTCGAAGCTCAGATCGAGTCCGAGTCGCTCCCCCTGCATCTGTCGTCGCGGCTCTACGACGACGGAATCATCGACCCTCGCGACACCAGGACCGTGCTCGGTCTGTGTCTGTCGGCCATCGACAACCAGCCGACTGCGGGTACCCGCGGCTACGGCGTCTTCCGGATGTGATGTCCATGACCCCCACTGACTCGAACGCCCAGCCTGTCTCGACCACACAGCCCAGCCCGGCTGCGCGGCTCGGCCCAGCCCGACCCGTCACCTCGCTCTTGGTGGCCAACCGGGGAGAGATCGCGCTCCGCATCATGCGCACGGCACGAGCCATGGGCATCACCACCGTGGCTGTCCACTCCGACGCCGATGCCGACAGCCCGCACGTTGCCGCGGCTGACCTGGCCGTGCGCCTGCCCGGCACGGCCCCAGCCGACACCTACCTCCGACCCGACCTGCTGCTGGCCGCGGCTGCGGCTTGCGGCGCAGACGCCGTCCACCCCGGCTACGGCTTCTTGTCCGAGTCCGGTGACTTCGCCCGGGCCGTGGTCGATGCCGGCCTCATCTGGGTCGGCCCACCGGCGGCGGCCATCGATTCCATGGGCTCCAAGATCGGGTCGAAGGAGATGATGCGCGCCGCTGGTGTCCCCACCCTTCCTTCCATCACCATCGATGGCGACACCGTGCCCGACGCCGAGCAGGTGGACAGCCTCGGATGGCCGCTGCTGGTCAAAGCATCGGCCGGCGGTGGCGGCCGGGGCATGCGCATCGTGGATGGACCCGACGACCTCGCCGATGCACTCATGGGTGCCCGGCGCGAAGCGCTGTCTGCGTTCGGCGACGGCACGGTCTTCCTCGAGCGCTACGTCACCGCCCCACGGCACATCGAGGTGCAGGTGCTGGCCGACGCGCATGGCGAGGTCGTCGCCCTGTTCGAACGCGAGTGCAGCATCCAGCGCCGCCATCAGAAGATCATCGAAGAGGCCCCGTCGCCGGTGGTCGGACCTGCGCTCCGCGCTCGTCTGTCCGAAGCGGCCGTGGCCGCGGCCCGTGCCGTGGGCTACGTCAATGCCGGCACGGTCGAGTTCGTCCTCGATGGCGAAGGTGACCCCTACTTCTTGGAGATGAACACCCGGCTCCAGGTGGAGCACCCGGTGACCGAGGAGGTGACCGGGCTCGACCTGGTCCGCCTGCAGCTCCTGGTCGCCGGGGGATCTCCGCTTCCTGACGAAGTGCACCAGGCCGTGGCCCGGGGTCCGGTGGGCCACGCCATTGAGGTCCGCCTGTACGCCGAAGACGCCACCGCCGGTTGGCTGCCGTCGACCGGCACACTCGACGAGTTCACCGTCCCGACGGACCGGGCCGGGGTCCGGGTCGACTCCGGTGTGGTGTCGGGGGGAGTGGTCAGCCCCCACTACGACCCGATGCTGGCCAAGGTCATCGCGTACGCCCCCACTCGAGCCGAAGCAACGGCCACCTTGGCCGCCACGTTGGCTGAGTCCCGTATCCACGGAGTCACCACCAACCGCGATCTACTAGTGCGCACCCTGCGCCACGTTGGGTTCGTGTCCGGTGCCACCGACACCGGCTTCCTCGACCGCCACGGCCTCTCCACCTTGGCCGCATCGCTGGCTGACGACGCCGCCGTGGCACGCCATGCCCTGGCTGCCGCCTTGGCCGGCCAGGCCGAACGTCGCTCGTCGGCTCGCACTCTCGGCGCCCTGCCGTCAGGCTGGCGCAACAACACGGTGGATCGCCAGGAGATCACGTTCGACACCGGAGCCCGGACGATCCATGTCGGGTACCGGATGGGACGACGGGGTCGTGCGTTGGCCGAGGCAGCCGTCGATGGCGAGGTGCTCGATGTAGTTGCCGGTACCGTCAGCCCGACCGAGGTAGTGCTCACCACCGGTGGCCTCTCCCGTCGCTACCTGGTCCAACGGGTCGGTGCCGTCACCTATGTCGATGGGCCCGACGGCGCATCCCGGTTGGTCGAAGAGGACCGTCATCCGATAGCAGCCGAGCAGGTAGTCGAGGGATCGTCGCTCGCTCCCATGCCGGGCAGCGTGGTCCGAGTGGCGGTGGTAGCCGGCGACCACGTCGAGGCCGGGCAGGTGCTCGTCGTGCTCGAAGCCATGAAGATGGAGCACGCCGTGCTGGCCGGCACGACTGGCACGGTGGTCGAAGTCGATGTGGTCGAGGGCGACCAGGTGGAGACCGGCCGGGTCCTGGCCGTGGTGGAGGCCGACCCCGTTGACGACCCGACAGACAGCAGGGTCGAGGACCCAGCGGCATCATGACCGAGCCGCTCCGCATCGCCAACTGCTCGGGTTTCTACGGTGACCGGATGGCAGCGGCCAAGGAGATGGTCGAGGGCGGTCCCATCGACGTGCTCACCGGGGACTGGTTGGCCGAGCTCACCATGCTCATCTTGTGGAAGGGCATGCAGCGCGACCCGTCGAGGGGCTGGGCCCATACCTTCCTGACTCAGATGGAAGAGGTGCTCGGCACCTGCGTCGACAAGGGCATCAAGGTGGTCACCAACGCCGGCGGCCTCAACCCGGTGGGCCTGGCCGACCAGATGCGCCTGCTGGCCGAACGGCTCGGCCTATCGGTCTCGGTGGCCCACATCGAAGGTGACGACATCCTTCCGCGGCTCGACGACC
>CAIVIS010000300.1 GCA_903906055.1 uncultured Acidimicrobiaceae bacterium
CCCCCGGGCATGTTCGAGCAGCAGGGTCATGGCTAAGTAGGCGCTGTCCACCGGTGGATCGGACCGCACCAGGACTGCGTCCACTGCGGCCAGGTCGACCGTCTGGGCCTGCCAGTCCGAGACACCTGTACCCCCAGTGCCACTACCGCCTGCGCCACTAGCGCCAACACCAGGACCAGCACCGCTCAGGTCACCCCGGTCGATGGTGGTCGCTCGGGCCACCACCCGGCCCCCGATGAGTGACAGGTCGCCCGCTGTGCAGTGGAACACCCGGTGCTCGCGTTCGAGAGACGCTGCCATCAGACCAATGGTGGTGTCTGACAACGGGTCGCACTCCAAGAGAGGATCCATGACCACCAGCAGGTCCACTGGCCCTACCCCTGCGACTGTGCGCGGCGAGCGGCCCGATACCGCTCGAACCGGCCGACGAAGTCGCTCGACTGCTCGTCCGTCCAGGCCACGGCGTTCCATCCGGCCAGTGCGGTACACCGGGTGATGTGCTCGGCTACGCGGGGGTCGACCGGGCCGGCGAACCCCAGCCGACGCAACGCATCGAGTCGCACGTAGACCGGGATGACTGCAGCCTCAGCCACTGTCGGCTCCTGCCCGGCCAGCCAGGGGCTCTCCTCCAGCCACTCCCCCATGGCCGCCAGGCCTGCTGCCAACGAGGTGCTGGCATCGGCGATCCGAGTCTCGTCCGTGCCGTAGTAGATGCCGATCATCGGAGCAAAGACATGGGCATCGATCCACACCGTGCGGTCACGGACCAGTGCCCGGCCAACCTCGTCGGCCGGCAGCAGGGACCGCCCGTCAAAACTCTCCTCGAGCCAGTCGAGGATGGGCAAGGAGTCAGCGCGGTAGTCGGCACCGATCCGCACCATCGGGATCTCGCCCCGGGGCGAGTGCTCGACGAACTCGGTCGGCACCACGAATCCGCGGGGTCGTGCGGCTGTCGGGGGGACGTCGACCACATCGTGGACGATGCCCCGTTGCGCCAAGGCGAACGACACCCGCACCGAGTACGGGCAGATCCAGTGACCGAACAGGGTCACATCGCCGGCTGATGGCGACCGGTCGACCAACTCGGCACCCAGTGGTGGTGTCATGAGAAGAGGATCTCGCACCCCGAGCCGTCCAAGATGTCGTCCACGGCAGAACGGACGCTGGGGTCGAGACCTTCGTACTGGTCCCGCAGCCACGTTAGGCACTTCCCTTGATAGGCGAAGGGTCCCTGGCGGAACTCATGGCCGTCGATCTGGCACACGACCTCATCGGCGCCGTCGACCAGGGCGGCGGCGTTGGCCAACAGGAACGGCGCGTACGTCCGGCCCACTTCCGCGAGCAGAGCCGTCAGCGTCGTCGGGATCGCACCGGCATCGATCCATCCGCTGTCGCCCTCGATGGGCAGCCAACTGAGGTCGTCGGTGTAGTTCACCCAGTGGACGACCCGAGGTGCCCGGTCGATGGCCACCCGGGCCGATTCGGGGTCCCAGGAGATGAGCTGGCTGAACTGACCGAAGATCCCGAAGTCGCCCCGGCCCGGCCGGTCTCCCAGCAGATAGGGCTGAGCGGTGAGATGGGCTTCGAAGATGTCGAGCAGGCGCTCGTAGGAACTCTCGATGACCGGTCGATTTCTCTCGGTGCACCCGACCAGTGCCATCCGCCCCTGCTGGCGGTCAGTCATGAACTGACGGAACTGTTCGTGGCGTGCAGTCGGCATCTGTTCGTCCAAGTCCAGGGGGAGCAACTTGCCCGCCTTGGCCACTGCATCCTCGTACCACCAGCGGTAGTGGAACATCTGCTTGGTCACCCACTCGTCCCCGTAGTCCTCCAGCAGAAAATCCAAGAAGGCGAGCACTGGGTCGACCGGCACGATGCTCCGGTCGTGAGACAGCGACTCGAGCCGCATGATCAGCGGGCTCGAGTCGATCATGGCATCGGGGTACTCCCCTCGGGCATCAGGGAAGCTGATGGCCGGCATCAGGGCCACCGGTGGGTCAGGAAGGTCGTCCCACTTGGAGCCCCGAGGGACCCAGTCGAAGGGGATGCGCCGGTAGCGCAGGACGGCTCGCATCTTCATCGAATACGGCGATCCGAGGTTTCCGGCCAGTTTGAGGGTTCCTTCTGTCCAGGTCATCCGTTCGTCTCCATCGAATAGCTGTTCATCAGATTGTCCTGGATGACCTTGGCCGGCTGGCCGACTGTGGCCACGATCAGCGGTGCCGTGATCTTCCTGGCCCGGTAGGTCCATCCGGCGGGCAGGGTCAACTTCGAGGCCAGACCGGGAAGGTCGGCGGCCGACAGTGTCGGGTCCTTGATCTGGCACCATGCCTGCATGATCCACGCCTTGCCGTCAGCATCTACCAACTCGTAGACCTCACTGCCCTTGTCGAAGGTGAAGGTCGTCTCGCGGTTGACAGTCTTGGTCGTGTACGGGGCCATGGCGGCCACGATGTTGGTTCCGAGGATTACCGTGCCGGCTTCGTTCATGTCGATGCCCCCGAAGGTCTTGGTCACCGTGGCACTCGTGCGGACCTTGGCCACCTTGTTCATGAGCCAGTAGCGAGGTCCGTTGAGCTCGGCGAACAGGGCGCCGTTTTCTGAAGCGATGGCTTTGGCATCCAGGGCCTGGAACTGGCTCTCCGGACAGGTATTGAGGGGGTAGGAGACGTAGATGGTGGCCGCCAGCCCGGCCGGGGTCATCTTGACCAGGAGCACCTCGCAGTAGCGCTTACCGGCCATGTTCGTTCCGGTGCTCACCTTCGCCGTGCTCGATGCCACGGCCGAAGTCGTAGACGTAGTGGCTGCCGTGGACGAACTGCTGCAGCCGGCACCAGCGAGCGCCACAACCCCTACTGCCAGTCCGGCCCACCAACGGGTCCAGGTTCTGTCAGTGATCTTGTCAGCAATCATGGGCACAACGTACTCCGTCGGCTCAGCCGCTGGTCTCCAGCGAGTAACTGTTGAGCAGGTTGTCCTGGAGCACTTGGGCCGGGCGGTGCGTCGTGGCCACGATCAGGGGGGCCTTCAGCGTCCGGACCCCATAGCTCCAGCCTGCGGGCAGGGTGAGCTTCGAGGCCAAGTTGGGAAGGTCGGCCGCCGTCAGCGTCGCATCCTTGATAAGACCCCATGACTGCATGAGCCATGTCTGGCCGGACGGGTCCTTCAGCTCATAGATCTGCGTTCCCTTGTTGTAAGTGAAGCTGGCTTCGCGGCTGACAGTCTTCGGGATGTAGGGGGCCATTGCCGCGGCGATGCTGGTTCCGAGGACCACAGTGCCGTCGAGGTTCATGTCGATCCCCCCGAACGTCTTGGTCACCGTGCTACCAGTACGGGTCTTGGCGATCTTGTTCATCACCCAGAACCGGGGTCCGTTGAGCAGGGCGAATACGGCGCCGTTGGCCGAGGCGAGGGACTTGGCGTCCAGGGCGGCGAACTGATCTTGGGGGCAGGTGTTGAGCGGGTACGAGGCATAGACGTCGGCGGCCAGGCCGGCCGAGGTCAGACGGAGCAGAAGAACCTCGCAGTAACGCTTGCCGGCCACGTCGTTGGCAACAGCGACGGAGGTGGTGGGCCCGGAGCCCGACGACGAAGCTGTCGTTGCCGTCGTTGCCGTCGATGAGCTTCCGCACGCAGCACCCGACAGAGCGAGGGCCCCCATAGCTAGTCCAGCCAGCCAGCGGGTCCAACTTCTGTCAGTGATCTTGTCAGTAGTCATGGCCACAACGTAGCCCGTCCGATCCGAACGTGCTCACCAATTGCGTTTCCGTGGTCACCCCTCCGAAAAGGTCAGCCGCTGGTCTCCATGGAGTAGCTGTTCTGGAGGTCGTCTTGGAGGACGTGGGCTACTCGAGCGGTAGTTGCTACCTTCAGCGGAGCGGTCAATGTCCGAGCCCGGTAGGTCCAGCCAGCAGGCAGCGTGAGCCGGGACGCCAGGGCGGGCAGATCGGCCTGAGTCAGCGACGGGTCCTTGCTCTGACTCCAGGTCTGCATCACCCAGGTGGTGCCGTCGGCCGCGGTCAACTCGTAGACCTGTCGGCCGGTGTTGAAGGTGAAGGAGGCCTGGCGACTTACGTCGTGGGAGGTGTACGGCATCCTGGCTACGGCAATGTTCGTGCCAATGACCACGGTCGCCTCCAGGATCATCTCCATACCGCCGAACGACTTCTTCACCTGGGCCCCGGTGCGCACCTTCTGGATGGAGTTCATCAACCAGTAGCGGGGACCGTTGAGCTCGGCAAAGGGCACGCTGTTCTCCGAGGCGATGGCCTTGGCATCCATGGCCGCCCACTGGCTCTCGGGACAGGCGTTGAGCGGATAGGTGTTGTAGACGTCGGCGGATAGTCCGACTGCTCCCGGATGGACCAGGAGCACCTCGCAGTAGCGCTTGCCCTCCACGTTCTTGGCCTGGATAGCCGTGGACGACGTCGAGGTGCCGGCAGTGGAGGAACTCCCGCACGCAGCACCAGTCAGGGCCAGTATGGCTACGGCCAGCCCAGCACCGGTGCGGATCCATCTTCTGTCAGTAAAAGTGTCACGAGTCATGGCGACAATATAGCTATAGACACAGGGACCTCGCCGCATGCAGAGACCCAGTCGGGCACGGTCACCCGTTGTCAGCACTACAGTCCGGCACGGCCCGATCCGGTACCCGACCGGCCCCACAGGAGACGTCATGACGAACCCACAGACACTGACCGCCCTCGAGATCGCCCGCGGTGCCACCCTCCTCCCCATCACAGAGGTGGCCGCCACCATGGGCATCGGCGAGGAGCTCCTCGAGCCCTACGGCCGCTACGTGTCCAAGATCTCGCTCGATGCCATCGACGCATTGGCCGACCGGCCACGGGCCAAATACATCGTGGTCACCGCCGTGACCCCGACCCCGCTGGGTGAGGGAAAGACCACCACCACTATCGGGCTGTCCCAGGGGATGTCCCACATCGGAAAGCGGGCCACCGCCTCGATCCGCCAGTCGTCCATGGGTCCCACCTTTGGCATCAAGGGTGGTGCCGCAGGCGGTGGCTACAGTCAGGCCGCTCCGTTCGAAGCGTTCAACCTCCACCTCACCGGTGACATGCACGCAGTCTCGGCCGCCCACAACACGCTGTCGGCCATCGTCGACAATCACCTCCACCACGGCAACGCCCTCGACCTCGACCTCCACCACATCTCGTGGCGCCGAGTGCTCGATGTGAACGACCGGGCGCTCCGCCACGTCGTCATCGGACTCGGCACCGACGCCGACGGCGTGACCCGCCAATCTGGGTTCGACATCACGGCGGCATCCGAGGTCATGGCCATCCTCGCCCTATCTACGTCGCTGATGGACATGCGGCGCCGTCTCGGCGAGATCGTCATCGGATTCGACCGCTCCGGCCAGCCCGTGACGGCCGAGGACATCCGGGGTGCCGGGGCCATGACGGTGATCATGCGCGATGCGTTGAAGCCCAACCTGCTCCAAACCCTGGAGAACACCCCGGTCCTGGTACACGCCGGGCCGTTCGGCAACATCGCCCACGGCAATTCGTCCGTGGTGGCCGACCAGATCGGTATCCACTCCAGCGACTACCTGATCACCGAGGCCGGGTTCGGGGCCGACATGGGGGCCGAGCGGTTCTTCAACATCAAGTGCCGCGTGTCCGGGCTGGTGCCCGATGCCGCCGTGGTGGTCACCACCGTCCGGGCGCTCAAGGCTCACTCGGGCAATCACCGGATCGTGGCTGGCCGCCCGCTGCCGCCCGCACTCTTGGAGGAGAACCCCGATGAGGTTCGCATCGGGGGGGCCAACCTGGCCAAGCAGGTCCAGAACGTGCTCGTCCACGGAGTAACGCCCGTGATCGCCATCAACGCCTTCCCCAGCGACTTCGCCAGCGAGTACGACGCCATCCGCGAGATCGCCGCATCCCTGGGTGTCCGGTGTGCCGTCACCACCCACTTCGCCGACGGCGGCGCTGGTGCTGCCGAGTTGGCCCAGGCCGTGGCCGAGGCGGCCGACGAGCCCAGTACGTTCTCCTTCCTCTACCCATCCACGGCCTCGCTACGCGACAAGATCGAGGCGATCGCCACCCGCATCTACGGAGCCGATGGGGTTGACTACCTGCCAGCCGCTGCCCAGAAGCTCGACCGACTCGAAGCCACGGGCTTCGGCGGGCTCTCCATCTGCATCGCCAAGACCCACCTGTCGATCTCGTCCGACCCTTCCCTCAAGGGGGCGCCAACCGGGTGGCGCCTGCCCGTGCGCGAAGTGCGCCTGTCGGCAGGGGCTGGCTTCGCCTATGCCATCTGCGGCGACATGAGGACCATGCCCGGGCTGGGGTCCGCTCCGGCCGCGTTCGACATCGACATCGATGCCAACGGGGAGATCGTCGGCCTCTACTGATCTGGTGTGCGTCGATCAGTGGGGGTAGGGATCCGATGCCGCCGACAGCGCTTCTTCGGCCAGGTGCACCTCGAGCGGGGTTTCCAGGCTGCGGGGTGTGGACTTGTCGAGGGCCAGGGCGGCCACCACAGTGCCCGCTGCCACCAGGATGGCCGAGATCAGGAAGGCCAGCCGGTAGCCGTCGGTCATGGCCGATGCCGCGGGGTGACCTGCCGCCTCGAGGGCATGCGTGCGGCCGGTGGCGATGACGCTGAGCAGCGCGAGCCCCAAGGCGGAGGCCATCTGCATCGACACATTGACGATGCCGGACCCAAGGCCAGCATCGGCCACCGGCACATCGGCCATGGCGATCGACAGGAGCGGGGCGAAGGCGGTTCCGGCCCCGATGCCGATCAGCAGAAAGGCCGGCAGCATCACCGATACATACGACGTGGTCGTGCCTAGCTGGGTCAGCCACAGCAGTCCGATCGTGCCTGCCACCATCCCGGGGATCAGCACCCGCTTGTCTCCGTAGCGGGTGACCAGACGTGCAGTGATCCCCGCCGACAGGATCCCCATGCTGATCGACATAGGCAAGAAGGCCAGTCCGGTCTGGACCGGCGTGTAGTGGAGGACGCCTTCGAGGTAGAGCGCCCCGAGGAAGAACGTGGTGAACATGCCCGTGGCCAACATCCCCCGGATGATGCTGGAGCGGGTCAGAGTCGGGATCCGGAAGATCCGTAGCGGCATGATCGGGTTTGCCACCCGGGACTCGTAGACGAAGAAGGCGATCAGGAGCACGACGGAGGCTCCGACGAAGCCGAGGGTGTGGGGCGACAGCCAGTGGTACTGCGTGGCCGTCGAGATGGCATAGATCCCGATCATCAGGGACACCGTGATCAGAACGGATCCGACCACATCGACCCCCGTGCGGATGCCCAGGCCGATGTTTTCGTCGATCAGGATTCGTCCGAAGATGAAGGTGAACACCCCGATGGGCACATTGATGAAGAAGATCCAGTGCCAGTCGAGTGCCTGGGTGAGGATTCCACCGACCAGCAGTCCGATGGAGCCGCCACCTACGGCGACGAAGATGTACGCGCTCATGGCCCGGGCCCGTTCGGCCGGATCCGGAAACTCCGTGATGACGATGGCGATGATCACCGACGAAGAGAACGCTCCCCCGATCCCTTGGAAGAAGCGCCCGACGATGAGCTCGGTCTGCGTCTGGGCTATGCCGCACATCATCGAGGACACGGTGAAGACCACGATCCCAGTCAGGAACACCTTGCGCCGACCGATCAGGTCGCCAAGCCGACCCGCCATGAGTAGGAAGCTGCCGAAACTGATGAGGAAAGCAGTGACCACCCAGGTGAGGCCGGAGGCACCAAAGTGGAGATCACGCTGGATGGCGGGCAGTGCCACGTTCACGATGGACGAATCGAGCGCGTTCATAAACATGGCCAGACACACCACCACCAGGGCCCACCACCGCATCTTGTTCGACCGGGGCGCGCCGGTAGAGGCCTCGGAAGCAGGGGAAGACATGAGACCATTCCACCTGCTGTGGTCCCAGGCATCAAATCGACTCGGTGTCACCCCCGGTCATGGCGACCCCAGGCTGCTCCTTGCCGCCAGCCGCCTCCGGTGCAACACTCCGCCGATGCGCATCCTCCGTCCTCGGACCAGCCCCCATGCTCCGCCCCCTGTGGGCCGGGCCACCCTCCTGGCCGTCGTCGTGCTGGGTTCACTGGCCGGCTGCTCGTCATCATCCGCCACCCCGGCGACCACCACGGCCTCTGCGAGTTCTTCCACCACCTCCCCGTCAGCCACCACCTCTGCCTGTCATCGTGCCGTTTCGCCTGTTGCCGTGGTGGCCTCGCCCGTGCCGGGGACGCCCACCGACTGGAGCGTGACCTCCTTCGATGGCACGGTGATCCGGGCTCACTGGTTTCCGGTGGCCACCTACGTGCCGTCGGCCGCCACAACTGCGCATCCCACCGTATTGATGGGTCCAGGATGGAGCCTGTCCGGTGACACCGACGTCGCCGGGACCGGCATCCTCGGCGCCCTCCCGATCCGCAGCCTCCTCGATGCCGGATACAACGTGCTCACCTGGGACCCGCGGGGATTCGGAAAGTCCACCGGACAGGCTGAGGTCGACAGCCCCGACTATGAAGCCAAGGACGTAAGCGTGCTGACGAACTGGGTTGCCGCCCAGCCCGGCGTCCAGCTCGACGCTCCCGGTGACCCGCGGATGGGCATGGTGGGTGGCTCCTACGGGGGTGGCATCCAGCTCGTGACCGCTGCAGCCGACTGCCGGGTGGATGCCATCGTGCCCACTATCGCTTGGCATTCGCTGCGAACCAGCCTGGCCAAGGCCCGGACGGTGAAGATCGGCTGGTCCGGCATCCTGACCAACTTGTCGACCACCGCCCATGTGGACCCAGTGGTGCAGGCTGACTACGCCGCCGGCAAGACGACCGGGGCCGTGTCCGATGCCGAACTCACCTGGTTCGGTGCCCGCGGCCCAGCCCAACTCCTGGCCAAGATCCACGCCCCTACCCTCATCATCCAGGGCACGGTCGACACGCTGTTCTCTCTTCAAGAGGGTGTCGACAACTACGAGGTCCTGCGGGCCGGTGGGGTTACGACCTCCATGCAGTGGTTCTGCGGTGGCCACGGGGTGTGCCTGACCAGCAGCGGTAACGTCACCGCCCCCGAACAGGCCACGCTGGCCTGGCTGAAGCGGTACGTGCAGCGCGATACCTCGGTCGACACCGGGCCCGGCTTCACCTTCCTGGACCAGAACGGCACCTCGTATTCGGCCCCGTCCTATCCCGTCGCCCAAGGCCAGCCGTTCACCGCTTCAGGATCGGGAACCCTCCCGTTGGTCTCGACGGGCGGCGCCGGACCGCTGCCTTCGACCCCCGACGGACAGCAGCTCGGTGGGCTGGTGGCGCCGATCACCCCAGGGCCAGCGGCCAACGCCGTCAATGTGGCCGTGCCCTTCACCCGGTCCGGGGTCATCGTCGGGGCGCCCCGAGTGCAGATGACCTACAAGGGGACCGTCCCAGATGGCGTCCGGCCCACCCGGGTCTTCGCCCAACTGGTCGACACTACGACCGGGTTCGTCCTCGGCAACCAGATCACCCCCATCGCCGTCACCTTGGACGGTGCGTCACATACGGCGTCGGTGCCACTCGAGATCGTGGCCTATGCAGCTACGTCGTCGTCGCACGTGGAGCTGCAACTGGCGGCCACCACCGTGGCCTACGCCCTGCCCAGACTGGGCGGCTCGGTGGTGTTCTCGGCCATCCATCTGACTCTTCCGGTGGCCGCCAACCTTACGACTCAGGGCTGACCCTCCCCGACCCGGGCTGCGTCAGACGGTCAGCCCAACTCAGTCGGTCAGTCGGTCAGTCAGTCAGGTAGGGCGGCCAGGAAAGCGATGACGGCGTCGTTGGTCGGGCCAGGATGGGTCATGTTGGTGGCATGGGGCCCGCCCTCGACGGTCACCACGCCCGAGCACCCGACCAGTCCAACAGCCAGCGCCTCGGCCTTGTCCATCGAGATCGAGACATCAGCGGTCCCGTGGACCACCACCGCCGGTGCGGTGATCTCCCCCAGCCGCTCGGCGATGCTCTCGCGCTCGAGCAAGGTCTGGCCCGGGTTGCGCAACGACTCTTGGGGTCGTGCCCTCCAGATGGCCATCCACGTGGCCGACAGCTCTGGGTCCCCGATGATGAGTGAGGCTGTGACTTCGGCCAACTCGTCGGTCGGCCCGGTCTCCACCCAGGCATCGATCATGCCCTGGTAGAGCGGGATGACCTCGGCGTCTTCGGGGCCAGCCTGGGTATCGAGCAAGATGAGTCCGCGCACGCGCTCAGGCGCCAGCAGGGCCACCCGCAGAGCCACAAACCCGCCCTGGGACATGCCACCCACCACGGCCCGGTCGATACCGAGATGATCCATCAGGGCCAGGCAGTCAGCGGCCGAGTCCCAGTAGGTGAACGGCTCACCGTCGTAGACGGTCTCGCCGAACCCACGCTGGTCCCACGTGACCACCCGGTGGGTAGCGCGCAACGCCGCTACCTGGTGCTCGAACATGGTCCGGTCCATGAGGAAGCCGTGACCGAGCACCACAATGGGTCCGTCGCCCCCGGTGTCGTCATAGGCGATCGTCGCCCCGTTGACCCGTGCTGTCGCCATGTGCGCTCCCCCGCTACCGAGTCGGCCTCTGCGCGGGCCGGCTACCTGCCCGAAGTGTACGTCCGGTCAGCGGGGCGCCCGTGGGAGTCCGAGTCCCACCCACGAGATGATGTCGCGCTGGATCTCGTTGGTGCCGCCGCCGAACGTGAAGATCGTCTGGCTCCGGGCCCGCTGCTCCAGGTGGCCTCCGAGGATCGCACCCGGTGAGCCCTCGGCCAGGTAGCCCGCCTGTCCGACGATCTCGAGCAGGATCCGATAGGCCTCGAGGGCGAACTCGCTGCCGTAGACCTTGGTGGCCGAGGCATCGGCCGGATTGAGTCCCTTGTCGGCGGCCCAGGCCACTTTCCAGTTGATGAGTTTGAGATAGTCGGCCCGGGCATGGAGGCGGGCCAGGTGGATCTGGACCCACTGCTGGTCGATCACCCGACGGCCGTCGGCCAACCGCTCGGCTTGGGCCCAGGCCCGGACCTCGGCGATACTGCGCGCGATGCCCGACACTGGGCAGATGGCCACCCGTTCGAAGTTGAGTTGGTTGGTGATCAGCGTCCACCCACCGTTCTCCTCGCCCACCAGGTTGGCCGCCGGCACCCGGACGTCCTCGTAGAAGGTGGAGCTGGTGAACTCCCCGGCCATGGTGGGTAGTGGGGTCCAACTGAACCCGGGAGCATCCACCGGCACGATGAACACCGACAGCCCTTTGTGCTTGGGGACGTCGGGGTCGGTGCGGGCGGCCAGCCATACGTAGTCGGCGTACTGGATGGCGCTGGTGTAGAGCTTCTCACCGTTGATCACGTACTCGTCACCGTCACGGACGGCCCGGGTCCGCAACGAGGCCAGGTCGGTCCCGGCGGTCGGCTCGGTGTACCCGATGGAGAAGTGGACCTCGCCGCGCAAGATGGCCGGAAGGAAGCGCTCTTTCTGCTCGTCGGTGCCCAGTTGCATGATGGCGGGCCCCACGCTGTTCAAGGTGAGGAGCGGCAGCGGCACCCCGGCCCAGTGCGACTCCTCCACGAAGATCATCTGGTCGATCGGGCCCCGTCCGTGCCCGCCGTAGGCGACCGGCCAGCCGATCCCGAGCCACCCATCAGCCCCCATCCGCCTGATCGTCTCGGCGTAGTCGGGCTTGCTGCCATCGGGTTGGACGGCAGCCAATACAGCGAAGTACTCCCGCAGCTCTGCCTGCAGATGCAACTGCTCGTCGGTCAGGGCTAGATGCATACCGGGACTCCCATGGATGCGGACGTTACCAACTGGCCTGAGTTGCAGTACCGTCCCGACATGACCGATTCCAATGCCCCCACCCCTCCCGACGCCCTCTTCGACGTCGCCGGCAAGACCGTCGTGGTCACCGGTGGCACCCGGGGGATCGGCCGGATGATCGCCGGAGGGTTCGTAGCCGCCGGTGCTGAGGTGGTGATCGCCTCGCGCAAGGCCGATGCTGTAGCCGAGGCGGTGGCCGATCTGTCGGCCTACGGCACCTGCTCAGGCATGGCCGCCGACCTGTCCACCGAGGACGGAGCCAGGGCCTTCGCCGATGCAGTGGCTGGCGATCACAGTGCTGTCCATGTCCTGGTCAACAACGCTGGGGCTACCTGGGGCGCTCCCCTCGTCGAGCACGACACCGCCTCGTGGGACCGGGTACTGAACCTGAACGTCCAAGGGGTGTTCCACACCACCAAGTTCTTCCTGCCCATGCTCGAAGCAGCCTCCACCCCGGAGGACCCGGCCCGGGTGATCAACATCGGCTCGATCGACGGGATCCACGTGCCGATGCTCGAGTCCTTCTCCTACTCGTCGTCCAAGGCCGCCGTGCACCAGCTCACCCGCCACCTGGCCCGCCACCTGGCCCCAAGGATCACGGTCAACGCCGTGGCCCCTGGTCCGTTCGAGTCCAAGATGATGGCCGCCACGCTGGAGTCCTTCGGCGACCAAATCGCCGCATCGGTCCCCATGAAGCGCATCGGCCGCCCCGACGACATGGCCGGGATCGCCCTCTTCCTGGCCTCGCGTGCCGGTGCCTATCTGACGGGCGCAGTAATCCCGGTCGACGGGGGCAGCACGCTCATCGGCTGAGCGAGCGGGGGCACTCCCGGCAAGATTCCCCTAGCGATAAAAACGCACAGAGTGGTAATCTGACTACTCTAGGTGCGATTAAGTCGATCGCCGCCGCGGCCGGGGGCCTCAGCATGAACCAACGACGACTGACCAGACGACTGACCAGACGACTGACCAGACGACCGAACAGACGACTGGCTCGACGACTGACCCGACGGACCGGGGCAGTCGCCTTGGCCGTCTCGTGCGCTATGGCTGGCGCGGTGGCGGTATCACTACCCGCATCGGCTGCGACGACCACGACGGCCCCTCCTACGACCACGACCACGACGGCCCCGGTGCCACCAGTACCACCGGCGCCTCCGACCCGTCCCCTCCCGTCCCCGGTATCGGACGCCTTCTGGCTGGTCACGCCAGCGGGGGCCGTCGAGGCGTATGGCGTGCCCGCCCTAGGGGCGCCAGCCGGGCCGCTGAACCAGGATCTGGTCACCGCTGAGCCGACCCACGACCGCGCCGGGTACTGGTTGGTGGCCAGCGACGGGGGTGTCTTCGCCTACGGGGATGCTGCCTTTTATGGATCCACCGGGGCCCTCAAGCTCAACAAGCCCATCGTCGGCATGGCTCCCACCGCAAGCGGCAAGGGCTACTGGATGGTGGCGTCCGACGGGGGAATCTTCAGTTTCGGCGACGCCGCCTTCTATGGATCCACCGGGGCCCTCAAACTCAACAAGCCCATCGTCGGCATGGCTCCCACCGCGGATGGCAAGGGCTACTGGCTCGTGGCGTCAGACGGTGGCGTGTTCAGCTTCGGCGATGCCGCGTTCCACGGGTCGACCGGAAACCTGATCTTGAGCCAGCCCATTGTCGCCATGGGGCCGACCGCCGACGGCCAGGGCTACTGGATGGTGGCCGCCGACGGCGGTGTGTTCGCCTTTGGAGGTGCCGCCTTCTACGGATCGGCAGCCGGCACCACCGGGGAGCCGGTCGAGCGCCTAGTGGCCACCACGACCGGAAAGGGCTACTGGGTGTTCATGCAGAACGGCACGGCCGAGGCGTTCGGAGATGCCGTCGGCCTGGTCCCACCCGCGCAAGCCCTGCTGTTGCGCCCGACGACCCCGGGGGACAAGGCAGTGACCTTCGCCTTTCAACAGCTGGGCAAGCCCTACATCTGGGGCGGCAACGGGCCGGAAGGGTATGACTGCTCCGGCCTGGCCCTCGCGTCGTGGACCCATGGTGCTGGGGTCACGTTCGCCCGAGTGGCCAACGATCAGTACCACTCGGCCGGGACGGCAGTAGCCATGGCGCAGCTCCAAGCCGGCGACCTCGTGTTCTGGGGCAAGGACCCAGCCGACTGGACCACCGTGTACCACGCCGCCCTCTACGTCGGCGGCAACCGGATCGTCGAGTCGACCGGCAACGTGGTGCAGCTGAACACGCTCAGTCAATGGGGCCTCACCGACATCATGCCCGGAGGCCGGCGGCCCTGACTGGGTGGCCGCCGTTGATCCGCGGCGGCCCCGATCGACCCCCGCTGATCGGCCGGTCCCGCCGATCAGCGGGGGCCATTCGTATGGCATCGACCAGCACTCGGTACCGGCGCGGCGGCGGGCCAGGCTGTACCGTGCCCGGACCGTCCTGATCCGATGCCATCCACGCGAGGAGTCGCCACATGAGCACCTTCCCCTATGCCGACCGGGTGCCCGTGCACCGGACCCTTCCCGAACAGGGACTCCCCCGCGACGAGGTCCTCTCCGTCCTGCGGTCGATGGCCGTCGAGGAAGACCGAACCTGGGAGACGGGCCAGTGCTCGGGGACCATGTACTGCGGCGACCACGATCACTACGACTTCTTGAACGAGGCATTTTCGCTCTTCTCCCACGTCAACGCCCTCCAGCGGGACATGTGCCCGAGCGCGACCCGGTTCGAGTCAGAGATCATCGCCATGACCCTCGATCTGCTGCACGCCGAGGCCATCACCGGATCCGAGCCGGTCGGCCTGGTCTCGTCGGGGGGAACCGGCAGTATCTGCCACGCCATGCTGGCCTACCGCGACCAGGCTGCCGCAGCTGGCAACACCGCCCGTCCCAACGTGATCAAGCCAGAAACGGCCCATCCCGCCTTCGACAAGGCGTGCCACCTGTTCGGCATCGAACTCCGCGTCGCCCCGGTCGACCCAGTCACCACCCAGGTGGACACCAAGTGGGTGGCCGGTGCGGTGGACGAGGGGACCATCGCCCTGATCGGCTCGGCCTGCAACTACGGATACGGCACGGTCGACCCCATCGAGGAGCTGTCCGATATCGCACTCGAGCGCGGGATCGGTCTCCACGTCGACGGCTGCCTCGGCGGCTGGATCCTCCCCTTCGGCCAAGAGCTCGGCTACGACATTCCTCTCTTCGACTTCCGGGTCCCCGGAGTCACCTCGATCTCGGCCGACACCCACAAGTACGGCTACGCCTTGAAGGGCACCTCGGTGCTCTCGTTCCGGGACAAGTCGCTGCGCAACGCCCAGTACTTCTTCAACACCGAATGGAGCGGGGGCAAGTACTGCTCACCAGGCATGGACGGCTCCCGGTCGGGGGGCCTGCTGGCCGCCACCTGGGCCTCGATGATCCAACTCGGCCGTGAGGGATATCGCGGGTATGCCGAGCAGATCTTCGCCACGTCGGCTGCGATGCAGGCGTCGGTGCGCACCCACCCGGAGCTGCGCATCCTCGGGAACCCGACCTTTCTGTTCAGCTTTACCTCCGAGGCGTTCGACATCTACCACGTCAACGATTTCATGCGCGAGCGTGGTTGGCGGTTCAACGGCCAGCAGTATCCCAACGCCCTACACATGGCCGTCACCCGCCCTCAGACCGCTCCCGGGGTGGCCGAACAGTTCGCTGGCGACCTGGCCGATGCCGTGGCCTACGCCACCGAGCACGCGGCCGATGCACCTCGATCGGGTGCGGTCTACGGCGGGGTCTCCGGTGGAATGACCGACGAGGCCGACGACTTCATCCGCATGATGATGGGCCAGATGATGGACGCCCAGCAGGCCATCCCGGACGATGCCTGACCTGACGGACTGGTCTGACTGGTCTGACTGGTCTGACCGATCTGACCGGTGGGTGCTGGCCGTCGACCTCGGCACGGGCGGTCCCAAGGTCGGGCTGGTATCGCTGACCGGAGTCATCGCCTGCGTCGAGCATCTTCCCGTCCCCACCGACCTCGGCCCCGACGGCCAGGCCACCCAGGATGCCGGGCTGTGGTGGGACCTGATCTGCGCCTCGGCCCGCCGTGCCATCGACTCCGCGGTCGTACCCGCTGAGCGGATCGTGGCCGTGTCCTGTACCGGCCAGTGGGCCAGCACCGTCCCGGTGGACGGCGACGGAGTTCCGGTCGGCCCGTGCCAACTGTGGTCCGACACCAGAGGCGGCCCGCACTCTCGCCAGGTCATCGCCGGGCCGGTGGCCGGCTACGCACCATTGGCCGCGTGGAAGTGGATCCGCCACAGCGGCGGCGCCCCCTCTACGTCGGGGGCCGACCCGATCGGGCACATCCTCCACCTCGAGCGCGACGAGCCCGAAATCGGCCGGGCCGCGCGCTGGTACCTCGAGCCGGTCGACTACCTGACCATGCGCTTCACCGGGGTGGCAGCGGCCACTCCGGCATCGATGGCCGGGGCCTGGCTGACCGACAACCGGCAAAGCGATCCCCTCGAGTACGACCGGGCCCTGGTGAAGGCGGCCGGAGTCCCGGCATCCAAACTGGCGCCCCTGCGGCCCACGGCCTCAGTGGTAGGCACGGTCCGCTCTGACGTGGCCGCCCATCTCGGACTCCCTGGCGGGGTCGTGGTGATGGCCGGCACCCCCGACCTCCACTCGGCCTGCGTCGGATCAGGTGCCGTGCTCCCATTTCAGCCCCACATCGCCATCTCCACCACCAGCTGGATCAGCTGCCCGTTCCCCAAGAAGAAGACCGATGCCATCCGCCAGATGGCGACCGTCCCGGGGATCCTGCCCGGCCTGCGCTTGGTGGCCAACAACCAGGAGTCCGGGGGCCGGGCGCTCGAATGGGTGCGCGACTGCCTCGACGGGGATCTCCCGGTCGGCACCGGCCCCACGCCGTTCGACGAGCTCACCGCGTTGGCGGCCAGCGCATCGGCGGGCAGCGGGCGGGTCCTGTTCACCCCGTGGTTAGCCGGCGAACGCTCACCCATCGACGACCGGCGCGCCCGGGGCGGGTTCCATAATCTGTCGCTGCGAACCACCCGGGCCGACATGGTGCGCTCGGTCATGGAGGGGGTGGCACTCAACTCCCGGTGGCTGGCCCGAGCCGTCGAGCGGTTCGTGGGCAAGCCACTGACCCCGTACCGAGCCATCGGAGGTGGCGCCTCGTCTGCGTTGTGGTGCTCGATCTACGCCAGTGTGCTGGACCGGCCGGTCGAACAGGTGACGGACCCGATGCTGGCCAATCTGCGGGGAGCGGCCCTCATCGCCGGCCTCACCCTGGGGGCGATCACCCCCGACGAGCTGGCCACCCTGGTGCCAGTATCTGCAACCCATCGCCCAGACCCCGACGATGTGGCCGTCTACGACCAGCTATTCGCCGAGTTCCCGGCTCTCTACAAGGCCCAGCGCCGGATATTCGCTCGCTTGGCGAAGTAAGGCGGGCGCTCGAACCCCGCTGCAGTCGCTGGGTCACTCGTCACTGGGTCACTCGTCAAGTGCCCCCGGGGAGCGCCTACGCCGTGAGGATGGTGGATCGGGCGATCTGGTCCAACGCGTGCAGATGAGCCGGAGCCGGATGGCCCAACAGGAAACCCTGGAACTCGTCGCATCCGATGGCACCCACGGCCCGCAGCTCGGCCAGGGTCTCGACTCCTTCGGCGATCACGGTGATCCCCAGCGAGTGAGCCAGGTCGACCACCGTCTGGAGGATGGTGCCGTCGTTCCCCGTGGAGCCGAGTCCCGCGACGAAGCTCCGATCGATCTTGAGACGGTCGATGGGTAGGCCCTGCAAGTACAGCAGCGAGGAGTACCCCGTCCCGAAGTCGTCGAGGGCCAGATGGACGCCGAGATCGCGGACCCGCTGCATGGTGGCTCCGATCTGGATGATGTCCACCACCAGCACCGACTCGGTCAATTCCAAGATCAGCCGATCCGCAGCCAGCCCCGAACTCTCCAGCGCATCCTGGACGTCGTCGACGAAACCGGAGTCTTGGAGCTGGCGGGCCGAGACGTTGACCGACATGGTGAGGTCGGGGAATCCCTGGGCCTGCCAGTCGCGGCACTGGAACGCAGCTTCCTCCAGGATCCAGCGGCCGACCGGCACGATCTGTCGGCTCTGCTCGAGCAGCGGCACGAACTCATCGGGCGCGATCGTCCCGAGCTCGGGGTGCGTCCACCGCAGAAGTGCCTCCATGCCGACCAGCGCGCCAGGACGACCCCCGGCCATCCGGAAGATCGGCTGATAGTCCAGTGTCAGCTCACCTTTGGCGTGAGCCACCCGAAGTTCGTTGGCCACCAGTCCATCGCGTCGCGAATCCTCGCCGGTCGACGGTGCATACATCTCGAAGTGGGCGGGCCCGCTGCGCCTGGCCTGATGCATGGCGGCATCGGCCCGGGCCAGGCATACCTCAGGGTCGGCATCAGCAGGAATGGTCGTGATCCCGATGCTCACTGATGCGTGCAGCTCGACATCGCCGACCGCGATAGGAGCTCGCATCGTCTGGTGGATCCGTTCGGCTAGCGACTCGGCAGCCGCCATGGGCTCGTCCAGATCCTCGGCCAGGATGACGAAGCCGTCTCCGCTGAGTCGGGCCACGGTGTCCGACGCACGGACCAACTCCAGCAGACGTTCCGCCACGACCACGAGCACGCCATCTCCGGCCGCATGACCGAAGCGGTCGTTGACTGCCGTGAAGTTGTCGAGGTCCAAGGAGAGCAGCATGGGGCTGCTGGCCGTGCGGGTGGCACTTTGGGCAGCACGGCGCAGCCGGTCCGACAACAGGACTCGATTGGGAAGGCCCGTCAGCTCGTCGTGGAGGGCCTGCTTGGATAGGTTGACCTGCTCTTGGCTGAGCCGCTCACGCAGGGCGCTGCGGGTGTCATCGAAGGCCCGCACCGTGCGCACGAGACCGCTGTCACAGCTGAGGCGCGCCACCTTCGCTGCCATCTCGACCACCTCGGGGGAGACATCGAAGCGGGCGCCCTCCTCGTAGATGGCTGTCGTGCACAGGTCGCGCCAGCGCAGGTAACCCCGAACAGCAATGGCCAGATCGACCTCCATCAGGACGACCCTCTGCCCCTGACGGGACAGCGCCAGCTCTTCTTCGAGGTCGGCAGCGCGACCAGTGGCCACCCATCGGCCGATCAACTCGGTGGCCAATCGGGCGGAGGCGAACGCCTCTCGACAGAGGAATCCGGGGAAGAGCGACGCAACTTCAGTACCGATAGCTTCGGCGCGACCCGCCAGCGCAGTGCCGAGCGCAACCCGGTCCGACCCCACCAGGGTCATGACGGATTGCGCTCCCCGCGAGAACGTTCGGATGTAGGGATACGTGTCATCTGCTGGAACTATCGACAACAACGGTTGCAAACTTGACCACCACCCACCGGTCCGTCAGGTCAAGGCGAACTGGCCCCGCCGTTGTGCCTAGGGTGGGCGACCGGCCGATCAAAGGAGAACCATGAAGGCAGCGGTGTACTACGAGACGGGCGGACCCGACGTGTTCCGCTATGAAGACGTAGCCGATCCGGCATGCGGACCCGGCGAGGTCCTGATCCGAGTCCAGGCCATCAGCATCGAGGGCGGCGATACCTTGAACCGGCTCGGGGGCGAGCTGACCGGAGTGCCGCACATCGTGGGCTACCAGTGTGCTGGCGTGATCGTCGAGGTCGGGGACGGCATCGACGACTTGGTCGAAGGCGACCGGGTGGTCACCGTGGGCACTGATGGGTCCCACGCCGAGCTACGGGTAGCTGGGCGGGCGTTCTGCTGGAAGATTCCGGAGGGGGTGGCGACCGAAGACGGGGCGTGCGTGCCCGTCGCCTTCGGAACAGCAGATGACTGCCTCTTCGAGTTCGGCAGGCTCACTGCCGGCGAAACCGTCCTCATCCACGCCGGGGCCAGCGGTGTGGGCATCGCCGCTATTCAGCTGGCCAAGCGGGCCGGGGCCAAGGTGATGGCCACCGCCTCATCGCCGGACCGGCTCGAGAGGCTCAACGACCTCGGCCTCGACTACGGGATCGACTACACCCAGACCGACTTCGTCGAAGCGGCACGGACGTGGACCGATGGCCGAGGGGCCGACGTCATCGTCGACTCGGTGGGCGGGTCCAACCTGCAGAAGAGCCTGCACGCCATGGCCTACCGGGGGCGGTGCGTGACATTCGGTGATGCCGGCCGAGAAGCGCCGTCGACGCTCGATATCTCCACCATGCGGGGCAACAACCAGACACTGGTCGGCTACTTCTTGGGTGCCGAGCTCTTCTTGGGGACGCGCGCCCACGCCATGATCGCCGGACACCTCGACGACATCGCCGCCGGCCAGCTGCAGGTGGTCATCGACAGCCGGTTCCCCCTCGACCAAGCCGGCGAGGCCCACGCCCATATCGAAAGCCGCCAGGCCTTCGGACGGGTGCTGCTCGTTCCGTGATCATCCGCCCGGCCGAGCCCCGTGACGTACCGACGTTGGTCGGACTAATCGGTGAACTCGCCACCTACGAACGCGAGCCCGACGCCGTCGAGGTGGACGACGCCATGCTGGCCGGGGTGCTCTTTGCCGAGGCGCCGGTGGCGTTCGCCACGGTGGCGGCCGAGGGTGAGGAGATCCTGGGGATGACTATCCACTTCCTCAACTTCTCGACCTGGACCGGTCGGGTCGGGATCTACCTCGAGGACTTCTACGTGCGACCCGACTACCGGGGCCAAGGAGTAGGCCGGGCCCTCATGGTGGATCTGGCCCGCACCGCCCGGGATCGCGGCTACTCCCGGATCGACTGGTCGGTGCTCGATTGGAACGAACTCGCCCTCGGCTTCTACCGGTCCATCGGAGCCCGACCCATGACCGGTTGGACCGGCTACCGCCTCGACGGGGATGCCCTGGCCGCCTTCGGCCGCATCGAGGACTGAACCGGCCCATGGAGACGTAGGCGTACATCAATGTACAGACATGCACAATATGCAGATGGCGCGAACGATCAGCATCAGTGAAGCCCGAGCGGGCCGAGCAGTTGGTCGAGGACGTACGGGCCAGCCGGGCCGATCGCTGAGCCGGTCGCCACCATGGACGCATTTGCTGCCGACGTCTTGATCTACGCCGCTGCCCCTGACCACGAGTTGGGAGCCCCAGTGCGAGCGCTCTTCTCCACCGAAGCGGACCTAGTAGTAGGCGTTGTGGCCGGTGTCGGATCGGTGCTGCTCTTAGCGGAGCTCCTCACCAAACCGCTACGCAACTATGCCCGAGAGGAGCTGCTTGCCCTGAGTTTGCCCGTCAGCCGGATCACCCTCCTTGCGACGGACCAGGCGACGGCAGAGTTGGCGACGGCTCTCGGTGCGTCCTGCGGGCTGTGTGCGGCTGATGCCGTCCACCTCGCCACTGCAGTGAACGCTGGGGGCAGAACGATTCATCACCAACAAAAAGGCGGACTTCTCGAGGTCCATTACAGAGATCGCCATCACCTATCCCGAGGACCTGATCTAGTCCTGGGCGCGTAGCGGGCTCGGCCCCGATAGTTCAAGGGTGACCCCGGGGACCTGGCATGGGTGAACCTGCCGCCGGATGTTCACCAGGGTCGACCGTGATCGATGATCGCCGAAGCGTTCAGATGGTGAACGACATGTTGGCCACCAATCGGCCGCCGAGCTCTCGGTCACCGGTGAAGGTCACCCCGTCGGCCGGGTCGATCCCAGCATCGTGGCGACCGCCGGTCAGTCGCAGGTAGTGCATGGCCGACAGTTCGATCCCGACCGTGGGATCGCCGTCCAACTCGGCTACCACCGAGGCTCGTCCGTCCACGCTGACCAGATAGGTGCGCGCTACTGGGCCGGTGAGTTCGATCCGCACCCGGGAGCCGTCCGGCATGCCGGCCCGCCGGCCGACGATGTAGCCGAGTCCGGTAGCCACCTCGTCGAGGGACGAGGCCAGGTCAACAGCGGTGGCACGGGGTTCGATGCCGAGCGCCATGCGAATGTCCTGTTCGTGCAGGTAGCAGTCGTAGTGGCGGATGCGCATGAATCGTCCGTAGGTCTCGTCGCGGCCCGCCGGCGTCCACGACGGGGCGTCGAACTCCTCTTGGGTCATGGCGTCCAAGATGACCAGACGACGTGTCGTCACCTCCGATAGCCGGGCCAGCATGTCTGGGCCAGCCATGGGCCGCATAGCCTCGACCCACACCTCGTTCGCTTCGGCGATCGGGTTCTGCATGTGCGTCAATCGCGAAAGGTCGACAGTGGGTGCGGGCTCGCCCAGCAACATGGCCTCGGCCCCGATCACGTGGCTGAGCACGTCACGGACGCTCCACCCAGGTAGGCAGGTCACTGTGTCCCACTGTTCGTCCGTGAGCGTGGAGCAGACCGCATCGAGCGCCGCGTACTCGTGGCGCAGTAGATCGACGATGGCTTCTTTGTCCACGATGGTCGGCACATCGCAACCGTAGTGGGGGCACCGGGTGATGGGGAGCGTGGCCGACTGGCGACTCCGATGGGCAGTTCCAATTGGAGGCGAGTAATCTTCTCCTCCATGAACTCCCGCCTCCTGCGCCTCGTGCTGGCTGCCGTCCTCGTGACCACAGGTGTGGCCATCGGCCTCGGATCAGCCCAGGCCAGCGCCTCGTCACCCAAACAGACGACCCTGACCCTGCAAGGGAACACCTACACACCCAAGGCCCCGAAGGGCGCCACCGACGACTACCACTGCACCCTGGTCAACCCGCACATCACGAAGGACTCGTTCATCGTGTCGGCCAACTTCTCCCCCAACAGCATCGAGGTCCACCACGCCATCCTCTTCCTGATCCCCCCGAGCCTGGCGGCCACCGCCAAGGCCGACGACAAGGGCGGCAAGGGATGGACCTGCTTCGGGGAGTCCGCCCTGCCTGACACCCCTCCGGCCAATGCTTCGACGGCATCTGTCGGGAGCCACCTCCAGACTCAGATCTCCAGCACTCCCTGGCTGACGGCGTGGGCTCCGGGTGCCGGCATCGACGTCATGCCCAAGGGCACGGGAGCCAAACTCCCGGCCGGCAGCCTGGTAGTCATGCAGATCCACTACAACCTGCTCCGTGGGGACAAGCCGGTCCAGTCCCAACTGGAACTCCACACTGTGCCCGGCACCACCCCGCTGCAGCCCCTGAACCTCAACTTGCTGCCCGCTCCCCCCGACGTGCCGTGTGCCGCCGGAGTCACCGGACCGCTGTGTAGCCGTCCGGCCGAGATGGCCAACCTGGCCAAGCGGTTCGGCCCGTGGGCCGTCACCTTCGACAACATCATCGAGTCGGTCTGCAAGCGCGACAAGGACAACCCGCCGGCTGGCACCTCGACCTCGTGCGTCTGGCCCATAGGTGCTGACCAGAGCATCCTGAGGCTCACGGCCCACATGCACCTGACCGGACGGGGAATGCAGATCGTGCTCAACCCGGGCAAGCCAGATGCCAAGACACTGTTGAACGTCACGAACTACAACTTCGACAACCAGCGTTCCTACAACCTGGCCGATCCGGTCATGACCAAGGCCGGCGACACCATCGGGGTCACCTGCGAGTTCGACCCCAAGTTGGCCCAGGAGCTCCCGCAGCTACGCAAGCAGCCCCCGCACTTCACCGTATGGGGAGACGGATCGTCCGATGAGATGTGTCTGGCCATCATCCAGACCGTGCACGGCCCTTACACCGGCTGAACACCGGCCGACCTGTATCGATCGAGTAAGTCCTGAGTGACCCGCTGCGGGTTCAGTCCCCGGCCCAGCACCCGAGGATCACGTCGGCCACGGTGACGGCCACCGATCCTGAGCTGGTGGGCGGTACGCCGAACTGCGCGGGCAGGCCAGCGTTGTTCACCAGCAGCACCTTCCAGCCCTTGCGGACCACGACGGAGCCGCTCGTTGTCTGAAACGCTCCCTCGCCGAGAGCGTTCAAGTCCCGGGACCTGCCCATGGTCGTCGCCAGGCCCTCGAAGTAGGCGGACGTCTCGGCCGTGCTCGACAGCTCTTTGACCGACACTGCGAAGGAGCCAGCAGGCGTAGACGTCGCATAGTCGTAGGTGCAGGAGTACAGATGGTCCACCCACGTCGGCGTGGAGACCTGGGCCTCCTCCCCCAGCGCCGACGTCATCTCCGTCTGCGCATCGCGAGAGCAGATCTGCTTGGAGATGGGCGACGGCAGAACGCCAGCTGGCTTGGGCGGCTGCTTGGTGGCGAAGGTTCCCCTCGGTGCTGTCGAGCCGGTCAACGCGTCAGATCCACCTGAACAGCCGGCCACAGCCATTCCGGCCAGAGAGATCGCGCCAGCCGTCACCAGGACGCCGAGGGGCCGTGCACGCATGGACAAAGAGTACCAGCGAGACCCTTGTGCTCTCCGTCGCCCCACACCCCCACCAGCCGAGCCACGGGGCCGGCAATGAGGACCGACACCTCTAGGCAGTCTCAGGGTCGAGGCGACTCGAGGATGGCGACCAACTCCACGTGCTCTGTCATCGGAAACAGGTCGAAGGCCCGCAGCGACCGCAGGTTCCATCCGGCTTCCACCATCACCTTCAGGTCACGAGCGAACGGTGCTGGCTCACAGGACACGTAGGCGATCCGACGAGGTGCCGGGTCGAGCGCGCACAGCGCCGCCATCACATCGCGCCCGGCCCCGGAGCGGGCTGGGTCGAGGATGACCAGGTCGGGGCGCCCCAGCCGGCGAGCCACGGTTGCCGGTGTCACATCGGCCCGCACCACCTCCACCTGGGCCAGGCCATTGGTATTCCGCTTGAGGTCTGCCACCGCTGGCCCACTGCGCTCCACGGCGGTGACGACCCCGGTCGGCCCGACGGCCCGAGCAAAAGCGACAGTGAACAGCCCGGCTCCGGCATACAGATCAGACACCCGCTCCCCCGCGCGTGGGGCGAGGCCCTCCAGCACCGCGGTGGTCAGGACGGCGGCTGCACTCGGGTGGACCTGCCAGAACACGCCGGCGTGGACCTCGAACTGCTTGCCCAGAACATCGAAGACCACATGGTCGGGTGCGCGCAGGGAGCGACCCTTCCACACCAGTCCGGCGGCCACGTCGGGCAGTCCGTCGAGACGCTGCTTGCCCGTCTCCACCAGGATCACCGGCGTGTCGCCACTAGGGGACGCCATGACCTCGATCTGACGGGCACCCTTCCAGTTGACCGAGGACACCGAGGCGGCGTTCACCCCAGCGGTGGCGATGGGGCATACCTCCACCGGCTCGATGTCGTGGCTGCGGTGGCGCCGCAGGCCGACCACGCCCTCGGCATCGACGGCGAAGGCCACCCGGGTGCGCCAACCGAGACCGTCGGGTGCACCATCGACTTCTTCCACCTCTACCCGGAACTGCATGCCGGCCACCCGGGCTAGCTGCTCGGCGATCAGATCCTCCTTGAGGTGCCGCTGAGCGGACAGAGAGACGTGCTGGAAGTCGCACCCGCCGCACCGGCCCGGGCCGGCATGCGGACAGAGCGGCTTGACCCGGTCCGCCGATGGCTCGAGGATCTCGATGGCATCGGCCCGCAGGAACGAAGTGGTCTCTGAGGTGATCCGGGCGCGGACACGCTCACCGGGCAAGCTGTGGCGCACGAAGACGACCCGGCCGTCGGGCCCGCGGCCAACACATCCGCCTCCGGCGGCGATCGAACCCACCACCACTTCAACGACGTCGTCGGGCACGGTCTGCGGTGTGGCCATGGTCCGGTTCTTAGCACCCCAGCATGCATGCCTTGTCCAATCCCTCCCCGTGGTCGCCATCCCCGTGGCACTACGGTAAGGAAGTTCGACTGCCACTAGGGCTACCGGACCACTCCTAGGAGATCACATGGACATCAACGAGGCGCTCTATACGACACGGGCCATGCGACGGGTGAAGCCCGACGCTGTCCCTATGGACGTGCAGGCCAAGATCCTGGACGCCGCCATCCGGGCCCCGTCGGGCGGCAACACCCAGAACTGGCGTTTCCTGATGGTCGACGACAAGGACGTCATCGCCCAGATCGCCCCGCTCTACCAGCAGGCCATCTCCGAGTTGTGGCAGACCGTCTACGCCGAGCGCATGGCCGCAGCCGCAGCCGCACCGGACGATCCGGGCAGCATCCAGATGATGAAGGTCAAGGCCTCGGCCGACTGGCTGGCCGATCACTTCGCTGAGGTGCCGCTATTCCTGTTCCCCTTCATCCAGGGCGACCCGACTGGCGGGTCGATCTACCCGGCGGTGTGGAGTGCACAGCTGGCGGCCCGGGCCGAAGGTGTGGGCAGTTCGATCACCGCCGTCCTCGGGTTCTGGTACCCAGACGAGACCTTCGACATCTTGGGTGTGCCCAAGGACGAAGGGTGGGTCATGGCGTGCTGCGTGCCCATGGGCTATCCGTTGGGACGCTGGGGTGTGGCCAAGCGCCGCCCGGCCCACGAGGTGTCGTTTCGGAATCACTGGAACACACCGATCGGCTTCACCGTGGACGAGCCGCTGTGGTCGCCCGAGGCGGGCTGACCAGGTCTAGGTGACTGGTCTAGGTGACTGGGGCCGGCAGTCGAAGCAGGCTGTCGACCGTGCTTCAAACACCCAGGTCACGGGTCCGCTGCTAGAGTCTGACCCGCAGTCCCGCGGGCGTAGCTCAATGGTAGAGCTGCAGGTTTCCAACCTGCTGACGAGGGTTCGATTCCCTTCGCCCGCTCCAATCTGATGTGTCGAGACATAAGAAACACCCCGAACCCTCGCATTCGGGGTGTTTCTTGTTTTCTGGATGTGTGAGCGAACTGCCCTACCTGGACCTCCACACTCGCTGCATCATGTAGTGGGGGTACAAATCCCCTAGTCGCACTCCATGGACCACGGTAGGTTCGCAAGTAGTGGCGACAACCATCAGGGTCGGGTGCGACGACCGAAGGTTCATCCACCCGACAAGGTGCACTCGCGGTAGACCGTCTGACCGCCCAACCGGCGAGGTGCATCCATGCGGTTCGTGACCGAGGCGGAAGTCAGCGATCGACTGGCGGCCCTACCTGGCGACGAGCCCCGGGTGGTGGTGTCCGGCAACTTCGCCACCCCCCACGAGTTGGTCCGGATCCTCGACGGAGCGCTTCCACGTTGTCGGGTGTTCGCCCTCAACATCCAAGACGGCTGGCCGTGCCGCGACGGGTTCATCACCGAGACCCCATTCGTCGGCCCCGGTGTGCGGTCCAACCCCACGTTCGAGTACTTGCCGATGCGACTGTCGCTCGTTCCTCGGATGTTCGCTTCGCTCCGGCCGCCTGATGCCGTGCTGCTGCACACCTCACTGCCCCGGGACGGCAAGGTCTCCCTGGGGATCGAGGTCAACATCCTTCCCGCGGCCATCGAGTCGACCATCGCCCGCGGTGGGCCGGTGATCGCCCAGGTCAACCGCTACATGCCGTTCACCCGTGGTGACGCCCTGATCGACGTCGACCAGATCGACCTCGCCCTCGACGTCGACCACCCGCTTCCGTCCCCCGCTCCGTATCCGGACGATCCGATAGCCGCCGCCATCGGCGAACGAGCAGCGCAGTACGCGGTCGATGGTGGGACCGTCCAGATGGGGATCGGACAGATCCCGGACGCGGCGGCGGCCAGCCTGCGCGGATGCACCGGCCTCGGGATCTGGTCGGAGATGGTGAGTGACGGCGTGATGGCCCTTGACCGGGCCGGTGCCCTCGACTCAGGTCGGGACCTGAGCGCCTCGTTCCTGTTCGGCTCGCCCGAGCTCTACGAGTGGGCCGACGACAACCCGCAGCTGATCATGCACCGGACCGAGGTAGTCAACGACCCAGCGCGCATCGCCAGCCAACCGGCCATGCTGTCGATCAACACTGCACTCCAGGTCGACCTGTTCGTCCAGGCCAATGCCACCTACGTCCGATCCCGGGTCTACTCGGGATTCGGTGGCCAGCCCGACTTCGTCAGCGGCGCGCTCCACTCAGCCGGCGGTCAAGCCGTCATCGCTCTGCGGTCCTGGCACGAACCGACTGGCTCGTCCAACGTGGTCCCCCTCTTGGGTGACCCGGCCACGTCGTTCCAGCACTCGGTCATCATCACCGAGCACGGCAGCGCCGAGGTGTTCGGCAAGAGCGCGGGTGAACAGGCCCGGCTGCTGATCGACAACGTGGCCGACCCGAGGGCCCGTGACGACCTCCGCCAAGGTGCAGCCCAGATCGGACTCCGACTGCCGCATCCTTGAGCAGTGGCCATTCGTCGACGCCAGGTCGACTACTTGATGAGGATGGGCAGACTGGCCGAAATGGTCCAGGCCGACCAGGACGGCTCTCTGTCCCCCCGGGTGACCACGAACTGGGTCACCTGGACGTTGACGTAGTACGTGCCCGGAACCAGTCGCTTCGACGGCGTGCC
>CAIVIS010000301.1 GCA_903906055.1 uncultured Acidimicrobiaceae bacterium
CCCGACTGGCCGCTAGACCAGTTCGAAGCTGAGCGAGCCATACGGCCCGAGCGTCACCGGGTAGGGCTCGATCCCGATGATGGGGAACGCCACCCGGCCCAACAGTTCGACAGGCTGATGCCCGGCCCACTCGGCCACCTCGAGGGTGGCCGGCTGGGCGGTGCGGCTGAGGTTGTGCACGCACAGCACCGGATGGGTGACGTCGCGGCCCCCATCGGACTCGCGGCGGTCCGCCCGGACGAAGGCCAGCACCGAGGGATTGGCCGAGGTCACCATCTGGACGGTCCCAGTGCCGAACACGGGGAACTCTCGGCGGACGGCCAGCATCCGGCGCATCCAGTGCAGGAACGAGCTCGGATTGCGCTGCTGGGCCTCGACGTTCACGCTGGCGAAGCCGTAGATCGGGTCCATCAGGGGAGGTAGATAGAGCTGGGCGAAGTCGGCCCGGCTGAATCCGCCGTTGCGGTCGGGGGACCACTGCATCGGGGTCCGCACCGAGTCGCGGTCGCCCAAGTACAGGTTGTCCCCCATCTGGATCTCGTCGCCGTAGTAGAGGACCGGACTCCCCCGCAGGGTGAACAGCAAGGAGAACAAGAGCTCGGACAGGCGACGGTCGCGGTCGAGCAGCGGGGCCAGGCGGCGACCGATCCCCATATGCCGCTTCATCCGCGGATCCTGGGCGTACTCGGCAAACAAGAAGTCGCGCTCCTCGTCGGTCACCATCTCCAAGGTGAGCTCATCGTGGTTGCGCAAGAAGATGGCCCACTGCGCACCCGGGGGCGCATCCGGGGTCTGGGAGAGGATCTCGGTAATGGGGTAGCTCTGCTCCCGGCGCACGGCCAGGAACAGCCGAGGCATCAACGGAAAGTTGAAGCACAGGTGACACTCGTCGTCGTTGCCGAAGTAGTCGGCCACGTCGGCCGGCCACCCGTTGGCTTCGGCCAAGAGGATGCGGCCGGGATAGTTCTCGTCGAGCTCGGCGCGGACCCTTCTGATGAAGGCGTGAGTCTCGGGGAGGTTCTCCCCGGCCGTGCCGTCGCGCTGGAAGAGGTAAGGCACGGCGTCGAGGCGGAAGCCGTCGAGACCGAGGTCGAGCCAGAAGCGGACCACTTCCAACATGGCGTCGCCGACGTCGGGATTGTCGTAGTTGAGGTCGGGCTGATGGCCGTAGAACCGGTGCCAGTAGTACTGGTCGCGGATCGGGTCATAGGACCAGTTCGACCGCTCGACGTCGATGAAGACCACCCGGGCCTCTGGCCACCGCAGGTCGTCGTCGTTCCACACTTACCAGTCGGCCTTGGGGTTGTCCCGACTCGAGCGCGACTCGATGAACCACGGATGCTGGTCCGAGGTGTGGTTGATGACCAGGTCGGCGATGACCCGGATACCGCGGGCGTGCGCCTCGGCCATGAGCCTGCGCAGGTCGTCCACCGTGCCCGAATCAGGGTGCACCGAGTAGTAGTCGCTGATGTCGTAGCCGCCGTCGCGCATCGGAGATGGATAGAACGGCAGCAGCCACAGGCAGTCGACACCGAGCCACTGCAGATAGTCGAGCTTGGAGATGAGCCCGGGGATGTCCCCCACCCCGTCGTTGTTGCCGTCGAAGAACCCACGG
>CAIVIS010000302.1 GCA_903906055.1 uncultured Acidimicrobiaceae bacterium
GACGGACGGATGCGATCGAGCACGCCAACCTGATCGTCCTGCCAGCACCCAACAACGTCGAGGAGGAAGTGGCCGAGCACTCCTCGACCGACCAGGCCATCGCCCTGATCGGCGAGCTGCCGGCCGACCAGGCCGAGGCGGTCATGCTCCGGATCGTTGCTGGCATGGATGTGGCCCGGGTCGCCACCATCATGGGACGCACCCCTGGGTCGGTCCGCGTCCTCTGCCATCGGGGCCTGCGGTGTCTGGAGCAGCGACTGGCGGCCGCAGCACTCGAGGACGCCGATCTGGTCGGGGCATCGAAGTCTGCTCCTCGAATCTCCGGAGCGACGGTGCGGGCAGTCGAAGGGCAGCGGATCCTTGCCTGACGACCCGAGGATGGAGACGGCAGATCTGCTGGCTTCGAGACCGCCGAGCAACAACATCGTCGCCCTGCCCAATCTGATGAGTGGGCAGTTGGCCGATCTGTTGGCCGCAGCGGCCGGCCCGGCCCAGGACCACGAACTCCGGGGCGAGCATGCCATCAGGACGGCGTACTTGGTCAGTGCTAGCTCATGGTCGGACCAGAGGCGCCGGTTCCGCAGGACGCCAGCCGTTCTGGCCGTCAGCACGTTGGCCACCATGATGGTGGCCACCACTGGGCTCGCCGCCGCGTCGGAGCTGCCAGGTTCAGCGGGGCGGGCGGTCCAAGGGATTCTCGGCACGGTCGGCGTGACGTCAGCGGCGCCCGCTCCAGCGCGGGCGACTCCAGCCGCCTCTAGCGACATTCCGAGTTCCGGCAATGTTGCGACTGGGTCCAGCGGGGGCGGAGCGCAGCGGACAGCAGGCTTCGCCACGACGGCGAGTTCGTGTGCCTCGGGATCTGGGTCGTCGACAGGAACAGCAGCCGCCGGCGTGGTGACTGCGTCATGCACCAGAGTCGCGAGCCACCACGGCACGCATGGCTCCGCTCTGTCGGGAGCGTCCCGGTCTGATCCATCGGGTGTCGCCCCTGCGGGTGCACCGACTGCTCGCACCAAGTCTTCCGGTGGCCAGCGAGTCGATACCAAAGCCGCAGGCACTGGGCGGGGCGGTGGCCAGGGTGCAGCGACCACGCCGACCACGCCGACCACGCCGACCACGCCGACCACGCCGACCACCATTCCTGGCGGAGGGACCAGCCGCGGTGGGAACCAGGGCTTCGGTGGCGGGACGGGGAGCACCTGCAGGACTGGATCTGGGTCGGCTGGTACGACAGTGGGCGGTCCTCCGGTGACGGATCCGGCGACTGCACCGACTGCACCGACTGCACCGACTGCACCGACCACGGCCAGCGATCCGACGTCGACGACTGTTCCATCGACGGGCACCGCCACAAGCGGCGGGGCGGATTCGACCACGCCTGGCTGTGCGGCCGGCGGCGGCAAGCGCAGCAAGGGTGCTGGCGGTGGGGGAGCGGTCACTATCGCGACCATTCCTGCCTCCGGCATACCGGTGGACCCAGGGACGTCAGTGGCGGTAATCCCGTGACGTACAGCTGACCAGCAGGTGAGCCCCTCAGTCAGCTGGCTAGTCAGCGATTCCGTCGGTCAGCCGGCTCCTAGGAACGGTGCGTCGAAGGCGAACACCCCTCCGTCGGCACCGACCAGCCAGTAGCCGCCGCTGGCCAGATCGGCGGCCATCCCGACGACCGGTGCGGCCAGCGTGAGGGCGCCGGTCGACCCGTGGAACGGAGCGTTACCGAAAGCGAATACGCCGCCGTCGGATGCCACGAACCAGTAGCCCTGGCCATTAGCCGTTGCTGTGATGGCGTTGACGGGACGACTGAGTCGCAGTGAGCCGGTGGACCCCGCGAAGGGTGCACCGAAGGCGAATACCCCGCCGTCGGAGGCCACCAGCCAGTAGCCGCCGGTGACCACGTCCGAGGCGATGCCGACCACCGGGGCGTTGAGCCGGCCCCCTCCCATCGACCCGGAGAATTTGGCGTCACCGAAGGCGAACACCCCGCCATCGGTAGCCACCAGCCAGTAGCCGCCGCCATCTGCCGTCGGAGTGAGGCCGACGACGGGAGCATTCAGTGGCATGGCGCCCATCGAACCGAAGAACCGGGCATCGCCGAACGAGAAGATTCCTCCGTCACCAGCCACCAGCCAGTACCCCTTGCCGTCCGGGGTCGGCACCAGATGTTCGATGGGGGCGTTCAAGGTCAGACCAATTGCTGACCCGTACGAACGAACGCTCCCGTGAGGTGATACCCCACCTCGGGCATTTACCAGCCAGTAGCCACTGCCGTCCGCGGCAGCGGCAATCCCGGTGATCGGAGGAGGTAGCCAGGCCGGTTCGATGGATGCCGGCGCGATAAAGAGCCGACGGGTGCCGCCGCACGCATATGACGTGCACCCCGCCGACCATCCGGAGTAGGCCAACTGCAGTCCCCCTCGGGCATCTTGGAAGAACGTGCCTCCTCCTGGCCCAGCGACGGCGCCGTACGAAGTCAGGAAGGGGCCAGACGACGGTTCTCCGCAAGGCCCGATCGGCCCGGCGCATCCGACGACCGACTCACCGTAGGAGGGGCTGTTCCAGATGCCGGTGGAGAACAAGAGGTAGTAGTTCCCACCGGAATCGAAGATCTGCGGGTTCTCGATGGTGGTCTCGAACGGATACCGTGCCGGGTTCTGGACCTGGAGCAGGCTGGGCTGGCCCACCAGTGTCATGCCGTCGGATCCGAGCGGCTGGGACCACAACCTGGCTGACTGCGTGGAGCCGCCGTCGTTGGTCTTCCACACCAAGTACGGCTGTCCCGTCGCCGGATCCACGTACGGGCTCGGGTCGATGGCCCCTCCGAGGTCGCCGTTGCACACCAGCGGTCCGCTGGAGCGGTCGGTGAAGGCGACGGTCGAGGGCGCAAGAACCGACTCGGTGGCCACCGAGAGGCAGTTGGCCCCGCTATTGCCCCGATGGCCGGACAGCGCTGCGGTGTAGAACATGATCCACAGTCCTTGCCACACGTATACGCCGGGGGCGTTCTGTGTGCCGCGTTCCTGCCACGCCGGTGGGTTGGGGAGGGCGGAGGCACCCGATGAGCCACCCGGGCACTGGGCCCAACCGGTGTCCGCGGGTCCGGTGGGATTGCACAGCGCCTGGATGTATCCAGCCTTGGTCGTGCCAGTGGTGAATGCGTAGTACCTCGAGCCGTCCATGATGACATCAGGGTCAGGGGCATCACCATCGAACGCAGGCACGGCGGAGGGCGCGATGGAGACACCGGTGTACGGGTTGGCCCCGACCGGGGCGGGGACTGCAACCACGCAGGCCGCGAACACAATGCTGGTTACGCCCAGGCAGGTGGAAACCAGGGATGCCGCGCGCCTAGTAGTAGTCATTACGAGGTTCATTACGATGCTGTCCACGATCCGCCGAGGTGGGCTGGTAGACAAAACGGTAGCACCGGTACCGCCAGCAGTACCGCCAGCAGCACCGCCAGCAGCAGTAGATAGTCCGGAGTCCGGCTTCCACGGTGGATGGAGCAGGGCAGAACAGCTTAGGAGCACGACATGGCCGATCTGAACCCCCACGCGGTGGACCCGGCCGACGAGGGCCGTCACCAGCCCTCCGGCGATCCGCTGTGGAACGAGTCCCACTATCTCGACTTCGTGTCCCACGACGGACAGTTGGCCGGCTACGCCCGGATCGGGCTCTATCCGAACCTCGGGGTGACGTGGTGGACGACGGTGGTCGCCGGACCGGGACGTCCGCTGGTGGCCTCGGTCGCCTACGACCTCCCGGCCACACCCGCACCTGGTCTCACGGTGCGCGGCGACGGCTGTTCTGTCGACGGGGTCATCGGCCTGCCGCTCGACTCCATGGTCGTCGCCGGAACGGCTGCAGCTGTGGTCCACGATGACCCGGCCGACGTCTATCGGGGTGCGCCGGGTCGGCCCACCGACATCGAGCTCGACCTGACGTGGCGTACCGACGGGATCCCGTACCACTACGACGTGACCACTCGCTATGAGATCCCGTGCCTGGTGGGAGGCACGGTGACGGTGGGCGGCGAGGTTCTTGGCGTCGAGGGCCACGGCCAGCGTGACCACTCATGGGGCGTGCGCGACTGGTGGGCCTTCAGCTGGTGCTGGTTCGCCGGCAGGCTGGACGACGGCACTCGGATCCACGGGGCCGACATCCGGATTCCGGGCCAGCGGATCCCGTTCGGGTACGTCCAGCATCCTGACGGATTGGTCGAGACCGTGACGGGCCTGGACGTGACCGAGGAGTTGGGTCCGTTCGGTCTGGTGACGTCGGCCCGGGCTCGACTGGATCCAGTCGGACTCGACCTCGCCATCGAGCCGGTGGCGTTCGGGCCGCTGGTGCTTACGGCCACAGATGGACGCGTCAGCCGGTTTCCGCGGGCCCTGGCGCGCTTTACTGCGTCGGACGGGCGCACCGGAACCGGTTGGATCGAGTGGAACCAGCCGGTACCTGCAGGCGAAGGGCAGTAGCCTCGCCCCGGTGCGCCTCTCCCATAAACCGTCACTCGATCGCACGCACTACCCGTTCGTCCACTCGCTACGCACGAGGTTCGGCGAAACCGATGCGATGGGGATCATCCACCACGGGTCCTATCCCGAGTACCTCGAAGAGGCTCGGGTGGCCATGCTGCGAGCGGCCGGATACCCCTACGAGGAGGTCCGCTCCGGACCCGACGGCGTCGATTTTGCTGTGCTGGAGCTCTACCTCCGTCATCGGCGGCCGCTCCGTTTCGATGATGACGTGCGGATCTACACAGTGGTGGGCCACCTGACCCGGACCACGTTCCAGATCGGCTACCTCCTCGAGGTGGACGACGAAGCGCGTGCCACCGCCGTGACGGTCCACGGTGCGGTCGACCTGGAAGGGCGGCCCACACGGATGCCGCCCTTCGTGGCCCACTTGGTCGGTGCCACCCCCGATGCCCCTGCTGGTGGTGCTGCTGTCAGGCCGGGAGTGCAGTAGCTGAAGTGCATGTCTCCTACGGACTGCCCACCCATCGGATCGACTGCGGCGAGGAGTTCCTCGCCCCAGGTGCGATCGGCGAGTTGGCCCGAGCGGCCGAGGACGCCGGCTTCGGGGCGGTGTACACCACCGACCACCCGTTTCCCGGGGACGACTGGCTGGCCCACGGCGGCCACCACGCCCTCGATCCCTTGGTGGCGCTGGCGTTTGCGGCGGCGGCCACCACGACCGTGCTGGTCCACACCAACCTGTTCGTCCTCGCCTACCGCAATCCCTTCGTGGCCGCCAAGGGCATTGCCACGCTGGATGTGCTGAGTGGTGGGCGGACCATCGTGGGGCTCGGTGCCGGCTACCTCGAACCCGAGTTCGACGCGCTCGGTGCCTCCTTCGACGACCGCAACGACCTCATGGACGAGGCGCTGGCCGCCATGGAGGCAGCCTGGACCGGCGAAAGCGTCACGTTCGACGGCTCCGGGTTCCGGGCACCGGGAAACACCATGCTGCCCCGTCCCCGACAGCGCCCGCGGCCCCCGCTGTGGATCGGTGGAAACAGCCGTCGGGCTGTCCGACGAGCAGTGGAGTCAGCCGACGGCTGGTGTCCCTTCCCTAACCCGGCCCGCTACGCCGACCGGACCCGGACGGCACCGCTCGAGTCGCCATCCGATCTGGCCGTCGCCCTCGAGTACGCCGCAGAACATGCCGCAGCGGTGGGCCGGACCGAACCGCTCACGGTGTGCTTCATCCCCGAAGGGCTGTCCATGGGCGGGGCAGCCCCTGACGAGCAGCGGGTGCTGGCATCGATCCACGAGCTCGAGGCCATCGGGGTGAGCTGGGTCAGCGTGGCCCTGCCTGGCGACACCCGGCATGATCAACTGGAGGCCATCGATCGCTTCGGCCGGTCGGTGCTGGCTGAGTTAGCGGACGTCTAGGAGCCGTTGACTCCCCCCGGCCGGTCCTTGCGCAGATTGCTCCACTCCGACGTGGCCGCGGCGTGGGCCCTGATCGTGGCCGTCGCCATCGCCCTGGTGTGGGCCAACGGTCCATGGTCGGCGTCCTACGAGTCCACCTGGCTGCATCCGACCAGCGGCGGCGGCCGGGCGTTCCAGGACTTCGCCACGTTGCGCGACTGGGTCAACGGCGGACTAATGGCCGTCTTCTTCCTCGTGGTCGGATTGGAGATCGGCCGCGAGCGCCGTCACGGCGATCTGGCTGATGCCCGCACGGCGGCCGTCCCGGTAGCTGGCGCCCTCGGCGGGATGCTCGGGGCCGGGTTGGTATACGCAGCAGTGGCCCACGGCGGCCCGGGTTCGTCTGGGTGGGGGATCCCGATGGCCACCGACATCGCCTTCGCCCTGGGGGCACTGGCTCTGCTGGGCCGACGGGTCCCGTCCGGGCTCCGGGTATTCCTGCTGACCTTGGCCGTGGCTGACGACATCGGCTCCGTGGTCGTGATGGCCGTCTTCTACTCGTCACGGTCCTATGTGCCAGCGTTGGCGGCGGCTCTGGCCGTGGTGATCGCCCTGATCGTGGTCCGGCGGACCACGCAAGCTCCGACCGTTGTGTTCTTGCTGGGTGGGGTGGTCCTGTGGGTCCTCCTGGCCGCCGGCGGCGTAGAGCCGGCACTGGCCGGCGTGGTGGCCGGGCTGTTGGTGCCAGGCGAGGCGCCGGGTGAGGTGCCAGGTCGAACATCAGAGACGATGCCAGCCCGCCTGGCGGATCCGGCGGAGCACCTGGAGAAGCGGGTAGCGCCGTGGTCGGCGTTCGTGGTCCTGCCGCTGTTCGCCGTGGCCAACGCCGGCATCACTTTCCATGCCGGCCTCCTCGGGGCACCTGGGGCGGCCGCCGTGTTCGCCGGGGTGGGCCTGGCCCGGGTGATCGGCAAGATGGGCGGGATCACCGTGGCCTGTCTGCTCGTGGTCCGATTGGGCTTCGGGCGCCTGCCCGGTGGGGTCCGGTGGCGTCACATCCTCGGTGGATCGGCGGTAGCTGGCATCGGCTTCACTGTCCCGCTCCTCATCGCCGAGCTGGCCTTTTCTTCGAACCCGCCACTGGTGCCGGCGGCCGAACTCGGGCTGTTCGCCGGATCGGCGATGGCGTTCGCGGTAGGGGCGGCCATCTTGTTCGGGTCCGGGAGCGGTGCACTGCCCGACGCTGAGCCGCAGGAGGCTGCATCCGGGGGTCTCGCCGACGGGGAAGGCCCAGAGGCCATCCCGTGGTGATCGCCGTCGGCTAGTGGACCGTATGCTGCGGGTGGCTCACCAAGGGGCGAGCCAACCGAATCCCCCCATGCACTGGGGGCCCAACTCCAGGAGCGAATCTGTGAGCATTGCCGTAGGCGACACCATCCCCGATATCAGGATCATGACGACGGGAGCCGATGGCCCCACCCACGTGCAGACGGCCGACGTGCTCGGCACGGGAAAGGTCGTGCTGTTCGCCGTTCCCGGTGCATTCACTCCGACATGCTCGGACTACCACCTGCCCAGCTACGTCATCCGCAAGGACGAGCTGGCAGCCAAGGGCGTGACCACGGTGGCCTGCATCTCGGTCAACGACCCCTTCGTCATGCACGCCTGGGGCGAGGCACAGAACGTAGGTGACGCCGTGCTGATGCTGGCTGATGGCAACGGCGAGTTTGCTGCCGCCGTGGGCCTGGAGATGGACGGTAGCGGCTTCGGCTTGAGCACGCGTTCACAGCGCTACGCCATGGTGATCGAAGACGGGGTGGTCACCGCCTTGATGGTGGAGCCCGGCGCCGGACTCACGGTCAGCGCCGCCGACCCAATTCTCGAAATCCTGTAGCGGGGAGCGAATATGGATCTGACCGATGCCCTCCGCTCGACGGGAGCAGTGCGCGAGTACACCGACGAGCCGGTCGACGACGCCACTGTCTACCGTCTGTTGGAGACCGCCAGGTTCGCCCCCAACGGAGGGAACCGGCAGGCATGGCGGATCGTGGTCGTCAAGGATCCGGTCATCCGTGCGTCCATGCGGGACATCTACCTGCCCGGTTGGTACGACTACCTGGCTCAGGTGTCGGCTGGGCTGACCCCGTGGGCGGTGGTGACCGACCGCTTGGTCGAGGCGGAGTCGATCGCTGCATCCGGGGAGATCGCTGCAGCAGCCGCCGCGGGTCCCGGGGGCTTCGCCGAACACTTCGACGAGGTCCCAGTGATGCTGGTGCTGCTGGCTGACCTGTCGCGGCTGGCTACGGTCGACCGCGACAGCGACCACTACACCATGGTGGGGGGTGCCTCTATCTACCCGTTTGCCTGGAGCATCCTCTTGGCTGCCCGGACCGAAGGACTGGCCGGGGTGATGACGACGATGGTCGTGCGCGACGAGCCAGCGGTCAAGGAGCTCCTCGGCATCCCCGACACCCATCTGGTGGCCGGGGTGCTCGCTCTCGGTCACCCGGTGCATCAGCCGACCAAGCTGCGCCGGGGTGCCGTCGAGGAGTTCGCTACCGTGGACCGGTTCGACGGCCCTGTCCTGGAGGGCGGATGAAGGTTCGCATCGGGGTCGGCATGGGAGTGCTCGACGGCGATCCCTCCCGGCTCATGGAAGTGGTCGACGACATCGACGACCTGGGGTTCGACTCGATCTGGCTCCCCGAGGTCCTGACGGCACCGACGCTCGATCCACTGACCGCCCTGGCCTACGCGGCCGCCCGCAACCCGCGCCTGAAACTGGGGACGACCATGCTGCTTCCGGGCCGCAACGTGGTCCGGGTGGCCAAACAGCTGGCCACCCTCGACCAGTTGTCCCAAGGTCGACTGCTGGTGACGTTCGTGCCCGGACTGGCGCAACCTCCCGAGTCCGGGGCCGTCGGGGTCTCGGCCAAGGAGAAGGGGCCCTGGATGGAAGAAGCGTTTCCGTTGCTGCGCCAGCTGTGGGCCGGAGAGTCAGTGGACCACCACGGGGCCATAGGGGAGTTCGAGGGGGTGACGCTGTCCCCCCTTCCGGCCCAGGAGCCACTCGAATTTTGGACTGGGGGCATGGTGCCTGCCGCTCTGCGGCGGTGCGGGCAGTTCGCCGATGGGTGGCTGCCATCAGCCTGCACTCCAGCAGAGGCCGCCGCTGGCCGGATCGCCATCGACGAGGCAGCAGCAGCCGTGGGGCGCTCCATCAGCCCCGAGCACTTCGGCGTCTCCCTGGCCTATGCCCCGGGCCCCATGGACCCTTCCATGATCACCGCCCTCGGTCGGGCTCGCAAGGGGACCGACCCGACCACCGTGGTCCCCGCCGGCCTCGACGCCTTGCGCCAGTTCTTGGAGTCCTTCCTCGAGGTCGGCTTCTCCAAGTTCGTGGTTCGCCCGCTGGCTCGTCCCGAGTCGTGGCGCCACGAGCTCGAGGCGCTGTCCGCAGCCGTCGGGGATCTCCAGACATGAGCCGCAGTCGACCCACGAAGTTCGGGTTCGTCGCCCACGACGACCCCGAGTTGGTGGCCCAGATGTCAATGGTGCAGGTGGGCGGTTCGGGGTGGATCAACATCGAACCGGTCATCGACGCCGAGCACCAGCCACCGGAGCCTGGACCGTTCGCCTTCTTCGGGGGGTCGACCCACAAGGTGCCGATGATCACGTGGATGCCAGGTCACGTTCCGACCGGACGATCACCCAAGCCGACCACCGTCGGACTGCAGCACGCCACCGGCCCGCGCCTGGCCTCGCGCCTGCGGGACCTGGGCCGCCCGCTGCCGACCGGATGGAAGGTCATCCAGGACCACCCGAGGCGTGGCCTGGTGGCGGAAGTCCCCGCGGACGCCGATAACCGCACGGTCATCGACTGGCTGCTGAACTCGGCCACCGTGGTGTGCCAAGTAGAGATGACCGGACGGTGGGAGGCCGCGGTGTACGCCGGCCTCGGCTAGCCCCTGTTTCGACAGAGCCTTTGGGGTTACGGTGAACTGGAATCACCTGGACGATCGAAAGGAACGTATCGATGATCAAAGAGTTCAAGGAGTTCCTGCTGCGGGGGAACCTGCTCGACCTGGCGGTCGCCGTGGTCATCGGTGCGGCTTTTACCGCGGTGATCGCATCGATGACGACCAACATCATCACTCCGCTGATCAAGGCCGTGTTCGGAGGAAGCAGTCAGTTCGACACGCTCTCTTTCACTATCAACGGGTCCAACATCAACTACGGGTCGGTGCTGAACGCGCTGCTCAATTTCGTGATCGTGGCCGCCGTGATCTTCTTCCTGGTGATCAAGCCGGTCAACGCACTGATGGCACGCCTGGGCCGGACGCCGACCGAGGAGCCGGTGCGCGACTGTCCGGAGTGCCTGTCGAAGGTGCCCGATGCCGCCACCCGCTGTGCCTACTGCACCTCGGTACTGACACCTACCGCCGGCTGATCGTCGGGCAGGGGACTGGCTAGGACCAAGGAGCCGTCGTCGTTGGCAACCGATGTCTCTCCATCCACGTCGAACGAATCGATGGCCGGGTGGACATGGCCGGCCACGGTGCGCCACACCAGGGCGGTAGCGATCAGGGCCAGTGCGGTCAGGCATGAGGCCGTCACGAACGGGAGCCACGAGGCGACGGCAAAGGCGGCTCCGGCTAGGGCTGTCGACAGGGCGGTCAGCGCCGTCTGGGTCGTGCCGAACATGCCCTGGATGCGCCCGACCTCCGATGGCTCGGATCCTTGAGTGAGGAGCGACTGCAGGGCCGGCATGGCGGCCGCGAATCCGAGTGCTTCGATGCCGCTGAGGATCATCAACATCGGAACGGCGTGGATGAAGGGGTAGGAAGCGCAGAACAGCGTGGCTACCCCCAAACCACCAAGCACCAGGACTCGGCGGTCCATGTGATCAGCCAGCCAGCCGCTGGGTCGGGCCGCCAGTAGGAACGGCACGGCAAACAGGGTCCATGAGACGCCGATCTGCCATCCGCTGGCACCACGCGACAAGAGGAGCAGCGTCCAACAGATGTCGTAGACGCCACTCGCCAGCCCCAGTGCACCGGCGGCCACGATCCCTCCGATCATCGAACGGTTCCACCGCAGCGGGGCCAACGGCGCCACCACGCCGTCAACATCGGTGCGGGCATGGCGTAAGGCCAGCTCTGCCGGTGCTTCCACGATGCGAGCAGCCGGAATGCAGGCCACCAGGACGACCACGCCGGACACCAGGAACATCAGCCACATATTGCGGACGCCCACGATGGCCCCGATCAGGGGGCCGACAGCCATGCCCGCGAACTCGGCGCCGAAGATGGCGGCAAACGCCCGCCCCCGCCGCTCGACGGCCACGGCGCCGGACACCATGGCCAGGGCGGCGACAGCCGAAGCTCCAGCCCCCAGCCCCTGAAACGACCGGAGCACGATGGCGATGGCCGGGTTGATCGGGAGTAAAAATGCCAGAGTGGCCAGTGCGTAGACGCCCAGGCCGATGAGGAGGACCGGCTTACGGCCTATGCGGTCGGCCAGCCGTCCCATCGGGTACTGCGACAGCACGCCGGCGGCAAAGAACGCGGCCATCACCAGCCCGGCCATGAAGACCGTCCCGCCCATGTCGCGGACGTAGACGGGAAGCATGGGGATGATCGACGTCGACCCGAACCACTGCAGGAAGACGGTGATGGTCAACGTGCGGATGAGCTTCACGGATACATCAGATGGTGGGGCCAACGGAGTCCCCGGGCCGCGGCGGATCACGGGGTCACCCGGGTCAGCGCCTCGATAGCGGCACCGACGGATTGGCGCAAGGAACCAGTCGGCGAGGCCAGTCCGAACAAGTCGCACAGCCACAAACCGTCACAGGCCATGCGGAGCATCGTGGCCTGGGCCGGGTCGAGGCCGTCGTCGATCAGTCGGGCTTGCCATCCGTCGGCTGCCTGCTGGAGCGGGACCAAGAGGACCGGTTCGGCGGCGGCAGCGGCAAGCAATGCGGCACCTAGTCGCTCGTGGCCGGGGGCCACCGGCTCGAGCGTGGCCCGTACGTAGGCCCGGGCGTACGCCCCAGGCAATGATGCCTCGGCGGTCCCGACCTCGGGCAGGTAGGAAGCAATGTCCTCTTCGAACTCTTCGATGATCCGGTCCACCATGGCCGATACCAGGGAGTCCCGGGTGGGGAAGTGGTAGAGGACGCCACCCTTGGACAGCCCGGCCTCGGCCGCCGCCGCGTCCAAGGTGAGGTGTCCGACCCCATCGCGCAGCACTACGAGTTCGGCAGCCTGCAGGATCCGCTGCTTGGTGGGGATGCTGCGCTGTCTGTCCTGGCTGCCAGGCGTCCGGTGAAGCGCGGCTGACGAGGAGGTGGACGTGGGAGCGGATGCGGATGCGGATGTCACGGCATCACTGTACCGTCTGGACGGTACAGTGGCACCAACTCCGCTAGGCAAGAGATCCGGTCAGTGCTGGCCCAACAGGGCCATATTGGCTAGGGCCGGCGTGGCGGTTTCAGTCGCGGCGGTTTCCCAGGTGCCAGTGGCCGCAGATGCTGCAGGTATAGGGATCAAGGTCGACGCCATCTTCGAGGCGCACCTGGAGGGCGTAGCGGTTGGCCTCGTCGGCCGACCCGTACTGGCTTTTGGGCGCGCCATCGGCCCGCCAGTGCTCTCTGGTCCCACCCCCGGCATCGGGGTCCCGTGCTCTGCGGACGGGCTTGCGGCCCCGTCTGGCCTTGGCCATGCGCCTACTCCGTGTAGATCGGAGGCCGCTTCTCCTTGAAGGCGGCGGCGGCCTCGTTGAGGTTCCCGGTGAACCCGGCCAGCAACTGGGTCCGATTCTCCATATCGAC
>CAIVIS010000303.1 GCA_903906055.1 uncultured Acidimicrobiaceae bacterium
CCATGGAGGCACTGGCCTGCGGCCTGCCCATCGTCGCCACTGACGTTCCGGGCTCGCGCCAGATCGTCTCCCACGAGCAGAACGGCTATCTGGTCCCGGCCCACGACGTCGGTGCCCTCACCGAGGCCGTAGTCGGGCTCGCCGGCGATCCAGCCCGCCGAGGAACCATGGGGGCGCGATCGCGAGCCCGGGCAGAGGCCGACTTCGATGGTCGACGCACGGTGCAGATCACGCTCGACGTCTACCGCCGACTCCCCGCACGTCGGAGCCCATCCCCCGGCCGCCCATAGCCGATGAGGGGGTCAGGCAGGGAGCCCGAGTGGACGACTTCGGGTGACCTGGCGTCAGCGCTACGGCTGATCGACTCCAGCCACCTGGCGAGCGAGCGCGGCCACCTGCCCAGCCACGATCTCCTCGGCAAACTGCAGGCAGAACAGTTGGTGGGCCTGCTCGACCATCCGCTCGCGCAACGCCTCGTCGGCCAAGAGCCGGGCACACGCCTCGGCCAACCCCTCAGGAGTGTCGGCCAGCAGCAGGTGGACCCCGTCTTGCACCCCTAGACCTTCTGCCCCCAAGGTGGTCGAGACCACCGGAACCTTCTGCGCGAACGCCTCGAGGACCTTGAGGCGGGTGCCACTGCCGAACCGGAGCGGCACCACCACCAGATCGGCCCGGGCCAGTTCATCAGCGATGTCGGGCACTTGGCCGACAAGGGTGACCGCCGGAGGGTCGCCAAGTGAGGCCAGTCCCGCAGCGGGGGTGCCGACCAAGCGGATCCTGACGTCAGGAACCAACCGACGCAGATGCGGCCCAACCTCACGGACGAGAAACCTCGCGGCCTCGGCGTTCGGCGGATAGCGCAGTGTCCCCTGGAAGAGGACGGTGGGCGGATCCGAGACCTGTATCCGGCCCACGGGATCGGGCACCAGTCGGTAGGCGTTGGCTACTACCTCCACCCGGGGGACGCCGCCGGCACGGGCCCGCTCAGCGTCGAGTTCGCTGCAGACCACCGTGACCTGCACTTGGCCTCCCGCCCGCTGCTGCAGTCGGCGCCACCGGCCTGCTTCCTCCACCGAAAAGGCCCGGGCCGCCCACTGGCGGGTCCGACTCGAGGGGCCGGACAGACTGGCGCCGGGGATCGCCATCCGAGCGGCGATCTTGTGATCCTCCAGGTCGACCAGGTCGAGGATGGCTGGTGCAGCCACCATCCCACCCGTCATGACGAGCGGTCGGATCCCGAAGTACCAGACCAGGTCGTAGCGACCCCGAGCGAACCGCGTGAGGGCCCGCAGCGACTCCCCCCCGTCGCCACGCGGCAGTTCGAATGGCGTGTACCGGTCGACTGCGGCATGCAGTCGAGCCAGTCCGTCGGGCGGACGGTCGTCGAAGGTGATCTGGCCCACCCGTTCCAGGCCGAGGCCTGGGTCGGGAGGGTCGATGTCCGTGCGAGCGATGGGGAGGATCGAAAAGAGATCCGTGGGGCCGCAGGCGGTCAGTCCGCGCAGCACGGTGTCGAGCCGGAGCCGAGATCCACTGTTCAGCGGCCACGGGTACTCGCCGGAGACGACCAGAGTCCTCATGGGTCGTACCTCATTGGTGTCCTCCCCTTCGCCGGTCTGCGCCCGGCGCACCCGGGAACGGCCGATGGTATCGCTCCCCCCAGCGCCGACGATGGTTGTCGGGTGCCGGCCCCCGTCAACCGTCCCCCGTCAACTGTCCCCCCGTACTACCGGACCCCCAAACCACTAGCCCCGGTGATGCGACCCGGCGCTGCTACGTTCTATCCACTTGGCGGGCCGACGACAGAGAGGGCCGATATGGCCGACCAGTGGACGAAGACCGATGAGCCGCTCATCTTGCATGTCATCCCCACGCCGCTGGCCCGGGGGGCGCAACGCGAGGCGCGCGCTCTGGCCGACGAGCTCGACTCCCCCGGACTGCGGGCCCACCGGGTGCTGTGCCTGTTCGACGGCCCAGCCGAGGTCGAGCCCGACCTCACACTCGGTATCCCCGACGGCGACCAGCCCGGTGTCGGCTACAACTGGCGTGCCGTTCCTCGGCTTCGATCCGCTCTGGCCCAACTGGACCCGGTCTGCGTGGTCGCCCACGGAGGTGAGCCGCTCAAGTACCTGGTGCCGGCCATGGTGGGGAAGAAGCGTCCACTCGCCTACTACGCCATCGGAACCTATGGCGCTTCTGTGGGACGGAGCATCCAGGTCGCGCTCTGGCATCAACTCCTCCGTCGGGTAGACGCAGTGGCGGCCGAGGGCGACGAGGTAGCCGAGGAGTGCACACGCCTGCTGGGGGTTCCGGCCGACATGGTGACCATGACTCCCAACGGCCGTGATCCCGAGGTATTCCGACCGCTGCTTGGCGGACGTCAAGACGATCGACCGGTCGTCACCTTCGTCGGGGCCCTCACCGAGGGGAAACGTCCGGACCGTTTTGTCGAAGCCGTGGCCGCCATGCGCGCTCGCGGCCTCGAGTTCCGGGCAGTGCTCATCGGGGACGGCATCTTGCGTGCCCGCGTGGAATCTCCAGCCCGCGACGCCGGGGTCGAGATGCTCGGCTCACGCTCCGACGTCGCGGAGTTGCTCGGCCGCTCGGACGTCATGGTCTTTCCCAGCCGCCCCCAGGGCGAAGGGATGCCCGGTGTCCTCATCGAAGGGGGGCTCTGCGGACTGCCCATCGTGGCTACCGACGTCCCTGGCGTTCGCTCGGTCATCGAAGACGGAACGACCGGCTTCATCGTCGACCCCGAGGACCTCGACGGCATGGTGGCGGCCCTGTCCCGACTGGTCGAAGACCGCGAATTGCGCACGCGTATGGGTGATGCCGCCCGGGCCCGCTGTGTGGAGCAGTTCAGCATCGGAGCCGTCGGGAGCCTGTGGCTCAAGGTCCTGACCCCGTTGCTGCCTGCGGGGCTCGGCTCCCCGAGCTGAACGCCTGACTGACGGCCAACTGCACGCCATGGCGTTGCGACCCCGGGCCTAGTGGCGGCGGTGCGTCACTCGAGCGGTGGGTCCGATGCCGACGAGGGCGCGCTGACACCAGGACCTACCGAGACTTCAGGCGGAGCCCCCGTCGAACGGGGAAGCTGGCCACTGGCATAGGCCGCCTTCATGGCCTGGAGTGTCCGGTCCCTCTTGATCATGAAGGCGCGGAATGCCTTTCGGTCCTTGCGCTTGTACTCCCAGTCGTACATTGCCAGCTTGCCCTTGGGCGTTATCGGGAAGGCGAAGATGACCAGGAAGAACGGGAGGAGCATGGCCCGCTCCCGGTAGATGAGCCCCAAGTTCCCCAAGGCAGCGAAGGCGTAGATGAATCCGATGCTGTAGACGAGGCACATCATCACGTAGGGGCGGGCGAACGCCACCCGGGGCAGGATCCTGATCTGGCGGTACGCAGAGATGATGACGCCGAGGATGACCAGGTTCTCGAAGGCGGCAACGTACTGACCCGTTCCATGAGCGTTGAACGGCAGCGGATCGAACAAGATGACGTAGGCATCGTTGAACCAGCGAAACGGGCTCGACGAATAGACGAATCCCGAGCTGGTGCAGCCGTTGGCGCAGCCCGCATTGTTACGGTTCGCCTGAGTCAGGTCGACCGAACCGTTTTGGCCCAGCTTGAGGTAGTGGAGGGTCATATAGACGGAGATGCCGAGCAGCAGGCCCATGAACAGCAGCCCGCCAATTCGCTTCAGCGACCCCAGCTGCACGCGTTGGTCGGCGCTCGGGCGAACCATGAGCGCCACCGCGAATCCACCCAACACGACCAGGAGCTCGTTGGGGCGGATCAGCACTCCGATGGCAGCACCGACCGTGAGGGTCGAGAAGCCACCAGGCGTACGCGTAAGCACCTTGGCACAGCCGAAGGCGATGAAGCCGAGCGACACCGTCATGATTGCCTCCTTGCTCACGTCGGCGGTCCAGAAGATCGTCGACGGCAAGAAGAAGAGCAGGTACGCATAGCGGCGGTGGCCAGTCAACGCCCCGGGGAACGTCATCGTGAAGGCCCGGTAGAACAGGATGGTCCCAAGGAACGAGAACCAGGCGAACACCAGGAACGTCGCCAACTGGTTGGCGCCGACAATGGCCATCACCACACCAGCCATGATGCTGACGGATCCGTCGTTGACGATGCCGCGCACGTTGGCATTGGCCAGGGTGAAGTTGAAGGCTCGAAAGTCGGGGGCCAGGATCGAACCTTGGGTGTCGTACCGGATCCAGTCAGCGATGCCGTGGTAGAAGCTGTTGACGACGTAGATCTGGGCCGGGGCAGCCAGCAGGTGGATGATCAGGCTGATCGTGAGGATGCGCACCAGCCACGGGTTGTGCTCTTTGTCCGCCACCCACCGGATGATCGGTCGCGAGGCCCCGTAGATCACAGCAGCCACGATGACGACGGCGACCGGACTGGACTGCATGTGCCCCACGGCGAACAGCATGGTCACCCCACTACTCCGTCACGCGACCTAGGAAGGATGGAGCTCGGCGGCGGAATCGACGGCAACCTTGTCCTTGGCCTTTTCCGTCTGAGCGAGTTCGTCATCCTCACTCATGTCCAGTTCGCCCACGTCACCGCCGGCACGGACCCGCCCGGACGCCGCCATGCCGGCCTCCAAGATCTTCCTTTGGCTGGCGGACAGTTCCGTCCCTACGAACACAGTACCGAGCACTGGGGCACCGAGGCGGCGCAGCACATCACCCATGTCGATCGCGTCACCTGCTTCGGTCACGCCGTACTCGGCCACGATCAGAACGGCATCGACGGAGTGCACCATGGCTTCACCATGATGGAACCGCAGGAACGCCGGGGGTTCGACGATCACTACGTCCGCGATCGACCTAGCTGCGTCGAACACCTCCTTCGACCTCGAGACCAGCTGACCGCTGTTGCGCATGAAGGGGCGCATGGACAGCATCCATACGTTCTCGGGGCCGGCAGGGGTCAGCCGACTCTCGACATCCGCCGGCGTCACTTCTCCGGTGACGATGTCGTCGGCGGGGAACGTCGTGCCGACCTCGAGCTCTCCCGTGCTCACCACGATCACCCGATCTGCAGCCTCCGCATAGGTGGCGGCCAGGTTGGCTACGACCTTGGTGCGTGCCGACTCATCGATGGTCGACACCACCAGGAGCACATTCCTCGAACCCGGCTCTGGAACCGAGTAGGTCTCGCGCTGGTTGCTGGCCACCCCGAACATCTCGGCGAACTGATCGCCACCCGATGCGCCAGATGCCTCGGCGGCCATCGACTCGAACAACACGGACATGCGCAACTTGCGATATGACTCGGCCGCGGGGGACGTCGGACGATCCACCACGTCGACCACCGAGGAGTCTGGAGGGAACGTCTCGGGGATCTCGGAGACCACCGGGAACTTGAAGTGCACCTCGGCTCGGCTCGCTCGTCGGATCGTCCGATTGAGAAGCTCACGCACCAAGATGATCACCACTGCCAGCAGCGCACCGAAGAGCAACCCCGCGAGCAGCCGGAACTTGTGGCTGTCCGTCGTGCTCGACAACGGCTTGTTGATCCGACGGGCCAGTTGAGGCGTTCCCGGGAACACCACCTGATAGCCGGTCGAGGTCGCCGCGAACGGCGATCCATCCGAAGCCGTCGATGACCCGCCAGCCTTCGGGGTGGGGACGGTGGCCGAGTGAGCGGCGGCCACCTCCTCCAGCGTGTTGCCCAACTCCTTGGCGAACGCGTTGCACAACGCGGCCGCAAGCGTGGGGGTCGGCCCAGAGGCGTACAGCGTGATCAGGCCGGCGGAGGCCTTCTTGGAGGTCGAGCCACTCGTTGCGGTCGGACCTGTGGGGTACGGCGACTTCAAGTTTGGGCTGACGGCCGAACCGAACATGCCGCCGGCGTACACGAACGGATTGCCCTTCATCCCCACGTCATTGACTGCGGCCAACTTGACGGGAAACGTATTGGCGTAGAAGAGGATCTGGGCGTTGCTGACCGTGCCCTGGATGATGCCGCTCGAGGCCGGGGCGCCGACAGTGGCAAACGTCTCCCACTTCAGGTTCGTCTTGAGCGCCTTGGACGATGATGTCGGGAGCAGCAGGGCAACCACGGCACCGATGACCGCCAGAACCACTACGAGGCGCCACCGTTGGCGAAACGCCCCCACGAAATTGATTGGCTCGATCATGTACCTGTCCCGTCGTCCTGTCGTCGTTGCGGCCGATGTATCCGTCCGAAGTGCCGTAACCCATGGTAGTACACGGGTTTGCGCATATCGCTAGCGCAATCACTGGTTTTTGGCCTTGGTTGCAGTTCCGGTTCCTGCTGTATGCCCCCCACTCCTGGGGCAGTTTCCACCTCTGATCGTGGGCCGGCCGAGCACCTGATGCCCTGCTGGCCACTGCCGTTTCCCTCTTCCGCTGCTCACGTTCTCCTGGCGCCTGACGCCCTTGCTGTTGAGCCGATCTGGGCGGTTCCGGTCTCGTGAAGCCATGCCATGGCAACTGCATCGCTACCCCCAGCACGTCGATCCTGAAATTTGAGGATGCAGCCCGGGCTACAGACAGGTAATGTTTCAGCCGACGACTTAGTGCATGGGAACACTGACAGAATGCCGTTGGTCGAAACATGCAGGGGCATGTGCGGATGATGCGGACATCGGAGAGCGTCCATCGACTCGGCGAGTGCGCCGACGGCGGGGGTTCAGGGGCAGTTTGATGAGGGGGCAGCAACATGGAGCAGTCAGCATCATCACCAGGGGCAAGCATGCACGCTGAGTCGGAGTTGGTGGTCGGCGACGATCCGTTGCGCCGCGATGTGAGCAGGTTGGCCGTGGTGGCCAGCCGTATTCGGTCCGCCATCCTCTTCGTTCTCCTCGATGCTGTCTGGGTGGCCATCGGTTACGGACTCTCCGAGGTCATCTACTTC
>CAIVIS010000304.1 GCA_903906055.1 uncultured Acidimicrobiaceae bacterium
AATGGGTTCGAAGATCCAGGAGACTTGCACTGCGCGCCCCTCGGGGACCTTCGCTTTGCAACGTACAGAGGCCAGGTAATCCCAATGTCACGGTTGCGTGGGGAGGAGATGAACTCCAGGTGATGTTCGCCTCAAACCACCCCGACGGGTCCAATAGCCGGTCAAACGACCGGGTCAGAACGACCGGGTCAGAACGACCGGATCAGAACGTGGCAGGCAGGGCTCGGGCCACGCTCTCGCAGGCGAACAGCCCGCACATCAGCACTACCGGCACACTGAACAGGTAGACCAACCAAGGTCGGCGCAGACGCCAAGCCGCATAGGCCGCGCCCACCAGGACTACCAGCGTCAAGAACGACCACATGGCGGCCAGGCCACCGGCGGCCGGGTCTCCGCTGAGCCCGAGGTCGTAGCTGGGCACCGACACCGTGGAGTCCGGCACCACCACCGCACGGCCGACGAGCTTGGCTCGGACCACCTCGCGGCCCCCGGTCACCACACTCGAGTCCGAGGTCACCAGGGTCAGCCGATTGTCTCTCGTGGGCAGGACGACGTCCTTTTGGCCGATGGCCACGTGATGGATACTCGTCACCTTGTAGTTGAATGCCCCCGCACCATCGACGACGCGGATCTTGGCGTTCGTCTTCAGGGATCCGATCGCACCGAACGGGCCGCCGAACGTCATCCGGCGCCCAGCGATCACCGAGTTCCCCGGCGACCCCGGCAACGAGGTTCCGGGCATCAGGCCCGGACCGTTCATCAGGTTCGCGGCACTGGTGCCCTGGACGACGACCTTGTCGACTCCGATGGACGGGATCTGCAGAACCGCCACCGCGCTACCAGCGGGAGGCAGATGGCCGTCCACCAACTTGTAGACAGTAAGCGGGTGCCCCTTGAGCGAATCAGCCAGACGCTTCTGGTCTCGTGCCGCCGTCAGCGGCGTAAACGCGAAGAGGTAGAGCAAGAAGAGCACGATGAGGCCGGCTACTCCGAACAGGGCGAAGCCCCCCATGCGCCGCCACGGCAGGTCCGGAACCGTGATGGTCCGAGATGCGCTCTGCGGTACTGGCGCAACCGTTGGCTCCGCGGTCTCCGCACCTATCGACGCATCAATGTTGGACTGGCTGGCGGCGGCTCCTGCCTGTTCGATTACGGAGCGAGGAAGCGTGGCCGAGGAGGAACGGCTGTCGCTCATCAGACGACCTCTCCGTCGTAGCGCCGGCGTCGGGTCGATGCACCTGGCCCGAACAGGAGCAGCGCTCCCCCGATGAGCGAGCCCAGTGCCACCAGGATGATGGCGGGCAACAAGTAGCGGGTGGTGGCAGCCAGATCCACCAAGAGGAATCCAGTGGGGATCGCCGCCGGTGGTGCTGCCACCGGCCCGGTCGACTGATCCGCAGAGGGTGAGGCTGCCGAGTCGGTGTTGGGGAGGATGCTCGAGCCGAGGTCAGTGATGAGGTTGGACGTACCGATGGCACCGAGCCCGCTGTCAAAACCCGATCCTGAACTCTGCGACGTGGACGACGACGAGGTGCCGGACGAAGATCCGCCCGAGGTGGACGAGCTCGCAGGCGTGGTCGTTGTCGTGGTCGTCGTGTCAGCCGTGGGCGCAGGCGGTGGGGCCGGTGCCGAGTGCACGGCAGCTTCGATCCCGGTGAGCGCGCTCTGGTAGATGGCATCGGGCAGCGGCGCATAGCCAGCCGGGACAGCCGCCGAGTGGGAGAAGGTGACCAGGTTGGTCAGCAGATCCTTGACCGCGGTGGCCGTGGCATAGGGGAGCGTCGAGGTCGGCACCACGGCATAGGTGATGTCTGGCATCGGGTAGGCCGCTGGGTCAGGGTTGGCATAGTTGGCCGCGTACGTTCCGGCAGGACAGGCCAGGTCGTGCTCTGCACACGGGGTGAGCGCACTGGCCGCCGCCTGGAGGCTGGCCGCCGTGGGCGTGACGAACTCGCCGCCGGCGTTCAAGATCGAGGCCGAGCCCAGTCCGGCGAACTGCGCCTCGGACGAGTCCATGAGTCCGAAGGCCGCACACGGGTTCTGCGGGCTGGTCGGCTGGGGCAGTACGCCACCGCCATAGCACCAGGACCGCATGGCCTTGGCCTGGAGGGCCGGGGATTGGCCGGGCGAATAGTTGTTGGCCGTGGCCGACAGGGCAGGAAGGGTGGAGTATCCGTGGCAGTCCGGGTAGACCCAGGTGGCACCCTGATACGGCGGCCAGATCGACGAGCCCAGCGGCTCCGCCGTCAGTGTCGTCCGCCCCACATTGGCATCAGTCACCTTCACCCGGGTGGGAACGGGACTGCCGCCCGGGGCAGCCGGGTTCTGATCCACCGTTACTGTGAACGGCGTGTTCGGCGCTGAGCAGATCCAGTTGGTGGCATTGAAGCTCGACCCGCTGGCCACGTTGGCGTTGAAGGAGCCGAAGCTGGCCGGGGCGAAGTTGTCAGCCGGGACCCTGTTCAGCAGGTTGAACGAGTTGTACCGCACCTCGTAGGCCACCTGCTTGGCATTGCCCTTCGTGCTCGGACAACCGGCCAGCTCAGCACAGGTGAGCGGGGGTGATGCGGCGCCCAGGGCGGACATCAGGTTGTCCGACAGAGTGAATTTGGGACGAGGCGGAGGCGTGGTCGATCCGTTGGGCACCTGGTACAGCGAGGTGATGAGCCCGGCCACCATGTTCGGTGTCAGGTTGTAGCTGTTGATCGGGAAGTTCTGGCCCTGCGAAGATGCCCCGGCCAAGAAACTCTCCACCGTGCCCGACAGGGCGACCGGCACGAACGCGTACCCCTTGCCCAGCAACGAGGCCAACTGTGCGGGATCTGAGGCGTTGTCGACGAAGGACACAACGGAGCTGCCTGAGGCGAAGTCCCCGAGCACCGACGTGTTGTCGTTCGAGGTGTTGAGGGCGACGACTCCGTGTGCCCCAGTGCAGGTCGCCTTGACGGCCGACGGAATGAAGTGCTCCATGCTGAACGAGTTCGACACCGAGACCTGGGGATCGGACGATGGGCAGCCCGATGACTCTGGGGCATATCCGATGGGCACGACGGCTGAGTTTTCCGACGTGATCTCTGGTCCGTTGCCAAGACCTTCGTCTGCTGTCTCGTCGGTCACCACCAACGAGCACGGATTGGCCCCCGCATCGCAGTTGAACCCGGGCTGGGTCCCGTGCGCATTGATCAGGTCGTGGGCGGGGATCGTGGCGTTTCCTTGGCCGGTCGGGTCGTAGAACACCGGATAGGAGATCGTCGTCAGGTTCTGATTCGTGTCATTGGCCACCACCGGCACAGTGGTCGGGGTGAGGGACTGCGACTCCCAATTCCCGGTGAGGCATGACGGGTCGGTAGATGCCGTGGCCGTGGAGCAGAACGCCACGCGCACATAGTGCCCAGCTGGCAGGTTCTTGGCCGTCACGTAGGTGAACTGGCCGTCGTTCATATTGGTATTGGGAGCCACGTCGATCGTCGGGCAGGTGGTTTGGCCAACTGGACACGGCAGTGTGACCAGGCACCCGCCGTTGCCGTCGTCCGAGCACACCGAGGCAGCGCCGGCCACGGCGGTCTTGCCGGCCAATGGAGTCGAGGCTCCGACTGCGGCCACGGCGACGACGGACACTACGAGGACCAGCCAGATCTTCAGACTGTGGGACTGCCGGAGCCGGGCCCACGGCGACCGCCGGTGCTTCGAGGCCGCGGGTCGATGGAGATGTCCTGGGTGCCCTGCCCGGTCCTGCGCCATGTGCTGCTCCCTGCCTTCGGTCATGGTCGTCGTGTTCTGCATGTTCTTGCCGTCGCTGCGGTCGATGTCGATCGGGTCCGTCATCGGTCTCCCCCTGCATCAGACACACCAGCCGCGAGCTGTCGCCTGCGGCTGAGTCGCATGGCCACCAATGGCGGAGCCAGGATGATGCCCATCACCAGCAGTGCCCAGCCGAGGTAGACCAGGGCCTGTGGACTGGCCACCGACGACGTGGCCGCCACCAGGGCATTCGCTCGTAGGAACTGGTTCGGTCCGCCGACTCCGAGCCGGCGGACCACCTGTCCATTCACCACGGTGTAACCCTTTGCGGCCAACTCCGGAGTGAGACCAGCCGCGGCGGCCGCCGCTACCGCCGATCCTGACTTGGAGGTCGCTGCCGACTTCGACGCAGTACTACCCGTGGCGGCAGTAGCAGCCGCGCCCGAGGTCCCTGCAGTCCCACCCGAGGTCGACCCAGCCGCGGATCCCCCTCCAGAGCTCGGCCCCGCCGAGGACGTCGTGCTCCCCGTTCCGCCGATACCCCCGCCGCCCACTCCATCCACTACCGGTGAGCCCGGAAGCGGAATCGTCCCGTCCACATACGGGTTCTTGCAGTTCTGTGCCGTCGGCGGCGGAGGGGCCTGGCCGCCGTTCATCCGAGCGATGGCATTGAAGTCGGCCTGGACCAGCACCGGGGGAAGGGGCGAGTAGCCCAACGTGGCCATCTTCTGTTGGCCAGCACAGGCCAAGAACGATACGAACTGGCCGAGGGCCTGTCCCTTCTGACTGGAGAACGGCGAGGTGGACCCCGGTCCCCCGGCGCACGACGAGTGAGCGGCTGCGGCCAGGTCCGGTGAGCACGGTGCCACCAGGTAGCTGTAGGCCGACAGCGGATAGGCGTTAGGCAGGGGGTTCACGTAGACGGACGACAGGTCCTGGGTGAGGTCGGCGTGCAACTGGGCCGCCTCGAGCGCAGTAGCAACATTTAGCGAGGTCGGCTGCACGGCGGCTCCACTCGCGTTGGCCAGGGATGCCACCGGGAAGTTGTGCTCCTTGGCGAAGGCGGTCTCCACGAAGGTGATCGACCCCAAGCTGGACAGTGCCGACACGTAGTTGGCCGCGTTGTCGGACCCGGCCTGCCCTACTGGGTAGCCCTTGGACCAGCCGCTGTACTTTGCTGTGTCGTAAGGGGCACTGGCCGCGGGCACCGGCCAGGTTGCCGAGGGTTGACCGGGGTTGCCTGACTGGAAAGCGCTCTGTGCGGCCACTATGTCGTCATGGTCCTGACGTAGGAGGTAGTCGGTCAGGAGGTAGTTCTCCCCGGAAGCGTCCAAGCGGTAGACCGGGATGATGTTCTGATGAGGAAGATTTCCCTGGAGCTGCGGGTTGAGGGCAGCGATGGGCCCGGCATCCCAGGTGGTGACTTCGCCGAGGAAGATCTGGCCGATGACGGACGCGTTCAAGATGATGTTGTTGATCCGCTGGCCGTTGTTGCCGTTCAGGTTGTACATGAAGGCGAGCCCACCGGCCACATCGGGCAGGTACTGGTAGGGCTGGGACGGGTAGTAGGTCGACTGCTGTGCGCTGTAGGGGATGTCCGAGGCGGCGAAATCGAGCTGGTTCTGGCCGAAGTTGTTGAGCCCTACGACCGACGAGGACACCTGCCAGTTGACGTTGAGACCGAACAGGACGGACGACTGGCCCACCCACTGCTGGATGGCCACGCTGGCGAAGCTGGAGCCGGTCGACTGCATCGACGGACTGGCTCCGGCCGGCACTATCCCCAACGACTGAGTGAGGACGGTGCAGGCCAATGCTGCGCTAGCGACGATGAAGGTGCGCACCTTGACGGTGCGACGCCTATCCGAACTGACCGTTGACATAGTCGAACGTCCTCTGATCGGTGGGTGAGCCGAAGATGGTGGTGGTCCGGCCTGCTTCGATGACCCGACCGGGCTGGTTCTCCTCGGCCAGGAAGAAGGCGCAGTAGTCGGAAACTCTCTGGGCTTGCTGCATGTTGTGGGTCACGATGACCACCGTCACCTCGGAGGCGATCTCCTTGATGGTCTGCTCGATCCGCAGGGTGGAGGTCGGGTCCAGGGCCGAGCACGGCTCGTCCATCAGCAGCACCCGTGGCTTGACCGCCAGCGATCGGGCAATGCACAGCCGCTGTTGCTGGCCACCGGACAGTGCGCCGCCGAGTTCGCCGAGCCGGTCCTTGACCTCGTTCCACAAGCCGCCCTTGGTCAAGGACTCCTCGATCAGATCGTCCTTGTTGGCCGGGCTGGTGCGAGAGAACTTGAGGCCGGCCAGTACGTTCTCGGCGATAGTCATGGCCGGAAACGGATTCGGCTTCTGGAACACCATGCCGATGTGGCGACGGGTCTCCATGGCCCGCTGGCCTGGTCCGTAGATGTCGACCCCGTCGAGTTTGACCGAGCCAGCCAGCTGAGCCCCGGGCACCACTTCGTGCATCCGGTTGATGATGCGCAGGAATGTGGACTTGCCACATCCCGAGGGACCGATCAGGGCGGTGACCTTCGACTTCTCCATGACCAGGTCGACCGTCTCCAGTACCAATCGGTCGCCGAACCATGCACATACGTCGTGGGCGTCTACTTGTCCCGGCTCACCCGCAGATGGGGTGCCGGTGAATACCTGGGGGTGTTCAGCGTCGTCCAGCGAAGTGGATGGAAGGGTGGCCGTCATCGGGTCTCCTCGTTCTGCTCGATCGGGATGGGCACGAACATCCGTGCCATGAGGTCGTCATCGTCGGGTCTGGCCTTCCTCCGCTTGCCGTTCTTTCCCTTGGGACGGCTGAAGATCCGAGCCAACACGAACAGGACCAGCACGATGGCCATCAGGACGAAGGCGGCCTGGAAGGCCAGATTGATCAGCACCGGCTGGGCTTGACGAACATCGGAGAAGATCACCAGGGGAAGCGCACCCTGGTCGTGATTGAAGTAGCCCTTCCAGTTCATGACCTGGGACCCGAAGGCGGTGAACAGCAGCGGCGCCGTCTCCCCGACGATGCGGGCGATGCCCAACAGCACGGCCGTCACCACACCAGAGCGGGCCGTGGGCAGGACGACTGACCACACCGTGCGCCATTCGGGAGCACCCAGCGCCAGCGATGCCTCGCGCAGTCCGCTCGGGACCACTCGCAGCACCTCCTCGACCACCCGGGTGACCGAGGGAAGCAGGATGACCACCAGGGCCAAGGATGCGGCGAAGCCCGAATACGTCAGCACATGGGTGAGGATCAGCATGGAGTAGATGAAGATGCCGGCCACGACCGAGGGGGTGCCGCTCATGGCGGTCACTACCGTGCGGACCGTCTTGACCCCCCACCCCTTGACCTCGTTCAGGTAGACGGCGGTGGCGACGGCGAAGGGGACGCCGATCAGCACAGCCACGAGCACTTGCTCAAACGTGCCGATGATCGCATGGACCACGCCCACCTGATCGAGGGCGTGGGGATCAGTCACCACGAAACTCTTCTGGTCCTTGGTGAAGAGCGATCCCCAGTGGATCGACGGGATGGCCTTATAGCAGACCCAGAGCACGATGAACACCACGATGGCCACGATCAGCAGTGCAGCCGATACAACGATGACCGCTACCACCCGGTCGGTGGCCACCTGGCGCTCGATGACCTGTGCGGTGGCGATCCATGTCAGCACCACGAAGCCGACATACCAGCACACCAAGAATCCGACCCCGCCCGACAGCGACGTGAGCTGATAGAAGACGACCCAGACCAGACACAGGGAAGACATGGCGGCGGCCACGAGGATCAGTACGTCCTGGGCGCCGAACGCTGATGGTCGGATCGGGCTGGGCAGCCGACGCGGAGGCAACGGGGGGGGCTGCGGCGTGGCCGCGTCTGGCGGCATGATGTCGCTGGTTTCGCCGCCCTTTCGGTGCTCGAAGGTGCCCACCGAATCCTGCCCACCGGCAGAAAGGACGCCGTCGGCCACGATCGCTGTGGTGGTCTCCGGGGTCACAGGTCCACCCCTGCCCCGCTACGGGAATTGTTGACGATGGCCGATGCCGCCAGGTTGATCACCAGGGTCAAGATGAAGAGGACGAACCCGCACAGCAACAAGTCCTGGAGACCCAGCTTGCCGCCGGACCCGAAGTTGATGGCGATGAGCTGCGAGATGGTCGATCCACCGTGCTGCAGGATGTGGGCCGTCACCGTGAAGGAGCCCCCGAGGATGATGGAGACGGCGATGGTCTCCTCCAGTGCACGCCCCAGACCGAGCATGACGGCTCCGACCATGCCACCGCGGCCGAAAGGGAGGACCACGGTGCGGATCATCTGCCACCGGCTGGCCCCGAGAGCTAGGGCCGCTTCGCGCTCTCCTGCTGGGGCCAGCGAGAAGACCTCTCGGCAGATGGACGCCACGATCGGCACGATCATGATGCCGACGACCAGTCCGGCGATGAAGATCGATGCGTTGAGTGGAGGACTGACGACCTTGAAGAAGGGGATGAAGTCCAGATGCCGAGAGAGCCAGGTGCTGAATCCCACCACGTTGGGCTGGAGTTCGAAGACCGCCCAGAGCCCGAAGATAATGCTGGGGATGGCCGCGGCCAGGTCGATCATGGCGATCAAGGTCCGCCGGGTCTTCAGCGGGGCGTACTCGCTGAGGAACAGTGCCGTAGCGATGGCGATGGGCGCGCCGACGAGCATGGCGACGACCGCCACCTCCACGGTTCCCACGATGGAGGCCAGCACGCCGAAGGTGGGGTGGGCACCGAGGGTCTGGAAGCCAGACCTGGTGAAGAACTTCCACCCAGCCTGCTGGAACGCCGGATATCCAGACCACGCCAGGAAGAACCCGATGACCACCAGCAGGAGGAAGACTCCGGCACCCGAGATGCGCACACCGGCCCGGTAGATCCGGTCGGGGGTGGAGTAGTCGCGGGTGATCACCAGCGGCGCGGGGACCGTCCGCTCGGGGCGAGCCGTGGAAGGTTCGAGATCGATGGTCATGCCTGCGTTGCCGCCTTGCCCTTTCCGGCTCGTCGCTATCGCTTCCGCTGCCAGCGGATGGACTCTTGGAGGAGCCCCTGAGGCCCTCCGTCGGGGTGTCCCTGGCGGGCCCCAGCCCCGTCCGTCGCCAACGTAACGATCGAAGGTGAACGTTCGGCAAACGCCGGGGGACACCCAGGTGATACCCAGGTGATCGTTCTGTGATGGACCCCCGCGGCCCCAGAACCGCACCGCGCACGCACCCGCGGGGACCGCTCAGTAGCCGACGAGCTCCCCTCGCCCTACGGCGAAGGGCACCACCGGGTCGACCCACACCAGATGGTGCTGGGCATCGAGGGTGATCGGTAGGGCCGACGCCTTACCGGTGGTCGTGAACGGTGCCGCGGCCAGCAGTTCAGCGATGGTCCGGGTCATCTGGGCACCTGCGGCCTTATCCACGTTGGTGACCTGAGAGACGCTCACCCAGTACGGGCTCGTCCCCCCGCACGCCATGAAGAAGGCCAGCCAGTGGGTCTTGGACGCCGTCGTCCACAAGACGGGGTCGGACACGGTGATCGTGCGGCCCTTTGTGACAGTCATGATCGCAGCAGTCGAGGCGTCAGGGCCGGCGAAGAGCTTGGTACCGGCTGGCAACGAGTAGCCGTAGACCAACCCAGTGCCGCCACGCGCCCGGATCTTGCCCAGTGCAGCTGTAGCCGCGGCGGTAGGGCGAAATGCTGGGATGTGTGGATCGATCCCCTGGGCCGCACCTGGCGGGATCGACCCATTGGGTGCATAGGTGCAGCCCTGCAAGGGTATGTCGGGGGGTCTGACCGGATTCGCACCCGCAGGAGCCACCGGCGTCGATGTCGATCCACCACCGCAGGCGGCCGTTGGCACCGCCAGGAACACCAGCGCGGCCAGCACCTTGGCCCGGCCGGTTCGACGGTTCGCCAACACCGATGGGCCGATCCCCTGGGCCTGAACCGGAGGGCGATGGCTGACTGATGCTGTATTCGAGGACATGGGCCGACTCCGTGGCAGGTAGATCCAGATGTTGACCGGCGGGTCCGGTACCACTTCTATGGAGAGATTCTTCGGGCACCAGGTGGTCCGCCAACCACCTGGTGACCAAGTTGTCGCATGCGCCCGGGCCGGTGTCAACGCCGAGAGGTCGTAATCGACCCTTCGCGCGCAACAATCATCGGTGGGTAACCGTGCGGTCACCCGGCGTTCAGGTCGGAGCTGTCCCGACGACTACCTACCACTTGCCTGGGCGACCGTGGCGACCAGAAGTGCCGAAGAACGACCCTAAGGTTGAGCCCATGCACATGCCGTCCCGATGGGTCCGCCGAATCCTCGTCCTCACCCTGCTGCTCGCTGCCGGCACCTGGGCGGCCAAGCGCTTGGCCACCCCAGGTGGACCCGCAGACGGGTTCATTCCGCCCATCGGTGGCGACACCTGGCCCCCGGTGCCCGTAAAGGACGTCCGGACGGTCTGAGCCAGGCCCCAGACCTACGTGCGGACGGTGTGGACGTCGCTGATGCCCTGGGCGTCGCGCAGCTGGTGCAGCGCCGCATCGGGGATCTGCCCATCTGTCGACAGCACCATGAGCGCCGTGTTGGCGGTTGCCGACGGTCCCACAGCCATCGACGAGATGGACACCCCGGCATCGCCGAGAATGGTGCCGACCACGCCGATCATGCCGGGACGGTCGTCGTTGCGCACCACCACCATGTTGGGTGCAGGCGGCACCTCGACGGTGTGATCGTCCATCATGACCAGGCGGGGCTCGCTCCGCGGTCCGGCCAGGGTGCCCGCCACTGAATGGGCACCGCTGCGCACGGTGATCAGGTTGACGAACTCATGGGCGGTGACCGTCGAGATCTCACGGACCTCGAGGCCGCGCTCGGCCGCCAACTGCGGGGCGTTCACGTAGGAGACCGGCTCCTCGATCCCCTCACCGAACAGACCCTTGAGGACCGACAGGGTCAAGATGCCGGTTCCTGCCCCGGCCAGGCCGCCCTGGTACTCGATCTCCAGCACGTCCGGCAGTCCGTCCTCCATGCACGACAAGATCCGGCCGAGCTGCTCGGCCAGGCCCATGAACGGACGCACCGTCTCGGACACGTCAGTAGCGCTGACGTTGACCGCGAAGGGCACGAAGTCACCAGCCAATGCCAGGATGACCTGCTCGGCGATGGTCACGCCTGCTTTGTCCTGGGCTTCGGCCGTAGAGGCACCGAGGTGCGGGGCGACGATGACCGAGGACAGCTCGAACAGCGGCGACTCCGTGGTCGGCTCCTTGGCGAAGACATCGAGGCCAGCACCTTGGACGTTTCCGTTGCGGATGGCGTCGGCCAGAGCGTCCTCGTCGACGATCCCACCCCGGGCGGTGTTGATAATCCGGATGCCGGGCTTGGCCTTGGCCAGCACGTCAGCGCCGATCAGCCCCATGGTCTCCTTGTTCTTCGGGAGATGCACGGTGACGAAGTCGGACTGGGCCATCAGGTCCTCGAGGCTCATCAGCTCGACACCCATGTGACGGGCCCGATCAGCTGATACGAAGGGGTCGTAGGCCACCAGGTGCATGCCGAACGCCAGCGCCCGCTGCGCCACTAGGGCACCGACCCGGCCAAGGCCGATCACACCCAGGGTCTTGCCGTGGAGCTCGACACCCTCCCACTTGGAGCGCTCCCACTTGCCTGCCACCAACGCTGCGTGGGCCTGAGGGATGTTGCGGGCCTGGGCCAGCAGTAGGGCCATGGCCTGTTCGGCCGCAGACAGGATGTTCGACTGGGGGGCGTTGACCACCATGACACCGCGCTCGGTGGCGGCCGCCACATCCACGTTGTCGAGTCCGATGCCGGCCCGCCCGACCACGACCAGGTCGGTCCCGGCCGTCAGCACCTCGGCGGTGACGGTAGTAGCTGAGCGGATCACCAGGGCATGCGCCCCGACGATGGCCTCGACCAGCTGCTCTGGCGACAAGCCGAGCTGGACATCTACCTCATGGCCGGCCTCGGCCATGAGGTCCAGGCCCGGCTGGGCCAGCTGTTCTGTCACGAGGACCCTACCCATGATGTTCCTTTCGGTTGCAGATCTTTTGTTCTGTTGCAGATCGTGTTCGGCACTGCTGCGTACATCGGTGCCGGGACGCACAAGGATAGGCGCCGCAGGTGCACGTCAGACCACACAGCATGGCCGTGCGGGCCCGGCGTCGGCCAACTGGGGAGAAGTAGTACCTCTGCTAGTCCTGGGTGAAGAGCGCCGCCAGGCGTGACACGCCCTCGACGAGGTCGTCGTCGCCCAGCGCATAGGACATGCGGAAGTAGCCAGGCGACCCGAAGGCTTCACCCGGGACCACGGCCACCTTGGCCACCTCGATGGCCAACTCGGCCAACTCGGCGCTGGTGTTGCACACCCGGCCCCCGAAGGACCGCCCGTACAGGCCGGTCACCGAGGGAAAGGCGTAGAACGCCCCCTCGGGCAGCGGACACTCGATGCCGTCGATCTCGTTGAGCATCCGGTGCATGGTCATGCGGCGCCGGTCGAAGGCCGTCCGCATCATCTCCACCGCTTCCAAGTCGCCGGAGACGGCGGCCAGTGCGGCCCGCTGGGACACATTGGCCACGTTCGACGTCTCGTGCGACTGCAGGTTGACCGAAGCGGCAATCACGTCGGCGGGGCCGATCATCCAGCCCACCCGCCAGCCGGTCATGGCGTACGTCTTGGCCACGCCGTTGACCACGATGCAGGTGTCGGCCAGCTCGGGTACCACCACCGGCATCGAGTGGTGCTCGGCTCCTCCATAGACCAGGTGCTCGTAGATTTCGTCGGTGACCACCCAGATACCGTGCTCCAGGGCCCATCGGCCCACCGCCGCGATCTCCTCTTTCGGGTAGACCGCGCCGGTCGGGTTCGACGGCGACACGAACACCAGGACCTTCGTTCGCGGGGTGCGGGCGGCCTCGAGCTGGGCCACCGTCACCCGGAAGCCGCTGGTGGCGTCCGTCGGGACCGCGATCGGCACGCCGCCGGCCAGGGCGATCGCCTCCGGATAGGTGGTCCAGTACGGAGCGGGCAGCAGCACTTCGTCGCCCGGGTCGCACAAGACGGCGAAGGCGTTGGCCACCGCCTGCTTGCCTCCGTTGGTGACCAGCACCTGAGAGGCGGCAATCTGCAGACCGGAGTCGCGCAGCGTCTTGGCCGCGATGGCCTCGCGCAGCTCGGGGAGTCCGGCCGTAGGTGAGTAGCGGTGGTTCTTCGGGTCGCGGCATGCCGCCTCGGCCGCGGCCACGATGGCATCAGGAGTGGGGAAGTCGGGCTCGCCAGCCCCGAAGCCGATGACGTTCTCTCCCTGGGCCTGGAGTGCCTTCGCCTTGGCGTCGACGGCCAGGGTGGCCGACGGGGCCACTGCGGCGATCCGGGCCGAGATCCGGTTGCCGGTCGTACCCGCGCCCCGAGGCGCTGAATTGCCGGTTTCTGTGTGCTGGGCCATGAGTGCCATGATTCCATACGTGACCGACACCCCCGACATCCGCATCCCTGCCAACCTGCTCCCTACTGACGGACGCTTCGGCGCCGGTCCCTCCAAGGTGCGCCCCGAGGCCGTCGAGGCCCTGGCAGCCGCGGCACCCACCTTCCTCGGGACCAGCCATCGCCAGAAGACGGTGAAGTCCGTAGTGGGCAGCCTCAGGGCTGGCCTGGACTCGCTGTTCTCCTTGCCAGACGGCTACGAGGTCATGTTGGGCAACGGCGGCACCACCTGCTTCTGGGACGCCGCTACCTTCGGCCTCATCGAGCGCAAGAGCCAGCATCTGAGCTTCGGTGAGTTCTCCTCCAAGTTCGGGACTGCCGCAGCCCAGGCTCCCCATCTCGATGACCCCGAGATCATCAAGGCCGACGTGGGGACCCACCCGCTGCCGGTGGCCCGCGACGACATCGACCTCTACGCCCTCACCCATAACGAGACCTCGACCGGCGTGATGATGCCCATCCTCCGCCCCGTTGGTGCCGCGCTGCCGGCCGACGGTGGCGGCCTGGTGGCCGTGGATGCCACCTCGGGGGCCGGTGGGCTGGCCGTGGACGCCAACGAGTTCGACGCCTACTACTTCGCTCCTCAAAAGTGCTTCGGCTCCGACGGCGGGCTGTGGGTGGCGCTGCTGTCCCCTGCTGCTGTCGAGCGGATCGGATCGATCGCCGCCACCGGGCGCTGGGTACCGGCCTCGATGGACCTCACCATCGCCCTGGACAACTCGAGGCTCGACCAGACCTACAACACGCCGGCGCTGGCCACCCTGTTCCTCTTCGACGACCAGGTGCGGTGGTTCAACGACAACGGGGGCCTCGGGTTCTCGACGGGCCGCAGCGACCGTTCCGCCGAGATCCTCTACACGTGGGCCGACAACTCGGACTTCGCCACGCCCTTCGTCACTCGTGAGCAGGACCGGAGCCACGTCATCGGGACCATCGACTTCGACGACTCGATCGACGCGGCGGCCATCGCCAAGATCCTGCGGGCCAACGGCATCGTCGACACCGAGCCCTACCGCAAGTTGGGCCGCAACCAGCTGCGCATCGCCATGTTCCCCTCCATCGATCCAGACGACATCGCCGCCCTGTGCGCCTGCATCACCCACGTGGTCGGGGCACTGGCCCAGTAGCTGCATCAGTAGCTGCACCGGTCGGCTCCATCGGCACGGTCGGCTCTTGGACGC
>CAIVIS010000305.1 GCA_903906055.1 uncultured Acidimicrobiaceae bacterium
AAGCAAAGGCCCAACCCTCCAAGACGGAGGAAGGCAAGCGGCGACGAGCGGGTCGCCAGAAGGGAAGTTCCTGATGAAGACAGCAACGACAAAGGGGAAGGCGGAACAGAACGTGACGAAGAACGAAACGAAGAACGTGCAGAAGAACGTGACGAAGAACCAGGAGGGGTCAGTGGACAAGTCCGTGCAGCAGCCTGTGAAGAAGACCGCCAAAAAGGTGGTCAAGAAGACCGTGAAAACCGACGCCGCTGACCAGACGACTCTGGTGGTGCTGGTAGTCGACCGCAGCGGCTCCATGATGACGATCAAGGAAGATATGGAGGGCGGCATCAAGACTCTCCTCGAGGAGCAGAGCCAAGTGGCTGGCACCTGTCTGGTCACGCTGGCCCAGTTCGACAGCGAGTACGAGTTGGTGGCCGATGCCACACCCATCGCCGAGCTGGCCGACTACCTGCTCATCCCTCGAGGCAGCACCGCCCTCTTGGATGCCATCGGCCGCACCATCGGCCAGGTGGAGAGTCGACTCAAGGGGCTGGCGCCTGATGATCAGCCCGATCACGTGCTGTTCGCCGTCATCACCGACGGGATGGAGAACGACAGCAGCGAGTGGACCCGTTCCAAGGTCATGAAGTCGGTCAAGGCCAAGGTGGCCGGTGGGTGGGACTTCATGTTCCTCGGGGCGAACCAGGATGCCATCGAAGAGGGTGCGCACATGGGGTTCGCCGCAGAGACGGCGCTCACCTTCGAACCGTCATCCGAAGGGATCAAAGAGGCATGGTCTTCAGTGTCCATGTCCATGGGCAAGATGCGCCGAGGCGAGGCCAGCGCCCTCGAGTTCACCGAGGAAGATCGTAAGGCGGCATCGGGTCAGTGACCAGGCGGTCGCCGAACTTCATTACTGGTGCGTCCGACCGCTTGATGGGCACCGTCGAGGCACTGGTGGCGAACCACAGAAACAGGTAGATAGACCTGGAGATCCGGACGTACGGGGCCGGGTCTCCAGGGGTCTCAGACCGATTCGGTGGCGGCCCGCATCCACTCCTCGAACTTTTCGAAGCGGTCCTTCCCTCGATCCTTGGCTGTGTACATGGCCCGATCGGCATGGGACATCAGTTCGTCGAGCGTGATCCCCGGTTCCGAAAAGGAGAAGCCGATGCTCACCGTGGCCGACACAGTGGTCCTTCCGATGACCATGGGCTGTCGGCACTCATCCAGGATGCGTTCGGCCAGAGCAAAGACTTCACCAGGATGGTCGAAGTCCTCGACGATCACCCCGAACTCGTCGCCACCGAGCCGGGCCGCGGTGTCCGCCTTGCGGATGTTGCCGACCAGCACCGCACCCATCGACCGGAGCAAGGCGTCGCCCACGGCATGCCCGTATCGGTCGTTGGCTTCCTTCAGCCCATCCATGTCGAGGAACAGCGCAGCCAGTTGGTCACGCGATCTCTCCGTCCGTTCTAGGGCGTGGGTCAGCCGGTTCTGAAACAGGGCTCGGTTTCCGAGCCCGGTCAGCGAATCATGGAATGCCTGATACGACAACTCTTCCTCCAGTCGCATCCGATCCGTGATGTCGTGGCCGGTGATGATGTAGCCCCCGACCGTCGGATCATCGACCAGGTTCACGACGGCCAGCTCGAAGGGGACTGATGCCGAACCCATCTTGCGGCTGAGGTTGACGCACACCGTCACCGGAGCGATGGACCTCGACCCTTGGGCGCTTCGTGCGAGCGCCGCCTCCAGCGCATGTCGATCGCGATGTTCCACCAGGTGCGCCAGCGGCCGTCCTTCCACCAGTTCTGGATCGTGACCCAGCAGGCGCGACAGTGCACCCGAACAGGACATGACGGTGCCATCAGGTGCTACCAGCATGGTGACCACTGCCGCGTTCTGGACCACAGCCCGAAACCGCGCGTCGTGGTTGTGTGCCAGCTCGAAACGGCGTCGATCGGTCAGGTCACGGAGGCTCAGCAGCACACACCCGGCGTCGAACCAGGTGATCGGAGACCCCTTCATCTCCACCAGCCGCCACCCGTCAGGTGTGCGCAGGCGCACCTCGATCGGGGCTCCGACCTCCTTGCCTTGGATGCTGACCAGCGACAGGAGGACGAAGTGGAGATCTTCGGGATGGACGAAGTCGAGGCCGGACATGCCTACCGACTCACCGATCGAGCGACCGAACATCCGCTCGGTGCTGGTGTTCGCCCAGCGCACATCACCGGTGGCATCGACCACTAGGACGGCATCGGGGAGATCGCGCAGCATCCTGGTCAGATCGTCGCCACCGACTTCTTCGACCTGACGGATCCGTGGTCCGAGGACTGGTTCTCCCATGGTCGGTTCATCGGCCCCCCAGCGGGCACCTTGAGTAGCAGGATGCCCGAGCCAGGTACCGTGGGCCCATGACCACCGAACACCGAACCCTCGCCGGATCCGATGTCACGATCCCTATGCTGGGCGTAGGGACCTGGGCCTGGGGCGACTCGTCGACCTGGGGCATGGGCAGTTACGACACCGATCTCACCCGGGACTCGATCCGTGAGGCCTGGGACGCATCAGTCGATGCCGGTGCCTCCTTCTTCGACTCGGCAGAGGTCTACGGGGGTGGGGAGAGCGAACGGATCATCGGAAAATTGCTGGCCGACGACCCCAAGCGTGCGACTGGCTCGGTAATTGCCACCAAATTCATGCCGTCACCCTGGAAGATCAACGTTCGGAGCGCGCTCTTGGCATCGCTGCGGGCATCGCTGGGTCGGCTTGGGCTCGAGTCGGTCGACCTCTACCAGATCCATGGCCCCATCAGCCTTCGATCGCACGCCGCCCTGGCCGGTGCCCTGGCCGCAGCCCACGGTGAGGGATTGGTCAAAGCGGTCGGTGTGTCGAACTACTCCATCAAGGAGACCCGCTCGATGGCGGCAGCATTGGAGCGACACGGCATGCGTCTGGCCACCAATCAGATCGAGTTTTCGTTGCTGCGTCGCTCCCCTGAAACCAGCGGGCTATTGGCTGCCTGTTCTGAACTCGGAGTACTGCCTCTGGCGTACTCCCCTATCGGACAGGGCCGACTCACTGGCAAATATTCCGCCGCCAACCCTCCACCGGGAAAGCGGAACTTCTCGAACCACCCGATGGAGGTGGTCGACGGCATCGTCGCCGAGCTCCGCAGCATCGGCGAGGCTCGGGGAGGCAAGCTCCCCAGTCAGGTCGCACTCAACTGGGTGATGGCCAAGGGCGCAGTGCCCATCCCGGGAGCCAAGAACCGCCACCAGGCGGAGGAGAACGCCGGCGCCCTCGGATGGAGCCTGGACGAGGACGAGTTGTCCCGACTCGATCGAGCGGCCCTGCCCGGCCTGCGCAGCCTGCAGAACCGGATCTGGCAGCACGGCTGACGGCTGACGGCTGACGGCTGACGGCTCACGGCTGACGGCTGATCCGTCATCGAATACTGAGTCCCGCCCATCATCACCCTGCTTGACCGACGCGCCCCCCGCTCTGACCAGGGATCTTCCCCTCGGACTCGCTCCCTCAGTTCAAGTTCGTGCCCCATTACGCCGATCTAGGAAGTGCCCCCGGCTCGCGGTGCGGCGCGACAAGGGGACGATGTCGGAACATGGCCAACGTCACGCAGCCTGACCCTGACGATGTGGTGCTCGGCCCGCCTCGGGTCGGCCCGCCTCGGGTCGGCGCGCCTCGTCTCCGCCTCGGCCCGACCAGCCTCGCCTATCTGATCGGCCCCGTGGCCTTCCTGGCCATCTTGGCGCTCATGCAGTTCCACTACGTGTCCCGCCAGTCCGCCTTTGTCTGGCTGGGCATCTTCATCGCCATCCCCGTGAGCAACCTGTTCGTCGACCGCGTCTATGCCACCCATCTCACTGTGGCCACGTTCCATCTCCGAGTAGCTACCCAGGTCGCCGCCGTGACCGCCGTCATCTACCTGTCGGGTTGGGGCCCTGTGCTGTGGGGCGCCTACGCCTTCATCGCCCTCGAGGACATCGCCGTGGGTGGTTCGTGGGCTTGGCGGCCGGTAGCCCTGTGGAGCCTCCTGGGCATGGCCGTCGGGGAGCTGTGTATTTCCCACGAATGGGTGCCCTCCAAGCTCTCGTTCTCCCAAGCGACCGCCCTGACCCTGATGGGTGTCATCGTCCTGTTCTTCGTGATCCGCATGGCCGGGGCGATCATCGAGCAGAAAGAGGCCGCCGAAGTTGCCGTCCGTCGAAGTGAAGACCGGTTCCGATCCCTGATCCAGAACTCGTCCGATGTGACCATGATCGTGGATGCCGATGGGCTCTACTGCTACGTCTCTCCGGCGGCCAAGGAGCTCCTCGGCTACGAGCCTGCCGCCATGCTCGGGACCACGGCCACCGACTACGTACACCCGTCGGACTGGGATCTGCTCCGGCGAGTGCTCGGACCTGCCTTCCAAGCCTCTTCGGACACGGCTGTCGTCGAGTTCCAGATGTTGCGCAAGGACGGGACCGTGCGCGATGTCGAAGCCATCATCTCCAACCAGATCACCCGTGCATCGGTGGCCGGGTACGTGACCAATGTGCGCGACGTGACCGAGCGCAAGAAGTTCGAGGAACTGCTCTCCCATCGGGCCCTCCACGACCCGTTGACCGGCCTGGCCAACCGTCAGCTCATCTTGGACCGTGCCGACCAGATGCTCGTGCGGGCTCGTCGCAACGGCGAACCGGTGGCCGCTTTCTTCGTGGACCTCGACAACTTCAAGGATGCCAACGACTCGCTCGGCCATGCCGCCGGTGACCGCCTGCTCCAGGCCGTGGCCAGCCGGCTGGTCGGTCTGCTGCGCTCCAGTGACACCGTGGGTCGACTCGGAGGTGACGAGTTCGTCATCCTGGCCGAAGGGGTCTCGCTCGCCGAGGGTCCGGATTCGATCGCTGAGCGCATACGTCAGGTCCTTCGACCTCCCTTCTTCGTGGAAGGGTTCGAGACTCTCCCCATCACCGTGTCAGCCAGCGTCGGGATCGCCTCGGGCGACCGCGTGTCGGCCCACGACCTACTGCGCGACGCCGACATCGCTCTCTACCGGGCCAAGGCGGCCGGACGGGACCAGGCCATCGAGTTCGAGGAGTCGATGCACCTGGCCGCTAGCGACCGGCTTACCCTCAGATCCGAACTCGACTCTGCCCTCGCTGGCGGGGAGTTCCGCCTGCTCTACCAGCCCATCTTCGATCTCGACCAAGCACAGTTGCACGGGGTCGAGGCGCTGATCCGCTGGGAGCACCCGACCAAGGGCACACTCGGCCCAGACCAGTTCGTCCCCGTGCTCGAGGACAGCGGCGACATCGTCGCGGTCGGCCGGTGGGTCCTCGGAGAGGCATGCCGACAGTTGGCTCTCTGGCAAGCCGGGGGCTACGACCTGACCATGTCGGTCAACGCCTCCATGCGCCAACTCGAGTCCAACGAGTTCGTCGACGACGTGCGCCAGACACTCTTGACCCATGGGCTCTCCCCTAGCTCGCTCATCATCGAGATCACCGAGTCCGTGCTGATGAAGGATGCCCATGCCACCGTCGCCCGGCTCCACCGATTGAAGGATCTTGGCGTCCTCCTGTCCATCGACGACTTCGGAACCGGCTACTCGTCGCTGGCCTATCTGCGCCAGTTTCCGGTCGACATCTTGAAGATCGACCGGTCGTTCGTGTCGGAGATGACCATCTCGCCTGACGCGGCCGCACTGGTGCACACCCTGGTGGAACTCGGTCACACACTGGGCCTGACGACCCTGGCCGAGGGCATCGAGCACGCCGAGCAGTTCGAGGGTCTCCGCAACGAGCGGTGTGACCACGGCCAGGGATACCTGTTCTCGCGGCCCGTGCCCGCCTCGGGGATCGAGCATCTCATGACCCAGACGCACAGCAACGGGCTGCTGCTTCCCAGCGGAGCCGCACGCTCCTATTCGCTGTAGGACTGGGTACTCGGCGAGGTCGCCCGGCCTCGGCTCCCGAAGGTCTGTAAACGACTGATCCCGGCCTAGGGTGGCCTGTGGCCCTGGAACCTCCGACGCCGACCGTCGACGCTGGCGACGCTGTCGTTGGCAGGTGGGTGCTCGGTCTGATTCGGGCCTGCCACTTTCAACCCACTCTGGCCGTTACGGCCATGACCACCGGCTTGGCCGTGCTGGCCGGCCGAGGGGCCCTTGGCTGCATAGCCGTGGCGGTGGCCGTGCTGGCCGGCCAACTCTCCACCGGGTGGAGCAACGACTGGTTCGATGCCAGCCGCGACATTGCCACTGGCCGGATGGACAAGCCCATCGTGTCCGGTGCAGTCAGCATGGGCATGGTGCGGGCGGCTGCCTGCACCGCCCTGGTGGCGGCGGTTCCGTTGTCCCTGCTGTCCGGATGGCGTGCGGCTGTCGTCCATCTGGTGGCTATCGCGTCGGCCTGGGCCTACAACCTCGGGATCAAGGCCACTGTGGCCAGCCCGCTCCCCTACGCGATCTCCTTCGGGCTCCTGCCGGCGTTCGTGACGCTCGGGCTTCCCGGGTATCCCTGGCCCCGGCCGGCGATCATGCTCGCCACTGCGCTGCTCGGTATCGGCGCCCACTTCATCAACACCCTGGCCGACCGGGAAGACGACGCCCGATCCGGTATCGCCGGTCTTCCTCAGCGCATGACCGCGCGCGACGCGCTGCTCACTGGGGTGGTGCTGATGACATCGTGCGCGGTCGTGATCTGGATGCTGGGGGGCAGCGCCCGGGGAGTGCAGTCGGCGCTGCTGGCTGCGTCCTTAGCGGCAGCAGCCATGGTCGTCTTCACCACCCTGCGATCCAAGCCCCGGGCTGCCTGGTCCTGGACGTTGGTGACGGTCGTCACCTGTCTGGTGATGTTCGCCGTGTCGCGCCCATCGCTTGTGGCGGGCTGAACCCAGGCATCGACTGGGACCGTGCACGTTCTGCAACCGAGGCGCCGTGTTGTCAGGACCTTCGCCTCTGCCCTCGGTGACGCCCGATCCGTACCATGGGAAGTGAGGAATCCGTCCGGATTCCGAAGGAGGCGCCAATGCGATTACGCAACGGTTGCCCGTTCTGAGAGCGGGTGGCGAGGGATTGACGGGCGGTCGCCCGTAGGCCCAGGTTCGTCGTGGACATGCGGCTCGAAGTCGGAGCGATGCCAAGACAGGAATGTAACAAGTTCCCTGGTAGCCACTCCCCACCGCAGCCTGTTCTCAGAGTACATACAGAGTCGAGCGCCCAGTCCCATGGTTGTGGGGCGGGCGCTGGCTCGCGTCACGGGCAAGTTCGCGTGCGCGTTGGTCGGCTGCGTTGGCTACCGTGCACCCATGTCATCGACCGTGTCACCGGAGTCCACGTTGAGGGCGACGCACCCGATGATCCACCCGATGGCCCACCCGATGACGCACCCGTTACCAACCGCTGCGAGCGGGTCCTGATGTCGTCGCCGGTAGTTGCCTCCCTCGAAGGGAAGGTGGCGATCGTCACCGGTGCCGCCCGTGGGATCGGTGCCGCCACCGCCATGCACCTTGCCGCACTCGGTGCAATGGTCGCAGTCACTGACCGTGATGCAGATGGTGCCCGTGCGGTGGCCGACCAGATCAATGGTGGGGGCAACGAAGCCCTCCCGTTGACCTGCGACGTGTCCGACACACTGTCCGTAGAGGCCATGGTCCGTGAGGTGCACGCTCACTTCGGGGGCATCGATCTGCTCGACCACAACGCCGCCTATACCGACTTTCGCACGGACCTAGGTGCCGAGGATGTGGACCTCGATACGTGGGACCGGGTCATGGCGACCAACACCACCGGTGGGCTGGTGCTCATCCGACAGGTCATCCCCCTGATGCGGGCCAGAGGAGGGGGCTCTATCGTGCTGATCTCCTCTGGGTCGGCGTCTATCGGCGAGCACCGCCGGGTCGCCTATGGCGTGTCGAAGGCAGCCATCGAGCAGCTGGGCCGCCATGTGGCTGCTCGCTACGGCCGAGACGGGATCCGGTGCAACATGATCGCTCCCGGTTTCATCCTCACCGACACCGCGGCCCGGGGCGTCCCCGAGGCTGGCAGGGTTCGCCTCGCCGAACAGAACCCACTGGGCCGGCTGGGTACACCCGAAGATGTGGCGGCTGTCGTCGGCTTCCTCTTGTCCGACAGCGCGGGTTTCATCAACGGCCAGGTCGTGCGGGTCGATGGCGGGCTCACCATCAGCCCCCGACTAGCCGGCCTCGAATGACCCGCTCGTCCGATCGGGTTCCCGGTGACTCGGGCCGAGGTGCCCATCCGCCCCTGTCAGGGCCGGGCGAGGTTCGACGCTCGGCCGACGATGTGGACGCCGTCTGGCTGACCACGGTCCTGCGGTCCCAAGGACTCCTCCCCCAAGATGCCGCTGTCGTCAGCTTTTCACCCGAACCTGTCGGCACCGGACAGATGTCCGACACGGTCCGCTTCAACCTGCATACAGAACCAGCCAGTGTCGGCCCGGCCAGCGTGGTGGGAAAGTTCGCATCCCAAGACACCATGAGTCATGCCACCGGGAAGATCATGCGGGCCTACGAGGTCGAAGTGCGCTTCTACCTCGAGGTGTCGCCTCGGGTAGGGACGCGCCTGCCTCGGGTGCTGTTCGCGGCGCTGGACCCCGACGAGGCGTGGTTCACCCTCCTGCTCGAGGACGTGCACAGCGCCACCCAGGGCGACGAGATCGACGGATGCAATGCCACCGTCGCCGTCGCGGCGATCGGCCAGATGGCCGCCCTCCACGCACCGTGTTGGGGGGACGCTGACCTGGCGAGCCGGGAGTGGATCAACCGGGCTACCCCGGCAAGCGAGGAGTTCACGGCGGCGATCGTTGCCGGGGTCTTCCCCGGGTTCCTCAGCCGATACCAGGACCGGCTGACACCGGCTCATGTCGAACTCCTCGAGTCCTTCATGCCCCACCTCACCTCGTGGATGTCCAGGGAGCGGGATCCGCGGACGATCGTCCATGCCGACTTCCGACTGGACAACCTCTTGTTCACCCCGGAGCGTCCCGATCCGGTGGTGGTCGACTTCCAGACCATCAACTGGGGTATGGGCGCCTACGACCTGGCGTACTTCATCGGGGGCAGTCTGGAGCCCGAGGTGCGCAGGCCCGTGCAGGACGAACTGATCGCTGGCTATCACCAGGCCCTGATCGACCAGGGCGTCGAGGACTACTCGCTCGAGTCACTGGTGGCCGACTACCGCAGGGAGTGCTTCGGCGGACTGATGATGGGAGTCGGGGCCTCGATGATGGTCAAGCAGACAGACCGGGGCGACCGGATGTTCCTGGCCAGCGTGTCCCGTCACGCCCAGCAGGCACTCGACCTCGATGCCCTAGCGGTGCTCGGGGACCTCTAGGGATTCGAATCAGGTTGGTAGGAGTGCGATGAGGCAGGGTCTCGAACCCAACCGGATCAGCTCTGGAACCAGCGTCGCTTCCGGACGGGTGCCTCGGCACTGCAGTTGCACCGGTCGGCGGGGGCCACATGGGCGAGGACCTGTTCTACATGGAGGCCGCAGCCCTTCCACGTCGGACGACCGCACTGGCGGCATGTCGCTGCTCTACACATACCCCTAAGGGTATCCTGGCACGGTGTCGA